>CAMAUY010000035.1 GCA_945861565.1 Akkermansia muciniphila
ACACGTTACGGGATTTGAAAAAATCCGTCTTCGGGTAGAGATGAACAGGCCAGGGTGCACCGTAAAGTTGCTCGCCGACACGACGCAACCTGCGGCCCCTCACTGACGGCGGTTGGCGGCGGGGTAAGGACGGTCGTTCACCTCGCTCGTCGAACTCGAGGATTGCCGGGGGCGAAACCGGCCCCTACGGAGCGACCGAGAGCCGTTCCTCAGCTATTTCAGGCGGTGTCCTGCTATCAATAATGGCGCCACCGCCCGGGTTTCGTCCTCAGTCGCCGAATTCCGGCGATCAACTGCTTCATTCACCGCCAGGAGCAAAGCCGGAGAACCCCCTCTGGCGGCGAGCGACAAATTAAATCGCCCTTGCCGCTGACCGTTGAGCGGTCAAGGTGCGACCGTAACCATCCAGCCGATGCCAAAGCGGTCCGTAAGCATCCCGAAGCACGGCGACCAGAACGTCTTCGTTAGCGGCATACGCACTTGCCCACCGGGCTCGAGGGTCGCAAAGGCGCGGTCCACCTCCGCTTCAGTCGGCAGCGAGAGTGAAAGCGAGAAGCCCTCAAAACTCGAACTTTCCCCGCACCCGTCCGAGGCCATGAGAGTCGTTCCTCCGATGCGGAAGCTCGCATGCATGACTTTATTTTCAAAGCCGGGCGGGAGCATCCCCGGCGGCGGCGCTTCAGGGCTGCCCTTGGAGAGCATGAGCATGTCCACCTGCGCACCGCGAAAAGGAGTCAGTTCTTGGTATTAACAACTTTTCATTACATCATCACGCTGCGGGACATGGCCCGCAAATTACGAGTGGATCGGTTGCTGGGCGAATATCGAATCCCCAAGGACAGTGTGGCCGGTCGGGAGGTGTTGGAACAGGCGGTGGAAGCGCGGCGCGGCGCAGAAGCTGGTGCGGAATATAAGGCGATCCGACGTGGGTGGTGTCTGGGGGAGGAATCCTTCCGCAAGGAATTGCTGGCGCAAATGACGGAGCGGCGAGTTATGTGAACAATCGCTTGTACCGCTGGCGCAAGGGAACATTGATGTAAATGGTTACTCATGAGTGAATAATACCAATAACTGACCCCATTCGCGGTTCGTTCGGAACCAACGGTCCCGCCGGGCGGACTACCATCAACGGGACCCTGCTCTTCCCGTCGCCGTAATGGGTGGAGGGGGGTCTTGCATGAACCGGGTCGGGTCGACGACGACCTGCCGATCGGCCGGCGGCGCGGTAGCACGCCCCTACCCGTTCAGGAGCCACAACGCGCCGCCGGTGTTCGGGGGTGTTCCCTCTCCAGGAACCGACCGTTGCTTCGCCCTCTCCGCCACTCCGAGTGGGGGAGAGGGTGCCCGAAGGGCGGGTGAGGTGGTGCTTTGGTTCAGGGTCACAATTCGTGTCCATTTTTTGGAAAAATCTCCTCTCCAGGAACGATGCCGCTTCCGCCTCAGGACTGCCCGCTCGGCGCTTTTCGTAAGGTGTTCCGCGAAGAGCCCTATTTTAGGGTTTTGATGAAAGCGTCGGCCTCCGAAATGGAACGATTCATCTGATCTAGCAGGCGCCCAATGTCATTCTGAATCGTCGTGGCTTCGCCTTTGAGAGAGCCGATCGCGGCGGCATTGAGGTTGTGCTTCAGATACAGGACGTGATCGCGGAATTGGCGGAGGACGGGCTCCATCGTTGCCTCCGAAGAATGAAGGGAAGAGGAAACGGTCGCATAGCGTGACTTCGTTTCGGCGAGTTTTGTTCGACTATCGCTGGCCAGTGACCCATTGGACATGGTGCTGATTTCTTGATTCCACTCCGCAAAGAGGTCGTTGGCGACCTGGTCCATATCGGCGACCCGTTTTCGGACCGTGTGCGCTTGCGAGTCGCAGGCGTCAAAATCTGATTTGAGCCGGGAGTATTGTCGCTCGAGATCCCCGCCGTTGAAGGCATAGAGTTCTTTGAGACGAGTCATGGCATCCTTGAACTCCTTGCCCGCCTCCTTCTGTTCGTCGCGGGCGACTTGAACAGCCCGTTTCAGGAGGTCACGTTTCTCATAGCCAAACTTTGCCATCGTGGCGTAGTAGGCCGTCTCGCAGCCGGCAAAAAGAAGAATGGCGGCGAGACCTATCCATGCCTTGCGCGTGTACATCGGGGAGACTGTAGCAGTTCGGAGGCAGGTGAGTAAATACCGGGGCGGAACGGGACAGCGGTTTTTGGAATGGAGAAAAAGGGGTTCTGGGTCCACCGCTCACCCAGTCACGGGGTGCTTCTCGTCGCCGGTATCTTCGGGCTCCGGAGCAGCGGTTCTGAGAGCTAGAAAGCACCTTCCAGAATCATCACCGCGTCCTCAATCCTGACAAGGCGATGCTTCATCCGATCGTCAAACGACCGCTGCCTTCACACAATGAATGGGCGGGAGCGCCTCAAATAAGCATTCCCATTTCTCGCCGCCGTCACGACCCATCCAAAGTTGGCCGGTGGTTGTCCCGAAATAAAGGGCCGATGAAGAAAAGGTGTCGATGTCCATCGCATCGCGCAAGACGGTGAAGTAGCTGTCTTTCTTGGGCAACCCTCGGGTGAGTTTCTTCCATGAGTCGCCGCCGTTTTCACTGCGCCAGACGGCCGGTACACCGCCGGGACAGGTGCGCGCCATGGGCTCGAGTGGCACCACGTAGAGCGTGTCGGGGTTGTGTGGATGAACGACGATCGGAAAACCGAAGTCGGACGGGAGTCCTTTGGCGATGGAGCGCCAAGTGTGTCCGTGGTCGTCGCTGCGCAGCACGCCGATGTCCGGCCGGCGCCCACCCGGACCGTCCCACTCGGCCCAGCCACCGTGATTCTGCATATAGAGCCGTCCCGGTGCATCCTTGTGGCCTGCGATCTTGTGGACGCATTGGCCGAACTCTGGAAACGGATCAGGCGTAAACCCGGCGCCGACGCCTTTATTTGCGGCCGCAAAGGTCTCGCCGCCATCTTCGCTAAGATAGTGGCCACCGGTAGAGATGCCGAGATGCACGCGATTCCCGTCACGCAGGATGGTGTGCATGCAAAGCCCCCCATTGCCCGGCTGCCATTTGCGCGCGTGCTCATGGTTGCTGATGCCCGGAACCAACTCCCAGGAATCGCCGCCGTTGCGGCTTCGGAACA
Source organism: Akkermansia muciniphila (assembly GCA_945861565.1). Taxonomy (GTDB): domain Bacteria; phylum Verrucomicrobiota; class Verrucomicrobiia; order Limisphaerales; family UBA9464; genus SIBK01. The sequence continues at coordinate 3,128 of CAMAUY010000035.1, forward strand.
GTGAGGCCGGCTCGACGCCGCACAAAAGCTCCTTCCGGTCCTTGCCCGGCTCGAGCGACCAGATGTTGGCCAGCGCACGGCCGTCGTCCTTGGGAAAGGCGGGTGCCGACTTCGTCTCCTTGAAAGTCTTCCCGAGATCGGTCGACCGGAGGACTTTCATGCCGAAGAATGGGTTGCAGCTTGACGCATAGAGTCGGGGCGTGCCACGGGTGTCGACCAGCGCAGAATAGACCCCGACGCCCTGGTTAAACGGGCCGCGCAGGGTGAAGCCACGCCGGGTCCTCGACGACTCGGCGACAAAAAGCCCCTTCTTGGTTCCGATGCATAGGATGATTCGGTCGCCCATAATATTGCCCCCTTCTAACCTCCTGAAACTGCGGTCATGATGGTGACGACGTCGCCCGCAGCGAGCGGGGTATCGAGCCCGTCGCGGTCGCGCATGTGTTGGGTGTTCACGAACAAATTGATGTGCCGGCGCACCGCTCCGGTCTCGTCGCAGATGCTTCGATGAAGTGTCGGATAGCGCTGCTCAAGCTCCTCAAGCATTTCACGGAGGTTCGTCGTCTCGAGCGAAAGCTCCGGCGCGCCGGCGCAGCAGTTCCGGAGCGGCGTGGGAACACTGACGGTGATGCGCGTGGCGGAGGCCACGGGGTGCGCGGATTTGAACGGGTGAGACATGGGTGAAGGCGGGGGCGAATGTAGCAATATACTGATTGATGAACACTCGTCGGTCCGGGAGAATTCCGGGAACTATTTATACCGCACAGTTGGGAGAGAATTGTTGACGCATTCGGCTGAATTCGCGCGACTCTATGAAGTTGCGAACCCACGTCAAAACATTTCTCCCGACCGTCAAATTTTTGGCGGTTCTTCGCCCCGTGCGGCAAACCACTGGCGCAGAAAGACAAGATCGCCCGCATCCTTTTCCCGGTGCGTCACCACTTTCATCCGCCAGAGCAACCGTGGCGATGCGAACGGAATCACCACTCCATCCATTTCGCGGACGACTACATCCTTGGCGGCCTCGGCGTAGTCAATGCCCCCCGCTGACCGCATCAAATCAACAACGATTTCGTCCCCGACGCGGATAACGGTGTGCTGTTGCAGCTCGCCGGGTCTCAACTCGCGCACGGCGTTGTCGGGAAGAGTCGCAAGGGCGGAATAAACTTTGGCCTCATTTTCCGCGTCGGTCGCCACAATCAGATCCACGTCCATCGTTCCGCGGATGTAGTTGGCAGCGCGCATGGCAAAGCCGCCAATGACAACATACTTCGCGGCTCGCTGGTTCAGTTCACGGCACAAATCCCGCAAATCTTCCAGCGTCGGCTCCCGCGGTTCTAGTTCGTTGGCCGGGCAATCATCCGCCATAACCATTGATCCGCTTCCGCGTGGCTTTTGAAACGATGGATGCCCCGCGGAATCCGCACGCCGCCAACCGCTTTGCGCCAGGCGATGGAATCTGCCTTCGTGCTGCCAGCCACGGAAAGCGCATCCGGCGCCTTGGTTCGACGCCCGACAAAGCGGTCAATCCTTTCCTCGACATTGATGATGGGTTGCTCCACGACGCTCTCAGCATACGTTGCGACGTTCGCCAAATCAAGTCCGTGCGGGGCGGCAGGTTCCGTCGGGTGCAGGACAAAAATCTTCACGAGTTTTAGAATCACCCACAGTACGCCTGCAACCGGGTCGATGCCCGGGTCGGGCTCTCCTCGACCGGAACCACGCGGTAGGAATCGCACGCGAAGCCGCGAAGCCGCGAAGGAAAGCAAAGCAAAGCGGCCGCGGGAACCTACTTCGGCAGCGATAGGTCGCGCCAAAGGGCACACCCGTCGGCGGATTTCCCAATTCCTGCTCTCTTCGCTGCTTCGCGACTTCGCGCGAGTATTCGGGTTCGCGGAGTCAAAAACTCCCGCAACCGGCAGGAGGGAGTCCTGCCCTGCAGCGACCTAGACATTTCATGCCAAGAAAATGGCCTGTTTTTCAACGGAATCAGATTTTTGTCTTACACCCGTTCCGTCTGGCGCACTTAAAACTCGCGGAAGAATGGGAGGATGAAGTCCCGGAGGTTGTGTTCGGCGAACGGCCATGTCGAAGGCTTGGCCACCACCAGACCGACGCGAGTCGACCCTTCAGCCTAAAGCCCATTACCGGACTGTCGATGCCCGCCCAGGCGGTTCAGGTGGCCGATTTGGCGATCTCTTCGTTCGTCATCGCGTTATATATCCTCCAGTGCTCGTTGTGAAACGTCACTTCGGGTCGGAAACTTAATTTCGCGAAGAATTTCTTTTCGAGTTCGATCAACAACCGCTCATCCGTGGTGCGGAGGCGATCCAAGACCAATGGGTTGCAGGCAATCCGCAGCTGGAAATCACTCTCATCTCTCGGCCTCGCTTTCATAATCTGGGTTAGTTTGCGTTGAATCTCGACACTCAAGGATTCCGCACTCTTGACCACCCCCCGTCCCCGGCAGTGCGGGCAATCATCGTAGAGCGCCGATCGGACGCTTTCCGTGTGACGCTGCCGCGTCATCTCCATCAGACCGAGTTGCGAGAGCGGCAGTACGTGAGTCCGCGCCTTGTCCCGCTTGAGGTGATCCTTCATCCGCTGGTAGACCGCCTGCTGATCCTTGCGTGATTTCATGTCAATGAAATCGAGCACGATGATTCCACCCATGTTGCGGAGGCGCAGTTGCCGGCAGATTTCATCGGCTGCCTCCAGGTTCACCCGCAGGATGGTGGAATCGTGATCCTTGATACCCGCCTGCTTGTGCCGGCCGGTGTTGACATCAATCGCCACGAGCGCCTCGGTTTCGTCCATGATCAGATAGCCGCCGGATTTGAGCGGCACTTGACGGCTGAAGGCGTTGTCGAGTTGTTTGGAAATGTTGAACCGGTCAAACAATGGCTGCGCCTCGTTATAGAAGTGAACCTTCTTGGCCGAACGCGGGCTGATTTTTCCAATGCTGGTGCGGATGTGTTCGTACTTCCGGGGATCGTCAACGACGATTCGGCTGACGTCATCGGTGAGGAAATCGCGGATGGTACGGTCGATCAGGTCCGGTTCTTGGAAGACGCAGCGGGCCGAGCCCGGTTCATTGATGCGCCGTTGAATCTGGTTCCATTCGTCCAGCAACAAGGCTAGGTCGCGAACGAAATAGGCGCGCCGTTTGGTTTCGCCAGCGGTTCGAACGATGACGCCCATATTTTCGGGAATGGCGAGTTCCCGGACGATTTTCTTCAGCCGCTGCCGTTCTTCGTGATTCTCGATTTTGCGGGATATACCGCTTTGATCGGAGTTGGGCAGCAGGACGAGATAGCGACCGGGCAGCGATAGGTTTGTCGTGACTCGGGGGCCCTTGGTGCCGATGGGGCCCTTGGTGACCTGGACGACAATTTCGCTCTGCGGGGGATAGAGACGAGGAACATCCTTCTGAGTAATCTTTGGTTTTTCCCGGCGCCGTTTCCGTTCCGTCTCGGAACGTTCCACGATTTCGACACTGGAATCGAAGCCGTTGGGGATGATGTCCCAATAGTGCAAGAAGGCGTTTTTTTCGAAGCCGATGTCCACGAAGGCTGCTTTGAGGCCGTCTTCGAGATTGCGAACCTTGCCTTTGTAGATGCTGCCGACGAGGCGTTCAGCGTTGGTGCGCTCGACGGTAAAGTCTTCGAGCTTGCTGTCTTCGAGGACCGCGACACGGGTTTCGAGCGGTTCCGCGTTGATCACGACTTCCTTGATCGTTTTGGGCTCGGGCTTGATGAGCGCGCGAACTTTGCGAACGACCTTTTGGACGGCGGCCCGGGCCTTGCCGAAGAGGGATTTGGGAGCGGCGGGAGGTTTGGGTGCCTCGTGGCCGTCGTCTTCATGCACTTCGGCCGGGACCGAAAGGTCTGGCTCGCGGTAGCGACGATCCTTGCCATCGGCGGCGACCGGATCCGGTGTTTGATCGACGTTGTCTTCCGGCAGGCCAAAGGCACGGTTTTCCGATCGGCGAATTTCTATTTCGTGGCGGCGAATGTCGAAGAACTGTTCTTCGCCAGTGGCTTCGCTGAGGGCTTCCTTGCGGGCGGAAGCAGCCTCCTGGGTGGGTTTGGCGGTGGCGGTTCCTAGGCCACCCTTGGGTTTGAACCGCATCGCGCCCTGGCGGCGACTGAATCGTTGAGAGCTCATTTTGCTGGGTCAGTAATTTCTGCGATAGAGGTGGATATTCTGGAGGATGCCGATGGCGATTAACGAGCAGAGCACCGAAGTTCCGCCTGCACTGAGCAGCGGCAGTGGAATGCCGGTTACGGGCATCAGTCGAATGTTCATGCCGATATTTACGAAGACGTGAGTAAAGAGGAGGGTGACGACACCGGCGGCCAGGATCCGGCCGAGACGGTCGCGAGCCTGGCTGGCGATCTTGATGCCGGTAAAGAGCACGATCGTATAAAGTCCGAGGACGGTCAGGCTGCCGAGAAAACCTTTCTCCTCCGCGATGACTGAAAATATAAAATCGTTATGGGCCACGGCCCGTGGCAGATAGCCGAGGGCGCTTTGGGTGCCCTGCCGCCAGCCCTTGCCGGAAATGCCACCACTGCCCACGGAGATCATCGCCTGATCGACGTTATAGCGATCCTTGGCCTGCTGAGCGCGGGAGGTACGAATTTGCTCCGGTGTGGCATTTTTCGGGGTGGTGTCCAGGTTGAAATAGACCAGAAGACGTCTTCGTTGATAGTCCTCCAGCTTGACGAACCGCCATCCCTGTGGGGCGAAGAGGACGTCGACCAGTACCAGGGCCACGAGGAGGCCCGCCCCTGCAAGGAACCGGACCAACATCGCATTGGGGACTCCCGCCACGAACATCATCACAATCGCCATGGGCATGAAGACCAGGGCTGACCCCAAGTCGGGCTGTTTCAAGATCAGCACGAACGGCAGAAGCGCCATGCCGAGGGCGCTGCCGAAAATCTCGGGCGACCGCAATTCATCGGCGGGGCGGGAGAGAAAGCTGGCGAGGGCGAAGAGGAATGCCAGTTTGGCAAACTCACTGGGTTGGAATTGAATCGGGCCAAAATCAATCCAGCGGCGTGCGCCGAGACGTTCGACTCCGACGAGAAATACGCCGGCGAGCAGCAGCATGGAAATCCAGTATCCGACCAAGGCCCACCGGGCCAGACGTCGGTAGTCAATCAGGCTCATGACCGCCACAACGCCGAGTCCGAGAACGCCGGCCAGCAGCTGGCGGACAGCGGCAACGTCGTACCAAGCCGCGTTTCGTGCCAATTCTTGATTGCCGGTCGCGCTGAAGATGAAGGCAGCTCCGATGAGCATCAGACCAAACACGGCCAACCACAGCGGCCATTCCACGACGGATTCCCGCTGGTTCAACGCCGGATCGAACATCGGGGAACCGGTCTGGAATTGAGCGGTCGAGCGAGTCACGGAGTCCCTCCGTTCCACGCCACGGCGGCACGTCCTTTGCTCCGCTCCCGATTGTGGATAAATTGATAAATACGACGAGCCACCGGAGCACAGGTCTTGCCGCCGCTGCCGCCGCTTTCGACCATGACGATCACCGTGTAGCGCGGGCTTTCGAACGGCGCAAAGCTTGCGAACCAAGTGATCTTGTCGGTCAGCCGGTTCCCTTGTTTAACCTCGGCAGTGCCCGTTTTTCCACAGACCGCAAACCCTTCCACGAGCGCTTCGTGCCCACTGCCCTCCCGACTAGCCACATCCTCGCGCATGGCATCGCGTACCTTTTCAAAATGTCGGGCGGCGATCCCGACTTCACTGCGGATCTGGCCAGGTTTCACCGTCAACGGCGGCTCGAAGGAGGAGGCCGATGAGGGCTCGAGACGATCAACGATTCGCGGCCAGAAAACGGTGCCGCCGTTTGCCACCGCACTCACCAGCACCGCCATCTGCAACGGTGTCACCGTGATTTCCTGCCCGATACTGACATTGGCCAGATTGCCCGATGTCCACTGATTTTTGATCTCGTCGTAGCTGGGGAAGGAGCCAGTCGATTCCTCCCCGGTTTTCAGTCCGGTTTTCTCGCCGAGATGAAACTGGTGTCCGGTGTCCAGCACCTGACGGAGGCCGATTCTCAGGGCATGATCAATGAAGTAGGTGTTACTCGACTTGATGAACGCGCGCGGGAAGTCGTATTCGCCCGGGGGCGCGGTGTCGCCAATGGAGCGTCGCCCGAGTTGATAGTGGCCTCGGCCGGGGCGTTCCGGGTCGACTGGAACTTGATACCGGCTATCAAACACCCTCCCGCTGTCGAGCACTGCCAATGCGGTGACAATCTTGAAAATCGAACCCGGCGCATAGCCACCGCTGGTGGCGCGATTCAGTGCCGGTCGCGTTCGTTCATCATATAATCGGGCGAATTCTTCCTGGCTGATGCCATCCAAGAATTGCGCCGGCTCGAAGGAGGGGGCCGAGCCAATGGCCAACACATCCCCATTGCGGAGATCCATGACGACGACCGCTCCGCGGGTTTCCGGTCCGACGGAGTTCAAAGCGCGCTCGGCCACCTGTTGCAGTTCGAGGTCGAGCGTGGTGACGAGTGTCTTTCCTGGCTGGGCGTCCGCCAAAACCTTTTCGGCCTGCCGGTGGCGGTAGCCGGCACTGTTCACAAGGATCGCCTTCGCTCCGGGGTTGCCGCGCAAATCCGAGTCGAAGGCTCTCTCCAAACCCACCGCGCCGGCAAAATCCCGCAGCCGATAATCGAAGTGTCCTCCCTCTTCGTCATAGTCTTCATCGCGGCGCAGGTGTCCGAGGACGTGGGCGGCGAGTGTGCCGTGGGGATAGCGCCGCAGGGGTTGCAATTCGAGTTCGACGCCAGGAATCGACCAGCCTTGTTCTGTGATCAAGGCGATCTGAGTCGGCGTCAGACGATCGAGAATGGTCATCGGCAAGGCCCGTTTTTCGCGCCAATGCTTATAGAGCCACGGCTCATTCAAGGCGAGCTGTACACCCAAGCGCTGGCTGACCTGCGCCACGACATTGCTGGTGACAAGGAACCGAGCCGTACGCTTCAACTGATCGATCTCGTTGGGAGCAATGAGTGCCACCACTCGCTTGTGGCGGAATCGGGCCACGATCCGGGTGAGCAGGCCGGGGTTGTTTTGCGGATTCTGGCCGCGAAGACTTAGCACGCTGCGGCGCTGCTTTTGGTACTCGATTTCGAATTGCGGACGCAACTCGTCCAGATACACCTCCAGGCGGTAGCGCGGCTGGTTGTCGGCCAGGGTGTGGCCGACGCGATCGAGGATTCTGCCACGCATTGCGGGTACGCGGACGGTGCGAAAACTTTGGTTGCGGACGCTCTCTTGATAACGGGCTCGGGACAGCACCTGCACCCGCCATAGGCCAACGGCCAACACGAGCATCCCTCCCAGCACACCCCAGGCGAGCACGCGGAGGGCGCGGTCGACTTTGTTGAGTTGGTCAAAGAATATCATCGCGGAGGGTGAGGCCGGGAGGAGCTCAGGCGGCGGGGATCACGTGCGACCTCGCTTGATTTGCCGATCTGGGCGGAAGCTGGGCATGGCGAGAGGCTGGTAGTCGAAAGCCTGATGGATATGATCAAAGAACCAGAAGGAAATCGGGCAGGCAATGCCGTTGAGAAGTCCGAGCAAGATTAGTTGCTGGAGGGTGGCGGCACCGAAAACCGGCTCTCGTTGTCCAAGGAAGAGCAAGGCGAGCGTGCTGAGCGGGACAAGTACTCCGCCCGAAAAGCCCAGCCAGAATTGGGTATAGCGCTGATCCTTCAGGAGAACGTGACGGCGGATGTTCGCTATAAAACCGAACAGGAAGAAAGGCAGCACCGAGACCCCGAGGCGGTTCGGGGAAAGGGAATCCAGGCCGAGAGCGGTCAGGACGGTAAATGCCGTGGTGAAAACGACGGAATGATTCATCGCCGCGTAGGCCGCCAGAGCTGGCAGGATGCAGAAGGGAATCCCGAAGGTGAGACGTACGATCGGAAACTGGGTCTGGGCATACGTCGCCAGCCAGGCCGTGACGAACAGACTGATGAGTGGCACCCGACTCATAACAGGATCCACACCTCCTCGAGTCGGTTAAGGTTTGCCCCCAGTTGAACCCGGGCGGTGGTGAAAAGGCCCGATTCCATGGGGCGGGTGTCGGCGACTCGACCGACCGGAATACCCTTCGGAAATACACCGCCTAGACCGCTGGTGAGCACGGCATGGCCCGCCATCAATTGCGGGCTGTTCTGCAGCAGGGACATTTCCATCAAGCCAAACTCCGCCGAAGCTTGAGGCCCTTTGATAATCCCGTTGTCTCGCGTCTCGGCGACAATAACCGCCAAACCGCAGTCGGCGTCTCCGACCAGGGCTACCTGCGAACGATCGTAGCTGACTTCGTTAATACGCCCGACGATCCCGCCTGGGGTGAGAACGGGTTGGTTGACCCGGGCGCCGTCGCGGGCTCCGTAGTTGATTTGGACTGTTCGCCACCACGTGGTGGGTTCGCGCCCGATCACTCGCGCCGGCTTGAGTTTCCAGGGGGCTTTGTTGACCCAGGTCAGATCTTGGGCGAGGCGATCCCGTTCCTGCCGGACAACATTCCCCTGCACGACTTCGAACTGCAGTTGCGTATTCTCCTTTTGCAGTCGTTCAATTTCGTTAATCAAGGTGCGACGGGGGACGGCACTCCAGGACACGCGGTCGACGAAGGATTGAGTGGCTGCTCCAAGGCCAAACAGTGGAAGAAAAATGCCGCCAAACCCCAACTTCAGCCGCGTGCTAGCCGCGACGGGCAGGTTCAGCAACAACAGCGTCAGCATCAGGACGATGCTCAACGCCAGAAAATGGATTCGCTTTAGTGACATTCGCTTTGTCGGACGAAAAAACGCCCGCGCGAACGCCGTTCGAAGAGATCAGGCAGTGGAGGACGAAGCCACCCGCTTCAGGAATGCCAGTTCCTGCAACACCCGGCCCGTACCCTCACACACCGCGCTGAGCGGATCGTCTGCAATATGCACTGGCAGACCGGTCTCGCCCGACACGAGTCGGTCGATTCCGCGCAGCAGGGCACCGCCGCCGGCCATGACAATTCCCCGGTCGACAAGGTCGGCCGAGAGTTCGGGCGGGCAGCGTTCGAGAGTGATACGGACCGATTCAAGTATGCTGGACAGGGGTTCCTTCAGGGCTTCACGGATTTCCTCGGAGCGAATGCTGATGGTTCGGGGTAGTCCGGCCGAAAGGTCGCGACCCTTCACCTCCATCGTTAACTCCTGCTCCAGCGGATAGGCGGAGCCAATGCGAATCTTGATCTCTTCGGCGGTGCGTTCGCCGATCATTAAATTGTGGGCACGCTTCATGTGCGCAACGATGTTCTCGTCAAATTCATCTCCGCCAACCCGCACACTCCGGCTGAACACGATTCCGGCGAGTGATATGATGGCGATCTCGCAGGTGCCGCCGCCGATGTCCAGAATCATGTTGCCGGCCGGTTCGTGGACCGGGAGGCCGACACCGATGGCCGACGCCATGGGTTGTTCGATGAGGTAGACTTCGCGGGCGCCCGCGTGGGTGGCAGAATCCTTCACGGCTCGCTTCTCCACCTCGGTGATTCCCGACGGGACGGCCACGACGACTCGGGGAGTGATCAGCTTGCGGTGATGCACCTTCTTAATGAAATGCCGCAACATCGCCTCCGTAATTTCGAAATCAGCGATGACGCCGTCCTTCATTGGGCGGATGGCGACGATATTGCCCGGGGTGCGGCCCAGCATGCGCTTGGCTTCCTCACCCACGGCTAAAACATTGGTCGTCCCGGCCTGAATGGCGACGACAGAAGGCTCCCGCAGCACGATTCCTTGGTCCCGCACATAAACCAATGAATTGGCGGTTCCAAGGTCGATACCGATATCGTTTGAAAATAGACCCTTAAGCTGCGCTAGCATGAATTGTGCCCAACAAGCACGTCGTTCAGACTGGTTCCCGCATCCCGGAGGGTCAAGGATTTACCGGTGAAAAGCGCGTGAAAGGGTGGATGACAAAAATCTTCACGAGTTCCGGCATCACCCCCATTACTCCAACAAACGGGTCGATGCCTTGATCGGGCTCTTCCCGACCGGAGCCACGCGGTAGGATTCGCACGCGAAGCCGCGAAGCAAAGCAGAGCCGGCTCGGGCAACAACGTCGGCATGGATCTGACTCGATTCGGATATTGCCGGGGGGAGAACCGCGGATTCACACGGATTGACGCGGATAAGAGCAAGCCGTTGCCTCTCACCTTCGGAGTGAGTGCCCGGAATCAGCGTTTGTCGGCATTCATCCGCGGTTCCAAACTCCGGTTAAAGTCAACGCCGCGCGTCCGCTCAGCCCAACCCGGGTGGCCGGACAGAAGGGAAGATCGACGCTGCCGCGGTGCCGGGACCCTTCTCGCGATCTTCAAGGGCAATTCGTGGACGTTGGATTCACCGGCTGGGGGGGAAGGTGCGATTTTTCCCTTTTTCCATCCGCCGTTTGCCCGCACTTTCCGCCTTCGTGCCGATGAGTCTGAAATTGTTCAACACGCTTTCGCGTTCCCTGGAACCCTTTGAACCGCTGGATCTGACCGGCCGCTCTGTCGGGATGTATTGCTGCGGCCCAACAGTTTACGACTACGGACATATCGGAAACTTCCGCACCTTCGTGTTCAGCGATCTTGTGCGGCGTACCCTCGAGTTCCGAGGCTTCGCCGTCAGGCACGTCATGAATATCACGGATGTGGAGGATAAAATCCTGCGCCGCCTTCGTGAAACCGGTCTTTCCTTGCGCGATTACACGGGCAAATACGAAAAAGCATTCCTTGAAGACCTCGCCGAGCTCAACTGCCGCATGCCGCATCACCTTCCGCGGGCGACCGAGTTCATGCCCCAGATGATCGAGCTCGTGGCGAAACTCTTGAAGCGGGGAATCGCCTACCAAACTCCCGATGGCTCCGTCTGGTTCAGTATCACCCAATACCAGGGCTGCGGTTGTCGTTACGGTCAACTCGTGAAACTTAATTTTGATGAAATGCGGGCGGGTGAACGGGTTTCGGGCGATGAGTATGACAAGGAGGCCGCCGCGGACTTCGGCCTTTGGAAGGCTCGTGTCCCGGAGGATGGATCCGTTTTCTGGCCCAGCCCGTGGGGCGATGGCCGTCCCGGTTGGCATCTCGAATGTTCCGCGATGAGCACTGCGCTGCTCGGACCGAGCTTCGATCTTCATCTCGGCGGTGAGGATCTCGCCTTCCCGCATCACGAGGACGAAATTGCGCAGAGCGAAGGGGCACTGGAGTATCCCCCTGGGAAACGGTTCGTAAAGTACTGGTTGCATGCCGCCCACCTTCTGGTCGAGGGGAAGAAAATGAGCAAAAGCCTCGGCAATTTTTACACTCTCCGCGATCTTCGCGCCAAGGGCTATTCGGGCCGCGAAATTCGACAACTCCTCCTCTCCGCCCACTACCGGGAAACCTTCAACTTCACTCTCGAAGGACTCGACGGCGCCCGGAGCGCGCTGTCCCGCATCGATGAGTGCGTGGCCAAACTGCGCGGACTCGCCACGTCTCAAACCGGTTCCGCGAACGTCGACGTTTTGGCTCGGTTCACGGAAGCCCTGGACGACGATCTCAATGTTTCGAAAGCCTGGAGCGTCGTTTTTGACTGGGTGCGGGACCAGAATCGATTGCTGGCAGCGGGTGGAGTGACGTCCGCGCTGGCCGCGGCCGCGATTGCCACGTGGGACCGCCTGGACGAGGTCTTGGGCCTCGGCAGACGCCTGGAGGATCCGACACCGGCGGACGCGATGGCCCTCTTGGATGCCCGCACCGCGGCCAAGAAAGCGCGTGATTTTGCCCGGGCAGATGCCATTCGAAACGAACTGAAGGAGATGGGATGGCTCGTCGAAGATACGTCGACCGGACCGAAATTGAAGCGCATCGAGATCGGTTCCGATCGGCCCGAATGACCTGGAGAAATGGGTCCCTGAGTTAACCTCTGTCTGTGTACGTTCTTCGCAACCTGAGTTCCTTCGATATTCCGGAATTGGTTCCCTACCGGACATTGCGTCGACAGTTTGATCATCTGGGACGGGGTTTCTTTGTCGCCGAAGGCGAGAAAGTGGTGCGCCGGCTGATCGAGACTTCGTTCGAGATTCAGTCCGTGCTCTTACCGCCAAAGTGGCAGGCTGAGTACGAAGAATTGCTCGCGAAACGATCGGAAAACGTTGATTTATTCGTCGCAACGGTCGAGTCGATTGAAGATCTGGCCGCCGTTTCAATTTTCCAGAGTGTGCTAGCGGTTGCGCGGGTGCCCACTCCGACCTCGATGACTGCCCTGCTTGAGTTGCCTTCGCCGAGGCTGTTGCTTGCCCTGGACCATATCACCAATGCCGAGAATGTCGGTGCCGTGATCCGAAGTGCGGTCGCCCTCGGCGCCCAGGCGGTGTTGGTCGGCGGCGGCACTTGTCATCCGTACCTTCGCCGGGCGGTGCGTGCTTCGATGGGATCGATCTTTCAGATCCCGTATCTTCCGTCGGACGATTTAGCCCGATCCTTGCTCCGATTACGTGCGGCTGGCGTCCGGACGCTGGCAGCGCATCCCGGCCGAGACAGTCGGGAACTAGGTGAATGCAGCCTCGCATCGGATGTCTGCGTCGTGCTGGGCGCGGAAGGCCCCGGGATTTCCGAAGCGGTATTGGCGGCCTGCGAGGTTCACGCGGCGATTCCGATGCGAGCGGGGGTTGATTCGCTCAATGTCGCGGCCGCCGCCGCCGCATTTTTCTACGAAGCCGACCGGCAGCGACGACGGCGATAAGCGGGAGCCTGCCGAAAGAGAGCCCCTGTGAACAATCTGCGCCGTGGGCGACCGAAATTTCACCGAAACATTGGTAACGCATTGACTCGGTGAATACCCGATGGTTAAGGCTTAGGCCAGTGAGCGTTTGTCGTCCGTTGCAACGCTCGACGTTGGCAATGGGTACAGAAATTCGCCTCTCAAAAAACAAGCATGGCACCGGCCGCCCCTCCGTGGCGGTCCTCGGCGTCGGATGTTTTGCGCACGGGGTGGCGTCGATTCTGAGGGAGGACGGCGCGGACGTCGCGGTGGGTCTGACCCGGGATTACGGCCAGTGGGCCCCGGCGCAGGTTGCGCCTGTCACGCCCTTGCAGCATGGCAGGGGATTGATCGAGTGGCTGGAGCGGTGCCAGCCGGAGGTGATCGTGCCGCAGTCAATCGAATGGGCGCAATGGCCGGCGGCAGACGAATTGATCAAACGTCGGGCGCCCATTTTTTGCCCGACGGGCGATGCACTCTTGCTGGAAAGGGATCGCGACTTCGCCCGGCAACTGTGCCGGCGGTTCCGCATCCCGTTTCCCCAGTCGTTTCGTGCTGCCAATCGCGCCGAAGCGCAGCAATGGCTCGATCGCCACCGGCGTCCCTTCGTGATCAAAAATCCTCTCTGCGGTCCCCATAGTCCGGTTCATACGATCGTCTGTGAATCGGTCGCCGAGACGCGCAGTTGGCTCGGTCAGGTCAACGATTCGGAAGGGGTTTTTCTCCAGGAATATCTCGGGCGCGCAGAAGTCGGCCACATCGCCCTCGTCAGCGGCGGCGAGGTGTACTCGCTGGTGACCAATCAGGAGTACAAACGAGCGTTTGATGGCAACCTCGGCATCGTGGCCGGGGCACCGTTGGGCGGACTGATTGAGCGGGATCCGGAGGACAAGTACGGGCTGGCACGTGAATTGATTCGGCCGCTGTTGCCGTGGTTTCGCGCGGTTGGTTTCCGGGGACCGGTGCAAGTGACGGCCATGCGGCACCGCCATCGCTGGCATGTGTTGGAGTACAACGTCCGGCTCGGTGTCACGAGCGGCACAATGATCCTGCGTTCATTAAGAAGTCCTCTGGCCGTGTTGCGTGGAGTGGTTCGCAACGAGCCCTTGCAGATCCGGTGGATCCCGCGTCGAAATTTCGGCTGCTCGGTGACCTTGGCCGGCTATGGGTATCCTTACACCCAACTCCAAGGCCCACGCGTGCCGGTGGAATGTCGTGGGCGGCCGACCTGCGACATCTGGTGGAATGAAGTGGAGGGCGATCGACGCGGGGTTTTATGGGCCATCGGTCACCGGTTGGCGGACGTCAACGGACTGGGGCCGACGGCGGCCGCCGCGACAAAGCTGGCCTACGAAAACGTCCGGCGACTTCGTAGTCTCGGCAGTTATTTTCGGCAGGATGTCGGCCAGAGCCTCTGGCCACCGGGAAATTCATGAACCCGCCGGCACAAATTCGTCCGGCATGGATCGAGATCAACCGGGCTCGCCTCCGCGAAAATTGGAAGCGAATTATCGCCGACAAACCGGCGGGCGTTTCCCTGTTGAACGTCGTCAAGGCGAATGCCTACGGCCACGGTGCGATTGACGTGGCGCGTGTTGCTCTGTCGGCAGGAGCGGAGTGGTTGGGCGTTGCGACGCTCGATGAAGCGCTTGCCTTGCGTGGTGCGGACATTCGAGCGCCAATTTTGATGGTCGGCGAACGGCTGCCCGAGGAGCTGCCCTGGTGTGCCGAGCACCGCCTGACGATTGCGACCGGGGAGCTCGACACACTGAGGGCCTGGGATCAGCTGGGCCGCGATCTCCGCACTCGATTACCCGTCCACCTCAAAGTCGATACCGGCATGAGCCGGTTTGGAGCGCGTTGGACCGCGACGGAAGACCTGTTCTCGGGTGTGCTGAACGCGCAGGGCGTAGTTTGCGACGGTTTGTTCACCCACTTCGCCCAATCCGATGAATCCGATAAGACATTTGCCCGCCAGCAACTGGCCCGGTTTCAAGAGGTTGTGGTCCGGGCGCACCAGTGCGGCCTGACCCCTCGTTGGCTCCACACCGCCAACAGCGGTGGCTTCCTCGATCTGCCCGAGACCCACTTCAACCTTGTCCGCATCGGCATTCTGCCCCTGGGCGTCTACCCGTCGAGCGTCTGCCGACGGATTCCCGGCATTGAGCCCGTCATGACCGTCAAAGCCCGTCTTGCGGTGGTGAAGACATTGGAGAGGGGTGACTCCGTGGGTTACGGAATGCGCTGGAAGGCGGAGGGGCCTCGGCGAGTGGGAATTGTTCCCCTCGGGTATGGGGACGGGTTTCCACGGATTCGAAATGCAGGCTGGGTGCTCGTTCGCGGGCAGGAGGCACCGATTTTGGGTTCGGTGGCCATGGATGCCTTTGCGGTGGATATTACCGCCATTGCGGACGCCGCCCGGTGGGATGAAGTTGTGTTGATGGGAGGGCAGGGGGCGCTGGAGATTACCGCCCAGGACATCGCCCGATGGAAAGGCAGCGTGAGCTACGACATCTTGACGGGCTGGCGAAATCGCCTGCCCCGGTTTACGGTGTGAGCGGAACCCTTTCTTCTGGCGACCGTTCGTGGATTCAATAACGCTGCCCTACTTCACATGCGCCTGGTCTTTTCTGAAGCGCCGCCGGATTATTCGCGCTATCTATATCCGTACATTGTTTGGGCATTTCCTGAGGCTGGGGAGACGCCCGCTGACTTTTTTGCCCGGGGCTTCCTGCCCGGGTCGCCGCGGCTGGATCGCTTCTATCTCTGTCGTAACCTTCGAGTCCACCTGAAGGCGTTCGCTCCGTCCTCCGAAAACAGGCGTATCTTGCGTAAGTTTAGTAATGTCGAGGTTCAGCTCATCCCACGTTTGGAGTTCGACTATTCGGATGATCGGCGGCGGCGATGGCTGCTCTTTGCGCGCGAGCGATTCGGGGCCGAAGTGATGCCCGAGGAACGGCTGAGCCGCCTGATGGCGTCACCCGTCATTTCACATGTTCTACAATTTCAGCTGATACAGGGAGAAGAGAGGCGTGAATTAGGTTGCGTTCTGATGTATCTGGATGAGCCGCGGATTGCCTATTACTACTACGCGTTTTACGATCTTGAGCATCTCTCCAGCAGCCTCGGGTTGTACATGATGACCTCAGCAGTGGCCTATTTCGCGCGGGCCGGGTACGGATATTTGCATCTGGGCACCTGCTATACAACGAGCGCTCTTTACAAGATCCAGTTTTCGGGAATCGAATTCTTCAACGGTGCCCGCTGGTCCACGGATCTCGACGAATTGAAATTCATGGTTCGCCGGAATGTCGAGGGTTCCTCCCGGGCGCATCTTCTGGAGGACCCGGATTATTCAAGATTTCTGACGGGCGGGTCGACGTCGACCCACGGGTTGGGCAGTGAGTTTCGAGTGGATTAGTCCATCGCACATTCGCGGCGCGTCTCTCGCGGAACGAGAGTAGGGTGCATGACAAAAATCTTCACGAGTTCCAGCATCACCCCCTTTCCGCCTGCCAACGGGTCGATGCCTTGATCGGGCTCGTCCCGACCGGAGCCACGCGGTAGGATTCGCACGCGAAGCCGCGAAGCAAAGCAGAGCCGGCTCGGGCAAAAACGTCGGCATGGAGCTGACAACGCAAATTGCCGGAGGGAGGAACCGCGGATTCACACGGATTGACGCGGATAAGGAGAAGCCGTTGTCTCTCAGCTTCTGAGTGAGCGCCCGGAATCGGCGTTTATCGGCGTTCATCCGTGGTTCCAACTCCGGTTAATGGGATTACCGGAATCTCCGGGCAAAGGGCTTGGTGAGGCCATTTTTTGAAGGAGTGCGGTACGGGCGGGACATTTATTTCCTGAGATTGATCCGAGGCGTAGCGGCTCTCCGGGACCGTGTAGCGTCGCTTCCGTCGATCATTGGCAATGGATCCTCCAGCCTGTACCCTGGGGTCATGTCAGAGAAAACGGTAGACCAGATTTCGGTGACCCTGAGGGACATGTACGAGAAGGGGATCGCGGCGATTCAAAAGAACAACTTGGATTACGCCGTGACCTTGCTCTCGACGGTTCTGCGCCAGGAGCCCTCGTTTTTTGATGGTCGTCAGGCGTTGCGCGCCGCCCAGTTCAAGAGGTCAGGGGGCAAAGCCAGTTTTTTTCGCAAGTTTGTGGGCGCCGCCAGTACCTTGACCAAGGGGCAGTTGGCCCTGAGGAACAATCCTCAGGAGGCGCTCATCGTTGCGGAAGAAGTACTCAATGAAGATCCGAGCAATAAGGATGCGCATGAACTGCTGGCAGACGCCGCGCTCCTGATGCAAATGCCGAAAACCGCGGTCCTCTCGCTGGAGGTGGCTTTTCGGGCCAATCAGGCGAACCGGAAATTGGCGGAAAAGCTCGGGGACACCCTCTACGCACTGAAGCAAAATGAGAGGGCGGAGAAAATTTTCCGAGACCTCGTTTCACTTCATCCGCGGGATCCTGGGTTGAGCGAGAAACTGAAAAACGTGCTCGCGACGCGGACCATGTCTGAAGGGGGGTATGAAAACGTGGCCGAGGGTACCGGTTCCTATCGTGACATTTTGCGCAACAAGAGTGGAGCCCTACTTCTGGAGCAGGAGCAACGAACGGTGAAGGATCCGGAAGTGGCGGTTAGACTGATAGCGGAGTACCAGGCGCGTCTTGAGGCGGAACCGGGAAATCTCAAGCTGATGAGTCAAATCGCCGAACTTTACGCCGAACGAAAGGAGTACTCGCGTGCGATTGAGCAGCTGGAGCGAATGCAGGCCACGGGTGGCACCGCGGATCCGGAGATTGCGCGAAAGATTCACGAATACCGGTTGAAGAAGTTTGATCAACAGATTGGACAGATAGACACCGCGGAGGCGGATGCGCCGGCGCAGCGCGCGGATCTTGACTCGAAGCGCGAGGCTCTCCTTTTGGAAGAGGCCCGGAAGCGAGCGGAATTGTACCCGACGGACCTGATGGTTCGATATGAATTGGGCGTGTTGTATTTTGACGCCGGTCGACTCGGTGAGGCGATCGCCGAGTTGCAAAAGGCCCAAAATCTTCCCAGTAAGCGCTTCGCCGCGATGAGTCTCCTGGGCCAGGCATTTTCGAAACGCGGTATGAATGATCTCGCAATCCGGAAACTTCAGGAGGCGATCAAGGAGAAGTCGATGTTTGATGAGGAGAAAAAGGACCTGCACTATCAGTTGGGCACGGTTCTCAGCGCGATCGGCCGACACGACGAGGCGATGGAGCAATATAAGGTAATTTACGAACAGGACATCGGATACCGGGACGTCATGTCCAAGGTGGACGCTTTCTACGCGGGCCCAACTTGAGCTTACTCCTGCTATTGCATCCGGGCCTTCACCTTGGCCTCGTCCAGCAGTTTTTGTTCTTCGGGCAATAGTTTTCCAGCCTGAGCTTTGGTCAGGTATTCGCGGGCGCGATTTCGGTCGCCGGCCTCGGCCAGGAGGTAGCCGAAGGTCAAGCTGATGCCGGGCTTGTCCAGTTCCATAAGGGGCAGCTTTTCCATCTGGGTCAGAGCTTCCGTGAGTCGGTTCTGACGGGAGAGAGCGAAGGCGTAGGTTGTCGTATAGACCGCTTCGCTTGGAGCGGCCTGATACAATTCTTCCGCGAGGCGGACCAAGTCGGGCGCATCGAGTTTTAAGAGCAGGCCCAAATATATCGTATTGTTCTTGGCGGCGAGATTTCGATTATTCAGCTGTAAAAGCTTTCGGGCCACTCGGTACTGACCAAATGTATTGTCGGTTAGGAGGTATTCGCGGAACAGTGTCATCAGCGCGTTCTCCTGACTCGAGATGCCATTCGCAATTTCCCACAACGTTTCCTCGGCTTGGGTGGCCATTCTCCAGTTGGCAGCGGAGGTTGCGAGTGTCTCGAGCAGACTGGCGGTGCTTCGGGCGGACTGGATGGCCTTGGCCCAGAGGCCGGCGATCGTACCGGGTGTCTGTTCGTCATGGGGCAGGTTATGGACCGCTCTGGCTTCGTACGCGAATCGCAGGCATTGCCAGTATCCCCAATCGGCACCCCGCACCCAGTTGCGCAAGCCCAACCAGTCGTTCACCGCGACGTAGAGTTCCGCCACGGCCATTCCGGGGCCGAATGTCTTGAGCAGTTCCGGTGGCAGCGTGCGGACCCAGGCCATCGCCGAGGCCCCCGCGCCATTCATAATTTGCCAGTTGATAAATTCGGCTAGGGATTTTGGCTGCTGAATCGCGACCGATTTTAATTCCTCGAGTTTGTTGGTGAACGCGGGGCGATCGGAGAACTTCAGAACGGCCAACCGCAGGAGATGGTCGGAAAACGCCGCATTGGTCACACTGGAAAGTTTGGCGCTGAAGTCGACGGCTTGCGCAATATCCTGACGATTCAACGCATCGCGCGTGAGAAGGTCGAGGGCGATCCGATAATTTGCGGAGGCGGGGGCAATTCTTCCCAACATTTCCCGAGCCGCCATCCGGCTGGTTTCTTCCGGGAGGCTCAATTGAACTCGAATCAGATTGAGCTGCCTCAATTCGTTCGTTGGCTCGGACTGGAGCGCCTTCTTGAAGTGGAATTCCGCTCGTAGGAAATCACGGAGTCCATAATAGATCGCTCCCGCAGTTTCGTGATAAAAGAGGGAATCTTGTTCCTTCGGAGGAAACCGGTCCAACGCGACCCGGGCGGTTACCAGGTCTTGGAAGACGAGCGCGGCTTGGGCCAGTTCAATCTGGCTTTCAACCCGATCCGGCTCCAGATCCGCGATGCGGGACCGCCAGAGAACGGTGTCCCGAAGACCCATCTTGGATGCAATTTGAGCCATGATCCGCATGGCTCGCACATTGTTCACATCCTGCTGAAAGAGCCGACGAGCCGCCATCCCGGCGTCCTTAATTTTTCCGGCCGCCAAAAGGGCCTCGGCACTTGTGATGAGGCGATCATCGCGCCAGCGGGCATACAATGCAGAGCCCTTGCTGCGCCACCCCACAATGCCGATAATTGCGAGAAGTAGCAGGGCGCAAAGCCATACGATGAGACGGCGCCCGCTGTCCCGTGAATTGCCGGATCTGGACCCTCGGCGTTGTTTTTCTTCCATGGAGATCAGTCAATTGGACTGTGACGGTCACTCTATGAACAGAGTTCAAACTTGCGCCAGCCAAAAGGTGCGTGGCCCTACCGCGACGGGCTGCATGGAAAAGTTGTTGGTTTCGAGTGGTGCCCATGGCACCAGCAGCCCGTATCATCCCTCGACAAATGCCGTCCTACCCGCATCGAAGAGCCGCCGCGCAAGTCCTGGTGCTGTGCTGTGTTTTCTGGGCATTCAGCTTTCCATTTACCAAGGCGTTGCATTCTCTCGGTAATGAGTCGGTTCCGGGCGTCAGTTCGGTATTCCTCTCGGCGTGGGCCGTGGTGATTCGATTCGGGATCGGCGCTCTAGTGCTCTGCGTCATGGCGGCACGGCGACTTCCCAAACTCACCAAGCTGGAGGTGCAGCAAGGGGTGGGGTTGGGTCTTTTTGGAGGGCTTGGCATGTTTTTTCAACTCGATGGGCTGGCCTACACAAAGGCGTCAACATCCGCGTTTTTCACCCAAGCCTATTGTGTTTTGATCCCGGTCTGGTTTGCGGCGAAGCAACGGAAATGGCCCCCGGTCCCGGTATTTTTTGCCTGTGGGCTGGCGGTGGCCGGGGCGACCGTTCTCGCTGATTTCAGCCCTCGAAACCTGCGCCTCGGACGCGGTGAGTGGGAAACGCTCGCGGCCTCCGTGTTTTTTACCGGGCAGATTCTGTGGCTCGATAACCCCCGGTATGCTGCGAACGACGCCGGCCGTTTCAGCCTGGTCATGTTTTTATCGATGGTCGGCGTGTGCCTTCCGGTGGCTTGGATTTTTGCCGGGCAGCCCTCAGACTTCCTTCGCGTCTATTCCGCCCCGGCCTCCGTCGTTCTTCTTCTGCTGCTGGTCGTTGCCTGCACGCTGCTGACGTATCTCCTGATGAATCGATGGCAGCGGGAGTTGCCCGCGACCGAGGCCGGGCTGCTCTATTGCAGCGAGCCTGTGTTCACCAGCGCCCTTTGCCTTTTCGTACCCGGTTGGCTCTCGTCCCTGTCCGGGATCGACTATCCGGACGAGACGTTGACCGGGCATTTGCTCCTGGGTGGACTGCTGATCCTGCTGGCGAATGTGTTGATCCAGTTCTGGGGCACCGAGCCAGCGCCCTGATCCAAACGGTTCAATTTTTTGCAAGGGAGGTTCTTGCAGTCGCTCGCTTGCCTGTTCCGCGAGCACTCCGTAGCCTTGGGACCTCTTTATGGAACAAGTCGTTATCATGGGCACCGGCTGCGCCGGTCTCACCGCCGCTGTCTACACCGCTCGGGCGAATTTGAATCCGCTCTGCTTTACGGGCACGCTGCCCGGAGGTCTACTCACGACCACCAGCATTGTCGAAAATTTTCCCGGCTTCCCCGAGGGAGTGGATGGGTATGAGCTGATGATCCGAATGCAAAAGCAGGCGGAGAAATTTGGGGCCCGCGTGCAGTTCGCCACCGTCGAAAAGGTGGATCTCTCCGGAAACCCACTTCGGCTGGTGGTCGATGGCGAACCGATCGAGACACGCACGCTCATCATCGCGAGTGGTGCCGGACATCGGCATCTGGACGTTGCGGGAGAACGTGAACTCGAGAAAAAAGGTGTCACCTACTGCGCGACCTGCGACGGTGCCCTGCCGGCTTTCCGAAACCAACCGCTCGTGGTCGTTGGCGGAGGGGACTCCGCATGCGAAGAGGCGATGTATCTAACCCGATTTGCCTCGAAAGTTTATCTTGTCCATCGCCGGGATTCGCTCCGCGCTTCCCGAATCATGGCGGAGCGAACCCTTGCTCATCCGAAAATCCAGCCGGTGTGGGACTCCATTGTCATCGCAGTGCACGATATCCAGGCGGACAAGGTCACGGGGGTTTCGTTGAAAAATGTGAAGACAGCGGTCGCGTCGCACCTGCCGTGTGCGGGACTTTTTGTCGCGGTGGGCCACGTTCCAAACACCCAGCTGTTCCGCGGAGTCCTTGATCTCGACGATGGGGGGTACATCCGGCCAACGATGGGGGCGGCTACCGGTTTACCCGGGGTTTTTGTGGCCGGGGATTGTGCCGATCGGGTGTATCGTCAAGCCATCACGGCCGCCGGAATGGGTTGCATGGCCGCGATCGAGGCCGAGCGATATCTTGCGGGTCTGTCCGGCTGACCCGTCAACCCCGGCCTCCGAGAGGGGAATCGGGTGGCACTAGGCCCAACTTCCACGGCGTATCGGCATCGTACTCCCAATAGTTGCAGGTGATCTCTTCACCCACCGCGATGTCGCGCAGCGCCACGGTCGTCACCGGTTCGGTTGCCCCGCGGGGGGTCCCCGTATTGGGAATCGAGGCGTGGTTCAGGAAACACGCATGGTCGCCGCTCAAAATGACATCACCGCTTCGGTGACTGACAAAACAGTACCAGCGCGTGTGCTCGCGTGCGAGACGTGGCAGGGACGCAAACTCGATCGGGCTGAAAACGTGGTCGAAGCCGAATTGAAAACGCCAGATCGGCGTGCCCCGGGGGATCACTTCCGCAGCGAACAGGCCCGAGCCGTGAATCCGGCTCGGGCCTACTTTCGTGGGGATGAGCAACATGGTGGCTTCCGGTAACCGTCAACATGCAGGCAAGGCTCGAATCATTTGGTTGGGGAATAGTCGGTCGGAACCAGGTAGACCGATTTCACGCCCCCAGGAGCCGTCAGGGATCCACCGGCGTTTTGCTCGCTCGCCTTGTGGGCTGCCTTCCAGGCGGGATCCGCACCAAATGCCTTAAACGACGCCGCTGCCGCTTCCTTCGAGGCATGGCTCAACAGGTACTGAAGAGTGATCTCCGCCTCCGGCTGCCCGCTCATCCGGTGCCAGTAGCCGTAGTTTACCATTCCGTGCTTTGCGAAAAGGGCGACGGTATGGTCCCGAAAGCGGGCATCCAGATTCGCCAAACGCCCCGGAGGCGTGGTGTAGGTGCGCAATTCAAAGACCCGTCCGCCGGGAGCAGAAACCTGCACCGCAGGTGAATAGTCCGTCAATTGAACAAAGAAATTCTCCGGGCCCTTGGCGAGAATTGGGCCGGCGGCTTCAGAGGCTTTGTACGCCGCCTGCCAGGCGGGATCGGCCATGAACGCCTTCCACGAGGCCTCACGCGCCTCACGACTCGGGTAACGCAACAAGAAATGCAGCCGCTGATCGGCTGGATCCAGGGGCATCCAGTAGCCGACGCTCTCGATTCCATGCTTCTTGAACAAGGGTAGAGTGGCTGTCCGGAAGCGATTGTGCAACGCGTCGGCCTTGCCCGGATTGATGGTATACACGCGTAATTCGTACACCCGAGTGTCCGGGTCGGCTTGGCACTGCATCGGAGTGGTGCAGGTCGCAACGATGCCAGCGGTAACGGCCGTAAAAGCCGACCATCCGCGAAAACTCAACAAGCGAGGGAATGTGATCATAGGACTGCAATGCCGCCCGGAAGTCGTCTTCTCGTCAATAGAAACTCTCTTGCGACCCGTCCTCCTCCCTCTAGGTTTCGGCTCTGAGTCGGGGCGAAGGAATCGCCGCGGGTCGGGAATCCCTTTGAGAGGAATACTGTTGCATGAATGATGTCGTAAAAAAACGTGGGCGCTGGTGGCTGTGGATCCTCACCTCCGTGTTGCTGATCCTGGTCGCTGCGTGGTTTGTCATCACTAGTTCTGCGTTTGTCCGGGCCGTCGTCCTGCCGCGACTATCCGCAGCCACTGGGTGCGATCTCACCGTCGAGGATATCTCGCTGAGTCCCTTTTCTCAAGTCACCCTGCGCAGACTGCGCCTCTCGCCGCCCGGTTCGGAGACGCTCCTCACCGTCGAGTCGGCCCGTGTCCGATATGATGGCGTGGGTTTTCTCCGCGGTTCCATTCGTATCCATGAGGTTTCGATCGAAGCGCCGGTACTAACCGTGGTGGAGACGGCTGACGGCAAGAGCAATCTGGACCGGCTTCTCTCTTCCCTCGATTCGGGGGCGAAGACGCCCGGAAATGCCGCGTCAGTACCGCTAAAAATCGATGTGGCCAACATTTCAATTCGGAATGCGACGTTGCGAAAAACCCGCCCGGCGGGACTGGCGGGCAGTCAGGTTTTAGAACTTTCCAGCCTGAACGTAGCCCTCGATCACCTGAAAAATGGCGGCTCGGGTCGCCTGACTATCGATGGGCTTGGACGGTTCGTGCAACCAATCGACGACAACGTCGAGGCTCGACTCGCCGGTGGGTTGGACCTGACCGTTGGCGAGGATTTTCAGCCCCGGATCGTGAACGGCAGTTTTTCAAATCGCATTAATGTGGCCCGAGGGGCGTTTCGGAGCTTTGGCGGCCTCGAAGCGGTGATGGCGAGCGATCTAACACCCACGGAGATTCGGTCGCTGGGTATTAGTTTTCGTCAGAATGGCGAGGATCTGGGACGAATTCGCGTCAGTGGTCCACTCGATTTGGCGAAGAAAAACGGGAACCTCACTTACGAAGTTTCGGGCATCGATCGACGCGTGCTCGGCATGCTCGGAGCCACGGCGGGCGGACTCGATTTGGGGCGCACGACTGTGATGGCGAGTGGCCGCGTGGATCTGTCGGGTGCCGGCATGAACATTGCATCGGACGGACGGCTTCAGGTGGGCAATTTTGGAGTGACTTCAACCAATGGTGTCACGCCCATGATTGATCTCGATTTAGCCTACCAGGGTGCGGTGAATCTGGATGACAGCACAGCGGTTGTCAGCAAGTTGGATCTTTCCGGAAAGCAGGGGGATCGAGCTCTGCTCAAGGCGGCTCTCGATCGCGCCATGAGCTTGGCGTGGGGGAAGGGTGGATCCGGGTTCCGGGAATCAACATTCACCGTGGAGCTCGCTGGTTTTACACTCGCCGAATGGCGCCCGATCCTTGGGCCGGATGTGCCTTCCGGAGCCCTCGATGCCAAGCTGCAAGTGCACGCCGAAAAGGAGGGTCGAGTCCTCCGGTTTTCTCTGGGTAGTGAAGGGCGTGATTTGTCCGCGCGGATCGCTGGCGGTCGCGTGGAGAATGCCACGTTGAAGGTCTCTGCGGAGGGGGCCGTTGAAAATTTCAAAGTCGTGACCGTGGACAAATTTTCGGCGACACTCCAGCAGGGCGGCCAGGCTCTCGGAGCGCTCGAAGGAACCGTCAATTTTAATCCGGATTCCCATCTCGCCAACGCTCAGTTTAAGGGATCCGCAATACTCCCGTCGGTTACAGGTCTGTTTCCCGTGCCCGGACTTACGGCACGGGCCGGTGAGCTCAAGTTCACCGGACAGCTCGCGGGGAAACCTGCGGGAACCAATTTAACCGTCAGCGTGAATCTCGCCAGATTCTCTGGAGAGTACGGGGATTTTGCGTTTAGCGAGTACCCGGCGGAATTGGTCTTGGTCGCGGACTTCGCCAACTCGGAACTCCGCATCCCCCGGGCAACGGTCACGGCCGGTCAGGGCGGCGCATTGGATTTCTCCGGAAATTATAATCTGGACCGCCGAAAGGGCCGGCTGGTTGCCAAATCGAGAAATCTCAATCAGTCGGCACTCGGACCCTTTCTCACCGCCGCTCTCCGGCCGAAATCCCTGCAATCGCTGAGCATCGACTTGGATCTGACCGCAGACATCGATGCGGCCGGCGACTCGCAGTTGGTTGGGGAGATGCAGATGAATAATCTCGTCGTGCACGACAAGGGTCGGCCGATCGGACTACCGGCGAAACTCTCGGTATCGGGCGACGGTGTCATGCGGGGGACGCTCGTCGAGATCCGACGGCTTTTATTGGCAATCGACCCGACCGTACGCGCCAAGAATCAGGTCACCGCCACGGCACGCCTTGATCTCGGGACCAACAAGCCGATTTCGAGCACATTTTTATTGCAGAGCGATGGCCTGGATCTGACGGCTTTCTACGACATTTTCGTTCGCGATCCGGCCGGAGGCGCTTCTCCGGCCAAAGTTGAGACGCCACCAAGATCGGGTCCCGAAGTGGAGCCCGGACCGGTACCCTTACCGTTTCAAAAACTGGAGGGTGACATCCGGATCAATCAATTGTTTGTCCACGATGTCGCCATATCGAATTGGACGACGAAAGTCGTTATGGATCAGGGCACGGTGAGTTTGAACCCGATTTCGCTCATTCTCAACGGTGCGCCGATCACGACTCGGGTAAAATTGGACCTCCGCGTGCCCGGATATGTCTACGATCTGGATTTGACGACCGACCGAATGCCGATCGCGCCCCTTAATGATCTCTTGGATCCCAGGTCTGCGGGGCGCCTCGCTGGGACGCTCACTTTGAAGAGCCATCTGCAGGGTAGGGGCATTACGGGTGCGAACCTCGAAAAAAATATGGCTGGCAATTTCGAAATGAGTGCCACCAATCTCAACCTCGCTGTGGCTCAATTGACGAGCCCCATTCTGAAGACGGTGGTATCGGTGATTATGGGAATCCCCGCGGCCATTAAAAATCCGAGCGGTGCCCTTGGAAGTATCCTGGGTCAATTTACCGGTAACCCACCGGCTGCGAACGACACTTCGAGCTGGGCTGACGAACTGACTCGGTCGCCGATTGATGCCTTGCAGGTCAACGCCACGGCGGCGGCCGGCAAGGTTCATTTTCAAAAAACCAGCGTGCAAAGTCGGGCTTTTCTGGCCGAGTCTTCGGGAACGGTATCCCTGGCCCCAATACTGACGAACTCCACGCTCGTGGCCCCTGTCATGGTCTCGTTACGTCGTCCTTTGGCTGAATCGGTGGGGCTCCTTCCCGCTGATTCACCCACCAACGCGGTTTACGCCAAGTTGCCGGATTTTCTAACCCTCAAAGGAACCCTGGGAAACCCGAAAACCGACCTCAACTACCTCGCTCTGGCCAAACTGGCCCTCAAGGCCGCTGGAGGGGGGGGAGGACAATCGGGAAATACGGTATCTGAAAAAGGAGGTAAGTTGCTCCAGGGCCTGGGAAATTTGCTGAATGGCACGCAACCGGCCGCCGCACCAAATACTCCGGCCCCCGCCAACCGTGCTGCCACGCCGGGTACCGTTCCGGCCGCATCACCCGTCCCCCAGGCGAACCCCGTTCCGGCCGCGTCACCCGTTCCCCAGGCGAACCCTGTGGTCCAACCACCGCCGAAGCCCAGCAGCGCGGCACCCGTGACCAATCGGTCGCTTCAGATCGATTCTCTCCGCTCCCTCTTCAAGGGTAGCCAGACCAACAAGTCCGCACCGAAGAAGTGACATCGGATTCGGAATTGTTTCACCTTTAGTGTTGTGTTTGACCGAATTCTGTTTTCCCATGGCGAGTAGCTGCCTGTTGAACCTATGATCCACGGGTGTATTCTGTCTCGGATACTGCCAGAGGGGACGTTGTCCGAACACGAGCAGTTATAATTTCGCAGTGAATCAGACGAATAAAGTCGTGATCTAGATTTTCGTCTCCGAGTGGAGATGATCACTGGCGGGCTGTGGCGATGAAACCGTGTGTCATCCCACAGCCCGCCTTTTTTGCGCCAACCCACGCTCAATTATAGTAGCTTCGGCTGGTTTCCCGAAGAACTGCCCGCGATGAATTTCAGTCCCAATTTGCGATAACTCGTTTCCGTTGCGGTCCGACCTTGCGCGGTCCGGTTAAGGTATCCCTCCATGATCAGGTACGGCTCGTAAACCTCTTCGATGGTGTCCGGCTCCTCCCCAACCGCCACAGCGAGGGAATTGACACCCACGGGTCCGCCGCCAAATTTAACGATAATGGTCTCCAGGATTCGTTTGTCCATTTCGTCGAGACCGTTCTCATCGATCTCCAGAATCGCCAGGGCCTTGTCAGCCAAGGCAGCGGTGATCCGCCCGTCGGCTCGCACCTGCGCGTAGTCTCGGACCCGGCGGAGGAGATTTCCCGCGATACGGGGGGTGCCGCGGCTACGGCGGGCGATCTCCATGGCTCCATTTTCTTCGATTTCAACCTGCAGTAGGCGGGCGGCTCGGATCAGAATTTTTTGGAGTTGTTCCGCCGTGTAGTAACCCAGTCGCTCGCGAATCCCGAATCGAGTTAGGAGCGGGGCCGTCAATAGTCCGCTCCGGGTGGTGGCACCGATGAGGGTGAACCGGGGTAGTTTCAGTTGTACGCTGCGTGCGTTGGGCCCCTGGTCGATGATGATGTCGAGTTTGAAATCCTCCATCGCGGGATAGAGATATTCCTCGACGGTTTTCTGGAGGCGATGGATCTCATCAATGAAGAGGACATCGCCGGGCTCGAGATTGGTCAGGAGGCCGGCAAGATCCCCCGCCTTTTCGATGGTAGGGCCACTGGTGGTCTTCAGATTTCCACCCATCGCCTTGGCGAGAATGTTGGCGAGAGTTGTCTTACCCAGTCCGGGCGGTCCGCTGAGGAGGATGTGATCGAGGGCTTCCCCTCGTTTTCGGGCCGCTTCAACGGCAATCTCGAGCCGCTCCTTCACCTTGGCCTGCCCTGTGAAATCGACAAACAGCGACGGCCGAAGGGTGACTTCCAGCACCGGGTCCGGATTGTTGAGCGTATTTACGGGGCGATCCACTGGCGGCGAGTCTGCGGATCCCTGCAGAAAGTCCAAAGATGAAATTGAAAATCTGTGGGCCGCGCGATTCTTCCGTGCATCCCGAAGTTGTCGGTAGAGGTTGTCGCGCTGCGACAACCCCGCCCGCGTCCAGCGGGAGGACAGGGCCGCTGCGCGGTTCGTGCCGCCCCTGAACGGCCCGGGGACACCGCAGCGCGGCGTCCGCTACCGTCTCCGACACCATCGGGAGGGATGCACCGGCGATTCTCGTTTAAACTTGACAATTTCCAACGATCGCCTCAGATGAGGGACATCCGCAGTGGGCAACGCAGTCATTCGACGCATATGAAAATTCAAGGGTCCCTTTTGCTTTCAGCGAAACCACTCCGCGCTTTTACTTTGATTGAACTGCTGGTGGTCATTGCGATCATCGCGATCCTGGCCGGCATGCTGCTGCCGGCACTGGGTGCGGCGAAAGAGAAAGCCATGCAAACGGCCTGCATCAACAATAATCGGCAGTTGGCCCTCGCCATGCAGATGTATCCGGCGGACAGCGGCGACTTTATGCCTTGGCCGAACTGGGCGAACGAGTTTGGACCCGGCTGGCTTTATCGACCGGTGGCGGGAAAGGCCCCGGATCCCGAGAAGACGAATCAATTAAGTTACATTGAAGATGGCTTATACTGGCCCTTTCTGAAAAGTCGTAAGGTGTATAATTGCCCGCTCGATCGGACCAATCACATCAGCTGGCAGAAGCGGGGGCAGCGGATTTCGAGCTACGTGATGAATGGGGCCGTCTGCGGCTACGGAAAGCTCGCTCTGGGCAAAACGTACAAACTGGGGGCGTTCAACGGCGCGGCGTACGCCATGTGGGAGCCGGACATCAAGAATTTTGGCGGAACCTGGGGGACCAACCCCGCATTTGACGCGAGTCAGTATCCCAGTGACGTCGAAGGTGTCGGGAGGCGCCACAAACGGGGGGCCATCATTACAGGGTTCAGCGGACAAGTGCACCTGATCCGATATGAGGCCTTCCAACGGGAGCAAACTCAGAATAAGCCGGGCCTGCTGTGGTGTGTTCCTGGGAGCGCAACGGGAGAGTAATCGGACGAGGAGAGGTGCCGTTCAAGGGGATTCAGATGGGGTGGTGTCGAATTCTGACTTCGGAAGCAATCCAGACTTTGCGGCCAGATATTCCGTGCTACCCCTTGTGGCGTGTCGTTCGAAACTGACGTTGCCCGTGCGGCGGTTGATTCCATCCAAATCCGGGGGGCTCGCGAGCATAACCTGAAGAATCTCTCGGTGGATATCCCGAGGGGTAAATTTGTGGTCGTGACCGGCGTGAGCGGGAGCGGAAAGAGCACCCTTGCGTTCGATCTACTGTTTGCGGAAGGGCAACGCCGGTTCCTCGACTCGATGAATTCCTATGCCCGGCAATTCGTCGAACAACTGAGCCGCCCCGATGTGGATCTGATCGCGGGATTACCTCCGACGGTCAGCATCGAACAAAGCACCTCGCGTGGGGGTGGGAAAAGCACGGTCGCAACGGTCACCGAGATTCACCACTTCTTCCGTCTCCTGTTTGCGCGCTTGGGAACGCAGTATTGCCCGGAATGCAATTTGCCCGTCGAGGCGCAGACCCGGGACCGTCTCCGCGAGGGACTCCAGGCCCAGGCACGTCTGCGCGGGGATTTGCTGCTGTTGGCACCGGTCGTTCGAAATCGGAAAGGTTTCCATAGCGAGATCGCGACATGGGCGGCGCGTCATGGCTATCAGGAGCTTCGGGCGGATGGACGATTGCACCGGACGGATCGACCCTTTCGACTGGACCGGTTCAAGGAGCACGATGTGGAGGTGGTGGTTGGCGTGCTGGAGCGGGGTCGAACGAGTGCTCGACGGAAGAGCGGCCAGGCCGACCGGACAGGTGCCCGGACGCCGCAGCAACTCGTGGATGAGGCGCTCCGGGTTGGGAAGGGGGTACTGTACGCCCTGGATAACCATGCCCTTCGCACGATCCATTCCACCGAGCGGGCGTGTCCAAAATGTCGTCGGAGTTTTGCCCTGCTGGATCCAAAGAATTTCAGCTACAACTCGTCGCAAGGTTGGTGTCCGCGGTGCCGTGGTTTCGGGGAGTTGTTCCACCTTCCGGATGTAGAACGGGGAGCGAATGCCGAGGCGATTGAGGAAAGTTGGTGGGGATGGCAGGAGGGCAAACGCGAAGAATGCCCGGAATGCCACGGCACCCGATTGAAGTCGGAGTCTCGCGCCGTGCGGCTCAACGTAGCCGGTGTGTCCCGGGCCGGATTCGGCGGCTCCCGGGAGGGGTTGACCCTGGATGACTTGGCGCAGGCGGCGGTGTCCGATGCTGCACGAGCCTTTCATCGATTGAAGTTTACGGGTCATGCTGCGGAGATCGGGCGGGACATTCTCCCGGAGATTCGCGAACGGCTTCGATTTCTTGAAGAGGTGGGACTCGGCTACCTCCAACTCGGCCGCGGGGTCACGACGTTGAGCGGAGGCGAGGCACAGAGGATCCGGCTTTCGGCCCAATTGGGATCCAATCTCAGCGGAGTGCTCTACGTGCTGGATGAGCCGACCATCGGTTTGCATTGTCGGGATAATGACCAGTTGCTCGTTGCGCTTCGCAAATTGAGGGAACGCGGAAACTCGCTGGTAGTCGTGGAGCACGACGAGGAAACCATGCGCCAGGCGGATTGGATCCTTGATCTGGGCCCGGGCGCCGGAATCAATGGAGGTCAGGTCGTGGCCGCCGGAACGTTGGCGCAGTTGATTCGGCATCCCGATTCGCTGACCGGAATGGCGCTTCGAGAACGTCGGCAGTTTCCACGCCGCGGTGTGCGACGCGCCGTCGGGCGACCGCCAGGAAATCGCGCAGGGGAATCCGCGCGCAAGCTGGCGGACCCTTGGCTGGTCTTGGCGGGAGCGTACAAGAACAACTTGAAGGCGGTGAATCTTCGTATTCCCTTGGGGCGTTTTGTTGTTGTGACCGGTGTCAGCGGATCCGGCAAAAGCACCCTGGTAAAGGAGTGCCTGGTCCCGGAGGTTACCGCCGAAATAATGAAAACTGGACGCCGTCAAGGCCGGGCCAAGAAGCATTCCACCGAGGAGGGAGCAGCGGATCCATCGAGGGGACATCTGTCGGGTGCCGGTCCGGTGAAGGCTGTTCATGAAGTGGACCAAGCACCCATCGGGCGGACCCCTCGATCTACTCCCGCGACTTACGTCGGTTTTTTTGACCAAATTCGCGAATTGTTCGCCCAGACTCCGGAGGCTCGCGTTCGAGGGTTTTCTCCCAGTCGCTTCAGTTTTAACAGTTCCCAAGGGCGGTGTGCACGTTGCGAAGGGGCCGGGGTCATCAAGCTGGAAATGAATTTTCTGCCGGTGGCTCATGTAAAGTGCGAAACCTGCAATGGGGCGCGCTTCAATCCAACGACCCTGGAGATCACGTACCGGGGCAAATCGGTTGCTCAGGTACTCGATCTCAGCGTGGCCGAGGCTATTGAGTTTTTCTCGATGCTGCCCTCCCTCCGGAGGCCCCTCGAGGCATTGCGTGACACCGGCTTGGGATACCTCCGCCTCGGGCAGACTAGCCCGACCCTGAGTGGGGGGGAGGCGCAGCGTGTCCGCCTCGTGTCCCACCTGCTTGGCGGCCTGCGAGCACCCCCGGATGTTCTTCCACGTCCCTCGGACACAGGCCGAGTCAGGGAAAAACGGGACCTATTTGTTCTCGAAGAACCGACCATCGGACTTCACTTCCAGGATGTAACCCGGCTGGTTGAAGTGATGCAACGACTGGTCGATGCCGGCCACACGGTGGTGGCGATTGAACATAATTTGGACCTGATCGCCGAAGCCGACTGGGTGGTTGATTTGGGGCCAGAAGGAGGCGAGGCCGGAGGGGGAATTGTCACGGAGGGAACGCCGGAACAGGTTGCCGGCGTCCAGGCGTCGATCACCGGCCAATATCTCCAGCGACATTTCGCACGAAAATAGTACAATACCATTGACTGACCCCAAGGGGGATGGCTGTTGTCTTGAGATTGTGTCGTCGTCCGGCATTGTTTAGCCATGGTTCGATCGAATCCCTTGCCTCCTCTGGGTTGGCTTCTCTTGGCGGTTCTCATTCCGCTGGTTCCGAGTTGCGCCGTTCGGCGCTCGGCGCCGGCGCCGGCGCCGGCGCCGGTGAGGGTCGTGAAGTCGTCCCGCTCCTTTCTTCTGGAAACGAATGGTGCACGCTCGGTTGACGCGCTGATCGAGACAATCCGCCGGGAAAATAATGTTCCCGCCGTGGCCTGCGCGGTGGTTCGTTCCAATCGTTTGGTGGGGATTGGGGCGGTGGGTCTCCGTCGATGGGGATTTACGAACGCGGCGGTTGCGCTGGACGATCGCTGGCACCAGGGGTCCTTGACCAAGGCGATGACGGCGACGCTCGCCGCAATGCTGGTGGACGAGGGAAGGATTCGTTGGGATTCCACCCTCGGCGAGATCTTTCCCGATCGTGCGGCCGCTATGAATCCGCGGTGGCGGGCGGTGACATTGGATCAGCTGACCACCAACCGCGGCGGTGCGCCCACGGATCTGCAGTCTAGTGGAATTTGGAGGGTGTTATGGTATTTCTCCGGAAGTCCGACGGCCGCACGGAGACTATTGTTGGAGCGATTAACCGCGTTGCCGCCGTCTTCCGAGCCGGGAACTCGCTACGAATATTCGAATGCCGGTTTTGCGTTGGCGGGGCACATGCTGGAGACCGTGATGGGACGGCCGTGGGAGGAATTGCTCACGGAACGTGTATTTTTTCCACTGGGCATGACTTCGGGGAGTTTTGGTCCCCCGGCAACTCCCGGGCTCATGGATCAACCGTGGGGGCATCAAATGAGCGACGGGAGTCCAAAGCCCGTGCCACCGGAGCTGGGCGCCGATAATCCGGCTGCGATCGGTCCCGCCGGCACGGTTAATTGCAGCGTGCTGGACCTCGCGCGTTTCGCGGCATTTCACCTCCTGGGCGAGCGGCGTGATTCGCCAATCCTGGCGAAAGCATCCGTGCAGCGTTTGCATACGCCCGTACCGAACAACGACGACTACGCACACGGCTGGATGGTGCTGGATCGATCATGGGGCGGAGCCGGCCGGGTTCTTCACCACACCGGCTCAAACACGCAGTGGTACAGTGTTATTTGGATGGCGCCCGCTCGTGATTTCGCTGTGGTGGTGGTGTGTAATTTGGGAGCGATGGGCGGAGTTAATGCCGGAAACCTGGCCACCGATCAGA
The DNA here is from genome assembly GCA_945861565.1 of Akkermansia muciniphila. Lineage (GTDB taxonomy): Bacteria > Verrucomicrobiota > Verrucomicrobiia > Limisphaerales > UBA9464 > SIBK01. The sequence goes on from CAMAUY010000035.1 coordinate 36,834, forward strand.
TTGCTTCGAGGATGGTCCAGGAGTTTCTGAACTCGCCGTGAGGGGGGCGGCGCCACACGGTCTTCGACCCATCTGCGCTCAAATCGGCATTCCCTTAGTCGTCATCCTCGTCCCCTAAAAGAACAAAGGCGGCTCGACGCGGGGCTGGCATCGGCGATTGTGCACCCTTTACCGATCGCCAGATGACTTCATTCAATTGGAGATCATCCGCTGCATCTTCCTTGGAAAAATCCATCGCCAGGGAAAGGACGGATCCCCAGGCCGAGGCGAGATTCTTTTCCGTCCGATCCTGCACAACGGGCAGGCAGCGATACGGTCGATTGTCTGGACGCGGTTGGAAGGCGTTATACATGGGATTGGCGCGGGCGTCGTATTGGGACATGGGGCGCAGCCCGAGGATGAGTTCGATCGTCCGCAGGGTGGAGCAGGTCGAATACATGGTGGAATCGCGGAAATGCCGCTTTACGTAGGGGCTGATTGCGTAGGCAATGCTGCGATGGGCGTCGACGTGATCCGGGCCGTTTTGGGCGTCATCTTCGACCACAAAAATCGCGGTAGTTGGCCAGAACCGGGAGCGTGAGACCCCCTCAACCAACCGGCCGAGCGCGAGGTCATTGTCCGCAACCATCGCTCTGGGGGACGGTTTCCCCGGGGAAGTCCCATAGGTATGGTCATTGGGCAGACGTACAATTTGCAGGCGCGGCATGCTGCCCTCCTTTTCAAATCTACGAATCTCAGAAAGAAAGCGATCGGCGCGTTGGACATCCGGGTAGTCCATGTCCCAAGGGCGGAACCACGGATCGAAATGTCCCTCCAGTGCTGGCACTCGGCTGGTGGCGGCGATCTCGGGCGTTTTGCCGGCGGCGAGGAACTGACCATAGCTGCGGTAGGTGACGCCGGCTTCGCGGGCCTTATCCCAGAGGTATCCACCGCCGGAGCGCGCAATCGGAAACCGCCCTTCACTCGGGTAAGGAAATTTGCCTCGGGTACCGTGCCCATAGTTTAAAGGCCACGTCTTTTCGACGAAATCCGACGCATAAGCCCCCACCGTCCATTCATGGCCGTCGGCACTGACCTCACCATCGACATAGAAGTTGTCGAGCAGCACAAACTCACGAGCGAGCTGATGATGATTCGGAGTGATGGCTTCAGGAAACAAGCACAGGTCGGCATCTCCATTCCCCTCGGGCATATCGCCGAGCACCTGATCATAGGTTCGGTTTTCCTTGATGATATAGATAACATGACGGATCGGGCTGGGGCCGCCGACGACTGCGGGAATTGGGTTCTTTCTGCCCCGGCGCGCGGGAGCGAGCGGGCGGGTCGGGACCGGCGTGCATTTAAAAGCCTGTTCCGAGTGTTTTTTCATGGCCTCTTCCAAGGGTTCCCCGCGGGCGGGTATCGGAATGATGCCCAGCGTTCCCTGCATCAGTCCTCCGATATATTCCCGGAGACTGGAGGGGGCTTCTCGGCCGGGTTGCGGGCCATGCCGGTTGGCGTGAGACAACAGCCCTTTTCCATTCGCGACCAGCAAGGTACGACCGTCCGGGGTCATGCGGACGGAGGTGGGGTACCATCCGGTGGGAATAAAACCCAACGGGCGGCTTTGGCCCGGCTTCTCCAGGTCAAAGACGGCGACGTTATTGTTTCCGGCGTTGGCGACGAAGAGTAGGGATTCATCCGGTGACAGGCAGAGAGAATTGGGAGTGGTGCCCGGCGGATCTGACGGATGCATGGCGGTTGAGAGCGTTTCGATGGGTTCGCCCGTGGCACAATCCAAGACGCTGACGGTGTTATGGTTTGCGTTGGCTACGTAAAGCAATTTCCCGGTGCGCGAAAGCACCATCTCATTAGGGTGATCGCCGGTGCCCCAGCGGGCGGTGATCCGGCCGGAGGCGACATCGACCACGGCCACCTGGGATTTGCCCCACAAACTGACGTAAACACGCGATCGGCGGGGGTCGGGGAGGCAGAAATAGGGAAACGCGGAATCCCCGGCGATGGCATCTTGCAGCGCCGCCTGTCGCTTTTCGACGGCGGCCAGGTCCGGATCGGCGGACAACGGTCGAGATGTCGAAGGAATTGACGCAGCCGTGTCACCGACAAAGAAACGCAGCGGTGCCGCATTCGGCGTGAGTGGAACTTGGACGACGTTTTCGGCCCACAGCTCGGTTACCCACAGACAGGAGCCGTCGGGGGCGATGCTCAGGCCCGCGGGAACGCCGCGCTCCGACACCGGGCGCAGCGGGATGGTTTGCGGATCAGTGAAGAGCCCGTTTTGAAACGCCCACGACCGGATGACTTCGGCTCCGGCACCACTGGTGAAAACGCGACGACCATCGGGTGAAAACGTCAATCCATAGAACGCCTCATCCACCGCGAGACGAGCTACCGGGCGTCCGTCCGGCAGGGTGAGCGCGATCAGTTCATGGGTGCCCCAACCGGCATGGAGGACGACGGCAAATCGGCCCTCCGGGTGGATGGCGACATTGACTGGAAAGTCGCCCAAGGGGATTTGCTTGCCGGTTGGACGGAGAGACCATTGATTTGGGAGCAGGACGGAGCCATCGCGCTGCGCACCAGGAAGATCCACGGCACCGAGATTGGCGATCGCGGAAAGAAGCAGGAGAACCATTCCACTCAAGCGCGGGAACATGCGCGGAGGATAGCGTGCCCGCTGCGCGGTGGCTAGGCACTTCGGCACGGCGGTTCAGAAGGGATCGGGGCCGTTGTCGTACGTAGACGTTCGCTCATTCATCCACCAAATATCCCGGTTGTTCGCGAACTTACCGTCATCCAAGGAGCTGTAGTTCACCACTTTGGCATCGAACCCCCTCTTGCCAGTCCGAGGTCTTTCGATCCACTTATGCAGCTCACCGTGGCCATCAATGAAGGAGAGGGCGGCAGATCCGCCGTGGAAACCGGCGGGGAAGTCGACCCAGCCCTGACTGGCCGTCTGTGCCGGCGTGTCGGACATGCGAAACCCGAACCCACCATCATTGATTCCGGCGGGATGCTCGTCGATGAACACCCATGTCTGCGAGGATTTCTGAACGTCCGAATCGCGAGCAAATACGCGCCACTTCCCCCCGGGATTCTTGTTTCCACCGACATCGGCGCTGTCCAGCCAGTATCCCTTCGTCGGAGTATTGTCCGACCAAGTGCCGACCGCTTGGCTGGCGGAGACACTGCGGATGCGCCGGTAGCTTGCACCGGCGCGTTTGAGCGTCACCCAGTCGCCGGGGCAACGGTAGATCCCAGGCGATTTAGTATAAGGACCCAAAACGGCTGTCTTGGGGTCTAAGAGCGTGTTGACATCCCAATTCGACGGATTGTTGCCGTCCTGATCCAGACTTCCCTTGATCCAACCGTCGCCACCATAGGTGTTGGGAAAATAATTGCCCCGATAATCGTCGGCGTAAAGGTGGAAGGCCAACTGCAGCTGCTTCATGTTGTTCAGGCATTGAATTCCCTGGGCCTTCAGCTTGGCCCGACCGAGTGCGGGCAGAAGCATCCCGGCGAGAATGGCAATGATGGCAATCACCACCAGCAGCTCAATGAGGGTAAACCCGCTGCGGTCAAGGTTTGGGTTAGTCGGTTGGGAGGTTTTCATGGGCGTTAACTCGGACCGGAGAATCGGTAAATCCGTTTTGCATTCGCGTGAAAATATTTCCTCGCGGCGGTCGAACCCTTGGACCCGAAATATTCACGGACGATTTGATGCACCGTCGCGAGCGAGGCATAGCGAGCGCTCACCGGCCAGTTGCTGCCATAAAGGACCCGGTCTTCTCCAAACGCCCCCCAGACGGCGTCGAGCACGCGCCGGTAGAAGTCCACGGACGCGGGGGCGGTGCCATCCGTCCGCCCCGTACCTTCCACCAGTGCAGACACCTTAAGGTTGATGTTCGGTTGGTAATGACAGGCGACGATCCCTTCGATCCACGCGCTGGGGGGTTGCCGGCTGTCGATGGGCACGTTTGCACAGTGGTCCACGACAATGCGGAGACCGGGAACCTTTTTGCCCAGGAGGGCGGCGGTCTTGAGTTGGTCGGGCCCGATGAGCAGGTCGAGGGCGAGGTTGCGCTCGGCGAGATGTTCAAGGTCGCGGATGAACTCCGGCTTGGCGACTTCGACTTTCACATCCCACAATCCGGTGCGAATTCCCCGGAATAGAGGATTCCGTGCGAATCGGTCCAACTGGGTTTCGAAGCCGGGTTGTCCGGGCTTCAGATGGCCAACCAGCCCCAGAATGAAAGGGTCCTGGGCGGCCAGGTCTAAAACCCACTGATTGTCTTCGATCCACGAGCTTGCTTCGACGACTACCGTGCCGGTGATGCCGAGGGGTTCCGCGAGCCTCCGATACTCGGTCGGCAGCACCGGGCGGTAGAGAAAGCGATCGTCCCGTCCCGGCCAAGGCACGCCCTGAGCGCGTGTCGGATCGTAGAAATGAGTGTGGGTGTCGGTAATCGGGAACGGAGCCCCCGGCGAGCCGACACAGCCGCCGGCAGCCAGCGTGGCGGCGGCACTCGCGGTGGCGGCGAGGAAGGATCTCCGATTTAAGGGCGCTTTCACAATGTACCACGCGTCGGATTACCAGCGGACCTGTTCGAGATAGCGGAGGCTCTGCGGCACTTGCTTGACGGCATCGGCCGATTCGTCCTCGATGAAGTAGTGCTTGACGCCCGTGCGGCGGGCGGCCGCTAGAATTACGGGCCAGTTCAATTGGCCAGTTCCGAGCACCACGTCATTGTTGGGGTCGGTCTTCCCGGTATGAATTCCGGTGGGCAGTCCGCGGCGGTAATCCTTGAGGTGCATCAGTTCCCAACGGCCCGGGTATTTGGCGAGCCATTTCTCCGGTGCCTCGCCCGGGTGTACGACCCAGAGGACATCCATTTCGAACACGACATTTCGCGGATTGGTTTCTTTGATCAAAATGTCCATGGCGGTCGTGTTCGGACCGGCGGCGCCGGGTTCAAACTCGTAGCCATGGCAATGGTAGAAGCACTTGATGCCATACTTGGCGAAGACCTCGCCCGCATGATTAAAAACTCCCACCGCGGTGCGTGCCTGGGGTGCATCAAAGGCTCCCTGATGCGGAATCCACGCGCACCCGGCATATTTTAGCCCCAGCGCCTGCGCCTCCCGAACGACACCCTCCGGGTCGTCCCGCAGCCGAGTAAACGGAAAATGAGCCGCGATGGGAGTCAATCCCCGGGAGACCAACTCCTTGCGGAATTGGTCCGGCGTTTGTCCGTACGTGCCGGCGAGTTCAACTTCATGAATTCCGTAGCCTTTTACAATATCGAGGGTGGACGGGACATTTCGAGTGAAGTGCCCCCGGAGGCTGTACAGCTGCAGGCCCGCCGGCCCTTTGAAGCTGGGGCCGGTCCCGACGGGCCGCGGGGTGGTGGTGCAACCGGTGAAGGCCCAGGTCGCGACGGCGAGTGCGCAAAGGCGAGGAAGCAGAAATTTCATAGATTCGGCCCGGCAGCCTATCGTGAGTCGCCGCGGAGTTCAATACCGCTTCCGCGCCCCAAATCCGCTGATCACGGCGTTTCGTTGGGATTGGGAATGTGACTGCGGCGGCGTGAGTTAAAGATATTCCTAGACTCAGGGCGTCTAAAGCCCCACCTTCGAGTGGGATGAAAGCTCTCACGAACGCATCCGTTGGCCCTTCGGCGCCACGACTTACCA
>CAMAUY010000036.1 GCA_945861565.1 Akkermansia muciniphila
ATAGGTCGGTGTGCTGTTCGTCGCCATCGACGGACGAAGGACGAAGGACGAGGACGAGGGCGAAAGCGCCGCAATGGGGTCCTTCAAATCGTCCTCGTCCGTCGCGCTCGTTCTTCGTCCTCGAATTGGGAAATGGAGTCGGTTCATGGGCAGGGTGGCCGCAGAGGCCGGGTGAGGGGTCACTTAAATTCCACGGGCTCAGGAGTCCTGAGTCTGGAGAATAAAAAAGAGGCCGGGCACTTGGCCCGGCCTCATTGTAAGAACTCTTCTTCAGCGACCTTTTAGCGGGCACTATAGAACTGGGCGACACCGGTCGCCGGAACCGTTAGCGGGCTGCTGCCCGCAACCGGCAAGTACGTGCCGTCAATCGTGCTGGACGATACCAGCTGTCCTGTCCAGGCGATCGTGACGCTGCCATCCGCATTGAGCTTAATGGTAACCGATGGCGCGACCCCACCGACCGGCGCGGTCGGATCCTCCGCGGGGGCGGGATGCGAGAACACGGTGTAGAAGTTGATTTCCCTCAGCGGGCCGCCGGTGTTGACATTAATAAAAGCGCCGTTGGCGGGCTTGTTCTGGAGGTTAATCTCCCCCTTGGCCGACACGCAGATCTGCTTGGTGGTCATGGCGATGCTCATGCCGACCGATCGGATATCACCCGTCTTGGCCGCATTGATGAAGGCCAGGAAACTGGGCGTAAGGGCCGTGATCGTCATCGTGTCGCCATTGAGCGCCAACACACGGGCGGCAATCTGCTGCTGCTCGTAGCCGTCCGGCTTCGAAACCCAGGAAACGGTGATGCGATTCAGAGCGTCCACCGCGAGGTTGGCGCGGTCGAAACCACCCGCAAAGGCGGGCTCGCTGGCGTCGAACAGGGCGAACCGATCCGGACTGCGCGTGTCCCAAACCGCAAGTTTCATCACGGAATCGCCCGTAGGCTGGCCAAACAGGAAGACATAAGGCGAGTTGATATGGGAGGCGATGCGGGTGCCGTCACCACGACCGGAGTTGAATGCCGCGCCCGCGCTGTTCTGGCTGAACTTGCCGGTCGCGTTGCCGTCGTTGTCGAACAAGTAGAAGTCGCTACCGTTGCGGACCGCGAAACCGCCTTTGAAGGCAGCCAAATTGGCCCATTGATCGCCGTCGGCGACCTTGAACGACTCTTTAACCAACGTGCCGTCGGCCTTGAAGATCGTTGCAACCGCTGCATTACCCTCGGGCCGAATCAACTTCGATCGGTCTTCGACCAAAGAAACGAAGTTTCCGTTACTCAGAAAGGCGACGTCGCCACCGAAGCGGGTGTTCTGATCGCTCTCGACTTGACCGGAGGTCTGGCGGCCCGTGGCGGAATCAAACGCCTTGATCAAAGGCGTGGGTGTGAGAGACCCGAGGTCGAGGGTGAAGGGTTGAACTGTGCCGTAGCGGCTAATTACTCCGGCCGCAGTCATGCGGTCATAGCCGGTCGCCCAGCGATTGCCCGAATTGAATTCGACAAAGTTATGGGGCGATGCCTCGGCACCGACCACATAGGTCTTCGCATTCGGGCGTTTGTCGCCAGCCACGCGGCCCGGATTACCGTTTTGGCGTGAGCCGTTAATCTCGCCCTTATACGGTGCGCCCGCATCGTTATAGAAGCCTTCCACCGTCTTGCCGAGCGCGCCATCTACCGGTTGGAGCGCCACCACAAACCGCTGTCTGCCATCCGGTGACGGCAAGTCAAAACCGTCGGCAAACGTATTGCCTTCGATGAGGAACGTCGATGTCCCGAGCACGCTGGCATTAGGCTCCCAGTTACCCAGTGCATCGTTTTGCGGGACAATAATCGCCTTGTCCGGAACAATGCGGGTCAAACCAACCGACTCAACGCTACCCGGAACCAGGGCTGGAATATCCGCCACGACCGCGGCCGAAAGCGGGCCCGTGATGGAGTTGGAGCCCGGCGTGCCGCCCGTCAACGCCGCGGTGTAGGTCACCGCGATCGCGATGGAATCCCCAGGCGCCACCTTCATACCCCGCAAATCTACGCGGAACTTGTTCGCAGCGGCATCGAGATCCCCGGCACCGCCTTCAATGAACGAACCCGAAAACTTCCCAGGCAAGTTCAAACCGCTCTCAGCCGACTTCGCATCAATTACGTAAACATCCACCGCGTGCTTGGCGTAGTTGGCAAGGTTTGGAACCGGCACCGTACCAGTCATAATGCCAGCGGTCACGGCGGTGATTGCCGGGGTCGTATCCGTCGCGGGATTCGCCACTGCATTCGCAAGATAGCCCTCGTAGGTGCGTCCATAGCTGGGGTTCGCAAACGGAAAACCATCGAACTTGGCGTTGATGATGGTGTTTCGGCGGGCCGTGACCGGTACGCCATTGCCCGTATCGACAATTCGATCGCCAAGGATATTGACGATGAGGTTGCCCTCGAGGTCATCACTAACCCCATCGCCATTGGAACCGACCCGGAACTGACCGTTGGCACCTCCGATAAGGAAAGGCGTCTCGGTCGTGAATGCGGGCTGCGCGGTCAAACCGTCGACACCCACACCAAAGTAGTTGCCGGCAATCGTGACGTTGGTGGCGTCCGTGTAGAACTCCATGTCGCTGTCATACGCGGAATGCGCCACAATGTTGCGCTCGTTGCCGTCACTCTTGCCATCGCCATTCGTGCCGATGACCGTGTTGGCACAGGAACGCCCATTTTCGAAGAATTCGACGGATTCGATCTTGTTATTGGATGCCGTCATGTAAGTCTGAAGCACCGCTTCGATATCGACAAACGTGAGTCCATCCGGGAACACGTTGACGTAGTTGCCCGAGATGCGGAGGTCGGGTGCCTCGATGCCGAAAGCGTTGCCCGCACCGAGCACGACGTTGAACTCTTGAACGTCTGCCACACCGTCACCATCGGTTCCGGCCGTCAGGCCCGAGCAGTAGAGAGTGTTGGTTACGACATTTGCCTCGTCCCGCTCCTGGAAGCGGTACGCCGAAACCGCGGCCGTCATCGGCTTCAGGTTTTCCATCGTGTAGGCGTCGCCCGGCTTCAATCCGAACCAGCAACCCTGCACTTTGGCATTCTTGGATCCCTTTACCAAAGCAACGGCGTAGATCTTCGGATCGCCATCACTGGCGGCCACGTAACGCCCAATAAAACTCAGTCCGCGAACCTTGAATCCATTTGCGGCAAAAACACCGAAAACGCCGTTCTCGCTATCACCGTAACCGGGAAAGGGGAGGCGTGTGGAACGGCGCTCGAGCAAATCACGATTGGTACCTGTGGACGGCGCTGAATCGGCCCCGCTCGAATCCAGCACGATTTTGATATTGGCATTGTTGCCGCCGAGGATGCCATTGCTATTGGGCTTGGACCCCGACTGGGAATAGCCATCGATGAAAACATTGTTCACCGTGATCAAGGGATACCCCCCCAGAGGAGTGACGATAACGTGAGGTCCGTCACCGGGAATGGCGAACTTGATGACATCCCCCTCGGCCAACTGGCTGATCGCCTGTTTGAGCGAGGTTCCCGCTCCGGGCGAATCGTTGTTGATGGTGGTGACGACAATATCCTTCGCCTGCACGCCGAGACCCGCTGTGAGCAGGGCCAACGACGCGAGCGCTGGTTTGATGAATGCGGTTATACTGTTACTTTTCATTGGACAATGTTGATAGGCAAATGCTTGACAGGTCTGGTTAAGCGAAACGGGTCCGACAATGCCGGATTAAGGGGTAAATACAAGGCGTTTGTGATGCTTTTTTGCCGCTCCGGGGCGAATTCACAAATTCGCCACATGGCGGCGGGTTTCCCAGCCCAGCGGAACTGGGCTCAACAGCGGGCAAACCGTTAAATCATCGAGCTCGCCTCGACCCACGCTATCCATCGTTCCAGGCGGCTGGAAGCCGCCCCTGGAGTTTGGCCATTTATCGCAAAGAAATCCGGTTGGGATTCGCAGCAGATTACCCATTTTCTGGTCCATGCGTCGTGGAAGAACAATCGGCATTTAGCAAAGCCGCGGAGCGGCGTCAGAACGTAGCCCACGGCGTGAGCCGTGGGGATGACGTTCGAGCAAAACGCAAGCCCCGTCAGGGGCGACAGAGCTGGGGGACAGCGCCTTGTGCCAAATTCTCTGTCGCCCCTCCGGGGCTAACGCGCGGGGCATCCGAGAACCCATGGCTGACGCCATGGGCTACGTTCTGACGGCGCTCCGCGCCTCCGGCGTACGCTGGATCCATGCGTGCGTGTTCAACAGATGAGGGATCACCCTCATGTGCGTCACCATGTCGGACTTTTTTCCGATCGTCAAATCCGGTGGAATGCGTGCCTGGCCGCCGGCTCCGAAAGAGGGGAGAGCCAGCAGCGCACCGCCTGTCTTCCGTTGGATCGCCCGGGGTGACTGCCGGGTGGCTTCGCACAAGACGGACGGCGAGGGGTCGTCGGGCTTCGGGCCAACGGCCCGTGATTCCTCAGCCCAGCTCAACGGGCTGGGTCGTGGGACGTTAACCGATTCATGCGCACCGTGGAGTGGGATTATCGCGGCCCTTCAGGCCGCGTGATCTGTCGGCAATCGTTACCCAGGCCGATGGCCTGGGCTGAGGAATGACGGCCCTTTGGGCCTTTGCGATCGGACGTTTTTTGCAATGAAATCCCAAAGGTATTCGCAGGCAGATACATGGCGGCACAGTTTCTCTGCCAGCCTCGAAAAATCCCCAAACTCCAGAGGCGCGGAGCGCCGTCAGAACGTAGCCCATGGCGTGAGCCGTGGGTTCTCGGATGCCCCGCACTCAAGCCCCGGAGGGGCGGACAGAGAATCTGGCACAAGGCGCGTTCTCCTCCAGCTCTGTCGCCCCTGACGGGGCTTGCGTTTAGTTCGAACATCATCCCCACGGCTCACGCCGTGGGCTACGGTCTGACGCCGCTCCGCGGCTTTTCTAAATTCCGAATTGTCCGCCAGCGGTACACGCACGAGAAAAATGGCCAATCTCCAGAGGCGGCTGGAAGGCGCCTCCACTGTCAGGCGGGGATGCCTGACGCCAGGTGGCAGCGGAGAAATTCCCACGCCGAAATGGCTTGCGACTCGGAACCCGCTTGGAAGACAACAGCCCGCGCAGCCTTTCGGGATACGGATCCTGAGAACGGATCCCGCCGATCCATTTGGCCGCCGAGAATCATGGCCTTCACCAGTTGGTCGTTTGCGGTATTCCTGCCACTCGTGTTTGTCCTGCACTACGCAGGACGTTCACTAGGTTGGCAGCTTGCGATCCTGATTGTTGCCAGCTTCGTCTTCTACGGCTGGGAACATCCGTGGCTGGTCCTCCTGCTTGCCGCGTCCACGACGATCAATGCGGAAGCCGCCCGGCACCTGCTGCACCCCGGAAGTTCCCGGAACGCGCGCCGACGGGCGCTGGTCCTTGCCCTGACGGCAAATCTCGGGGCGCTCGCATTCTTCAAATACGCCAAATTGCTTGGCCCGTTGATTCTACCCGCCTCGCTCTGGAACCACTGGGGTGTCTCCATCCGCGAGATACCCCTGCCGGTCGGCATCTCGTTCTACACATTCCAGGGAATCAGCCTCGTGGTGGATGCCTGGCGCGCGGGTCCGGACGGCATTCCCGGATTGCCGCTGCCGTCCACCCCCCGCGAATCGGTCTGGTTCCAGGCGCGGGTCTGGTTTTTCAAGGCGTTCTTCCCCCAGCTCATCGCGGGGCCCATCGTGAAAGCCGGCGAGTTCCTTTATCAAATTTCTCCAAAGCGACTCGCTGACGTTGACTGGGATGGCGCGTCCCGCCATTTGATCACCGGATTTTTCCTGAAACTCGTCGTCGCGGATAACCTCCGTGAAGCCACGGCTTCCCTCGCCAGCCCGCTCTTCCTCGTCCTCCCAAAACTGAATCTGATCGCCCTATTGTATGGATTCTCCTTTCGCATCTACGCGGATTTCTGCGGTTATTCGCTGATCGCAATGGGTCTGGCGAAATTGTTTGGCTACGAATTACCCATCAATTTCAACCTGCCCTATTTGTCGCAAAGCATCACCGAGTTCTGGCGGCGATGGCATATTTCGTTGTCATCCTGGCTTCGTGAATATCTATACGTGCCGCTCGGAGGTAACCGTCGGGGAACCACTCGAACCTACGTCAACCTGTTTCTGGTGATGTTTCTGGGCGGGCTCTGGCACGGGGTGGCCTGGAGCTATGCCGTCTGGGGAATGGCCCACGGCGTGCTCCTCGCGCTCGAACGGTTCTTCGCCGGAAATAAACGGGATGCTGCCCCAACCGCAACCTGGACCCTAGGACGTGTCCTGCGGACTCTGCTCGTGTTCAATGGAGTGTCGCTACTCTGGCTGCTGTTCCAATTGACCGATTTTCGGGACGTCATCGCCTATATTGACTGCCTGCTTCATAACCCCTGGGGCGCACAACCGCAGGCGCTCTATGTCATCGGCCTCTTCTCACTGCCGGTCATCATCCAGCATTTGTACGGAGCGAATCCCAGGAAACCGCTGTTGCCCGCCCGGTTGGAGGCCCCGTTCTTCGGTTTTCTCCTGTTCCTAATCCTCGTGAACTCCGGTACTCCCGGGGATTTCATCTATTTTCAATTCTGAGGGAAACACCAAATGAGATCTGGCCGGCAAACACTTCACATCCTCCTCTGGGTTGCTCTCTTCCTGGGGGCCTGGTCGTTCTGTCTCCGACTCGTGCCGATCCGAGCGCCGTTGGCGGAATCGAACTACCAAGCCAACCTTATCCGCCTGCAGGATTTCCTATTTCAACCGGTTCGCCCGGCTGTTTTCGTCGGCTCATCGATCACCGGTCGCCTGCTGCCAGGCTATTTTGAGTCAACATCGCTCGCCGGTTCCGCCAATTTGGGTCTGGACGGATCGGGTCCCCGACTGGGGATCGAGCTGCTGATTCGGCAAACGTCGGCGCCGCCAACCCGGCTTTTCATCGAGGCGAATCTGCTCGGGATTCCGCCCGGACCCAATGACCTCCAATTGCTCGATGCGGCGGAGAGTTTCACTTTTTCGCTCGCCCGCCAGACTCCCCTGCTCCGAGCCGAAACCCGTCCCTCGTCACTTCTCTATTCCTGGCTGAAGCAGCGTCGGAGCGATGCGCCAGACATCCGGAGGCCTCCACCAACCGTGAGCTCGAACATCGCCGGAGCGCACTCGGTCTCACCGCTCCCGATCCCCTGGGATCGCAGCACTCCCGCCGAGCGCGCCCGGCATCGCGATGTTATTCGACAGGAACTGCTGGAGCTGCGACGGCGTGGCGTCCAGGTTGTCTTATTGCGTTTCCCGCACGCGGATGTCGCGGAGGATCCGACGGCACGGGGAGCCGATTTTGCGGACGAACTGGCACGCGACCTTCAGCTACCCCAGTGGGAGTTGGGTCCCGAACTAAGAGCATCGGGGGTGGTGCCAACCTTCTCCGATGGCACCCATTTGACCTCCGGGTCCGCCCGGTCTGTCGCCCGACTGATCGCCGGGAAAACGGCTCGGTGATTCAGACGTCAATGACCGGGCCCTTGCCATCGGGGCGGGTCGTCCCGACCTGAACATCGGACGGACGTCCAAGCAGGCGATTCACGACCCAACCGACGAGAGAAATCACGAGGCCACCCCAGAACGCAGGCCAGAAGCCGCTGACGTCAAATCCGCGGACCAAGCTCCCGACGGTCCACAACAACCCGGCATTGATGACGAAGTAGAAGAGTCCGAACGTGATGAGCATGATCGGAAAAGTGAGCAGGACGAGGATCGGCCGGACGAAGGCGTTGCAGAAGCCGAGCACGAGCGAAGCCACCAGGAGGGCACCGATCGACGTGTAACGAATTCCCGGCACGAGATGATTGGCGACAAGAATTCCCACGGTTAAAACCAGCCAACGCTGGAAAAAGCGCAGCAACGGACCCTTGGAAACTTCATTCATGAGAATTCAGTGATTGTCGCCCGAGGGCTGGATTTAGAGAGCTCCGGCGGGCCGGATCTTCCAGACCCTGCCCTTGCCAGGCGTCAAGCTGTTGCTCCCATTCGTCATCACATACATTTCCCCGTCGTTATCCTGACCGAACCCCACGACAAAGGCTCCCAGTTTCTCCGGGGACACCAGCTCGATCGGTTCCACTGTCCACGGATCGGAACTACCCGCCGCCGGCCGGCGCGCGACCAGAAGCTGTCCCTGGGGCAGGACGAAGCTCCGGGACCAATCTCCATAGACATAATGTCCCATCAATTCGGGCAGATCGCGGCCGCGATAGACATATCCACCGGTGACGCTGGTGCCGTAGGCGTCGGGATCCTTCTTAAATCCATTGGCATTCTTATACACGGCAATCGGATCAATGAGCGGCTCACCGAGCGCACCGGTCTTCGGTACGTTTGCCGGTGGCTTGGTTGGCGCATGGGCGTCAAAACCGACGAACCCTTCGCGCAAGAACCATCCGTAATTTCCGCCCTTCATAATGATGTTCAACTCTTCAAACATCGTCTGTCCGACATCGGAGACATACAACGCGTGATCGCCGCCCCGGTCGAAACTCATTCCCCACGGATTGCGAATTCCGTATGCGAAGATTTCCGGGCGTCCGATTTTCCCATCTGAAAATGGGTTATCCTTCGGAACCGCCGCGGCTCCCGCGGTGTTCACGTCAATGCGGAGGATCTTTCCTAGGAGGGTATCGAGGTTCTGGCCGTTCCCCGTCGGCGGGCGCCGCCCCAGGTCGTTGGCGTTGCCGCCATCGCCCACGGAAACATAGAGATAACCGTCGGCACCGAAAGCCAACCGCCCTCCGTTGTGATTCGCGAAGGGTTTGTCGATTTCGAGCAATACCCGTTCCGAGGTCGTATCGAGGGCCAAGGGTTCTCTCGCGGGCAGGGTCCATTCGGCAATGCGCAACGTGCAATCATAGCCAATGGGACCGCCGGGGCGGAGGGGTGCGGTGTACGCAACAAGGACCCGGCGATTCGATGAAAATCCGGGGTGCAAGACCAGGCTCAGCAGGCCGCGCTCGTCGAATGCGCCGTGGTTGATGGCGGATAGCTTCGATTTGATGTCGGCGACGATGTCGCCGGTAAGTTTTCCATCCGTACCCAGCAGACGGACCTGCCCGATTTGATCTACCAGCAGCGCCCGACCGTCCGGCAGACTGGCGTAGGCCAAGGGGGAGGTGAGTCCGTCGGCCACAAGTTGCAGGGAAACCTTCGGCCCGGCGATGGCGAGACCGGAGGCGAACACAAGGTCCAAAGCCAAGGCGAAGGCCAAGGGCGGCAAGCAGGAGAATCGCATCCACGGAGCGTAGAGGGAAACCGAACGGAAGGCGACGAGAATTGGCTTCAAGTCGCCGAACGAGGTGTGAGACAAAAATCTTCACTTGTTCTAGAATCACCCCCATCGCTCCTGCCAACGGGTCAACAACCTGTTCGGGCTCGCTTCGACTGAAACCGCGCCGAGAGATTCGCACGCGAAGCCGCGAAGCAAGGCAGAGCCGGCTTGGGCAACAACGTCGGCATGGGTCGGACGCACCGAAGGGCACCTCCTCCGGCGGATTTCCAATTCCTTCTCTCTTCGCGACTTCGCTCGAGTATTTGGGTCCGCAGACAAAGACCCGGGACTCTTGACCCCGTGGAAGTTCAGTGACCCCTCACCGGCCTTGGCGGCCACCTTCCGCGCATTGGATACGGGATGAAAGCAGACCTTTCTTCATTTGCGGTCGTTTCGAATTAGCGGGGCATCTCGGTGTTTCGTGCCGGCCTAATGGGTCTCGCTGTGGGTTTGTGAATCGAGAAGCGACCCCCGCAAATTCGAAGCGACCGCCAATTGGACACGGGATGAAATCACGAACGCATTGTTCCGAAACCGTAGACATTTCATACCAAGAAAATTGGCCGTTTTTCAATGGAATCAGATTTTTGACTCACACCCCGCCGAACGGGGCAACGAGTCGCGGGAAGAGGGCCAGGGAGAGACGATTCACGGGAACCTCTCCGGTGGATCACTCGCCGGCGTGCCGAAAAATGAGCGCTTCCGCCGCATCCGTCGCGCGAAACCCGCAGGCCCGCCGGACTTGCAGCGCAACATCTCGGACCGACGAAATGTGACCCGCCCGCTTGGCGAGGAGCAGTAGGCCGAGCAATCCCAGCAGGCGGACACCCTCGCGGTGGGCGAGACGGCGACCGAGATGCTCATCCATGAGCAGGACATCGGCATTCAATTCCTTATACAGTGCAATCGCTTCCGCTTCCTGGGAATCCAACCAGCGACGAAGGGCCGCAACATGCTCGGTATTGGTGGGTTGCTGAACCTTGATGTACCACGGCAACCGCGAATGAGAGCGGACAAACTCGTCCCGAACCCCCTCGGGGACAACCACCTGTCGCTGCAAATGCCGAAGGAGCTCGAGCCGCTCGATGCGGGCCAGAGCTGTCAGTGCGGAAATGTCACCAACGACAATCATTTGTGGCGGAGATGGTCAATCGTCCGCAGATCGAGTTCTGCATCCTCGGCATCATAATGGAGCGGAATCCCGCGCTCCCCCAACTGGGACAAAAATTGCGTCTGGTTCAGACCCGAAATATCCGCGGCCCGCCCCAGGGTAATCCGCCGGCTCATGAAAAGCCCTATGGCCAGATCGAGTTGCAGTTCTTCCCCAGTTGGGATATGGGGACCAAACACCTCGTCATCAATTTCTAGGAGCACTAGGTTCGTCTACGCCTTCTCACGAGGGCGTCAACTCGGAATTTCCAGTAATCCAATGAACCGGAGTTGGAACCGCGGATGAACGCCGATAAACGCTGATTCCGGGCGCTCACTCAGAAGGTGAGAGGCAACGGCTTCCTCTTATCCGCGTCAATCCGTGTCAATCCGCGGTTCTCCCCCCCGTCACCAGGCGCCGATGCGCTGGGCCTGGAGATTGGCCATTGCTACACATAAAATGTCCTGGTCGGGACATGGCATCCGTCAACGGATCCGGCACCCTGCGGCTGCCAAGCCTTGGAATCGCCCGCGCTCGACTGCCCAGCGGTGACGGCATCCGAATCGAGTCAGATCCATGCCGAGGTTGTTGCCCGAGCCGACGCATTCTTGTCGTCTCACTCTTGCGGATGAACTAATCTCGCGGAGTGCTGCCTGACTGGCCCTTCATTTTGACCGCGCTCATTGCCTTCCTGGCGGGTTCTCTCCCCACGGGATTATTGGTGGCGCGCCTGTTCAAGGTGGATATCCGCGCCGTCGGCTCCGGGAATATTGGTGCAACCAACGTTTTTCGGGTGCTGGGCAAGGGTCCTGGTTTGTTCGTCCTGGCCGTGGACGCACTCAAGGGTGTGGTTGCTGTGCTCGGGGTGCCGGTTCTGATTGCGCAATGGTTTCTCGCGAAGGGAATCAAGCCACCGGACTCCTGGGTCTGGCTGCCAATTCTGGGGGGCTTGTGCGCGGTATTGGGACACAATTATACGCCTTGGCTGAAATTTCGCGGCGGCAAAGGAATCGCGACATCCGCGGGCGTTCTCGCCAGTTTGCTTCCTATCGCGTTTGGCATCGCGTTGATCACGTTTCTCGTGCTCCTCGCCTTCACAAGCTATGTCTCGCTCGCCTCCCTGGCCGCCGCGCTCATCCTTCCCTTCGCCGCCTGGTTGACCCAAAAAGACCCGCGTCTCGTCTGGCTGGCAGCAGTCTTGGCCGCGCTCGCTTTTTACAAGCATCGATCCAATATCCAGCGGTTGATCGCGGGGAAAGAAAACCGCATCGGCCACCGAAAGCCGCCGGAATCTTGATTCCGTCCGCCCACTCGCCGCCTATTGGCTCTCACGGGATAGAATCCGCAGTCGCACAATGAACATAACTCTGGTTGGAGCCGGCGCCTGGGGCACAGCCCTCGGCTTGTTGCTGCACCAAAACGGACATCAAATCACCGTTTGGGGCCATAATCCTGAACGCTTGGCGGAAATGAAGCTCAACCGGCGGAATCGACGGCACCTGCCGGAGGTTGAACTCCCGGATTCGTGGCGGTATGCGGCCGACCTCATCGCCGCAATTCAGGAGGCCGAGGCCGTGGTGCTTGCCGTGCCGTCTCGTTGCTTTCGGGAGATTTCCAGCCGCATCGGCAAATTCTCCGGCACCGTCGTGAGTGTCACGAAGGGAATTGAATTCGACAGCGGACAAACCATGTGCGGCATCCTCCGTGAAACAATGCCCGCCGCGCGGATCGCCGCTCTCTCGGGGCCGTCCCTCGCACTCGAAGTGGCCCGGGGAGTGCCCACCGCCGTGGTCGCCGCCAGCCGGGATCCGGCCGCAGCCCAGGATGTGCAAACCTGGTTTCATCGACCGACCTTTCGAGTCTATACGAGCGACGACCTATCCGGTGTGGAATTGGGAGGGGCTCTGAAAAATGTCATGGCCATCGCCGCCGGTGTTTGCGACGGACTCGGATTCGGCGACAATTCCAAGGCCGCTCTCCTGACTCGGAGTACGGTGGAAATGTCACGCCTAGGCGTCGCCTGCGGCGCGAAGGCGGAAACGTTCCTGGGATTGAGCGGGCTTGGCGACCTCACGGTGACGTGCTTTTCCAAGCTGAGCCGGAATCGGACGCTGGGGGAACGCCTCGGACGCGGCGAACCCTTGGATCAGATTCTGGCCACAAGCCCCAACGTCATCGAGGGGCATCCCACCGCCCGCGCCGCACTCGCCCTAGCCCAAAAGCACTCTCTCTACGCTCCAATTGTCAGCGAGGTGCACGGAATGCTGTACGGGGGAAAGGAGCCGCGTCAGGCGGTTTCGGACCTGCTCAACCGTGACTCACGGCCGGAACGTTAAGGTCTCACGGACGAACGCGTCCACCCAACCGGAAGCCTCCCATGTCGATGGTAGAATTACTTTCGCTCGCCGCCGTTGCAATGGTTGCCGGCGCCATCAACGCCATCGCCGGCGGCGGGACCCTGCTCACCTTCCCGTCACTGCTGTTCTTCGGCTGCGCTCCGACGGTCGCCAATGCCACAAGTACGCTCGCGCTGATGCTCGGAACATCGGGCAGTCTTTGGGGATATCGACGCCACATGCCAGCCATCGCCCCCTGGCTCGTTCGCTTCGCTCCCGTCAGTCTCGCCGGCGGGGCGGTGGGTTGTGTGCTCCTGACCCGTGGCGGCGACAAGGTTTTCGGACAGCTGGTTCCATTTTTGGTCCTTTTCGCTTCGGTATTGTTTGTCGCCCAGGGTGCGGTTCGCCGCCTGACCCGTGCGGAGACGCCCCAGGAAACCGTTGAAAAACCCCGCTGGGGAATCCTTGCCGTCGCACTCGCTTTTCAGTTCCTCGTCTCGGTCTATGGCGGCTACTTCGGCGCCGGCATCGGCATCCTCATGCTGGCGGCGCTGGGATTTCTAGGCTTCCGCAACATCCATGAGATGAACGCGGCCAAGATGGTTTTCAGCGCCCTCATTAACGTGGTCGCTTCCGGATGGTTTTTGTTCTCAGGCCTGGTGGACCTTCCCAAGGCCTCGGTGATGACCGTCGGAGCGATCATCGGCTATTTTGCCGGCGCCCACTTTTCCCAGAAAATTCCGCAGGCCCAGGTGCGACGACTCATAATGGTCATTGGTTTCGCGATGTCCGCCGTACTTTTTTACCGCCAGTTTCGTTGAGCTGATCTCATCGATGCGGCGTGAGCACCCAGTCCGGCCGATCGGCGGTATTGGCCCAGAATTGCATGTCTTGGAGCGAACGCCTCGGCAACCCTTCGGAATGACCGTCCGTCATCGCCGCAATTGCCTGCAATCGATGTCGCGGATGAACGAATCCCCAGGCTTTCGGGCCGTCCTCCGGATTCCATGACACCGACCACTGCCGCGCAATGAGGTACGGCGGGTCGACCTTAAAGTAACCTTGGACGATCTTGCTGGATTCGAATGGCGAAGGGCCGCGGGCGGAAACAAACGCCATTAACTGCGTCGGGCGACGCACCTGAGATTCGTTCAGAACACAAAAGTCATCGAAGGCCCCCATGGTCTTCGCGTCCGGCGGCAGTTCGAGATCGTCGCCGCCGACAAATACAGAATTGATTCCCAGGGACGGAAAGACGCTCGCCGCATAAACCCCAAGAGATTTATCCTCCATCCGTTGAAACTGTTCCAGCAGAGCGCGATTTTCGTTCGCGTAGATTACGTTGAAATTGTTTCCGAGGTACGGTGCCAAGCGCCACGGATAGCGCGCGTTGATTGGATGCATTACCGGCTTTCCGGAAAAATCAGTCGCGGTGTAGCCGTAGCGATACCCAGGCAGGACCGCACCGAGGTGGTCGTCCGCGTAGAGCTGCCACGCCAGAACGACCTGTTTGGCCGAGGCAATCTCGTTCACGCGGCGGGCTTGCCCTTTCGCACTCCCGAGCGCGGGCAGGAGGAGAGAAGCCAGAATGCCAACAACCGCCACGACCACCAGCAGCTCCACGAGAGTGAAGCCAGTCCGCAATCGCCGAACAAATCTGAAAGTAGGAGTCTTCATCCGCGGCGCGACGGCACGCCGGCGAGAATATGACTTCCGCCGCGCACCGGCACAAGAGCTTGAAATGAACTCAACTGGGGTCGGTCAATAGTATTGTCGCATTTTTAAAATACGACAATACTATTGACCGACCCCTTTTCATTCTGAAGCGCAAGTTAGTCATTGCAGAATGGCTCCAGAATCGATGATCCTAGGCCGAATCGCCGGTCCCATTCACGCCACCGAAAGCCATGATCCAAGACACCCTCGATAACTGCTCACGCTATGAAGTTCTCTCTTCGCGTTTTGCCAAGGCATTTGCCTTCCTCCGCACCGTGGATGGAACGCAATCTTTGGGGCGTCATGAGATTGATGGCGATCGTACCTTTGCACTGGTGCAAAGTTATGCCACGAAGTCACTCGACAGCGCGCTCTTCGAAGCGCATCGGAAATACATCGATGTGCAATTCGTCTACCGTGGGCGGGAGACGATCCTTTGGGCTCCGCTCGCAGCGATGAAGGAACAGACAATGGCCTATGATGAAGCCAAAGAGGCCGCGCTCTGGAAGCCAGTGCGGGACGTCACTCCTTTGCATTTGAGCGCGGGTCACTTTGCGATTCTGTTTCCTCAGGATGCGCACGCGCCGTGCGTGGAGTGGGGGACGTCGGAGCCGGTGTTCAAGGTCGTCGTGAAGGTCGCGGTGGACTGAGAGTTCCGCCGGTCGGAAGCAAGGGGCGGGCGGGCGGGCTAAATTGGATGTTGTGCCGATGGTTCGATGTTCCAGAGATTCGAGACGACCGCAGAGAGGGTTGCTGATCCTGCTGCTGCAATTTGGGCTCGTCCAGAATCTGCCGGCCGAGTCGGATGAACCCACGCCACCGAAGCAGGCGGGAAGGCCACTGACCTCGGCGGCGGCGGACGCGTTGCCGCGCCGTGTGGAGTCAGGCGCACGCCACACCGCCCATTGGTCTTTAATTCCGCCGCAGCGGGTCGAGCCGCCGCCGGTGGCGGGCGTGGATCATCCGATTGATCGTTTTATTCGCGACCGACTAACGAAGGAGGCGATCGCTCCATCGCCGGAAGCGGATCGCGCGACCTTAATCCGGCGCTTGAGTTTAGATCTCACCGGACTGCCATGCTCGCCCTGGGAGGCAGATGCGTTCGTCCATGACGCACGCCGTGACGCGTACGAGCGCGTGGTCGATCGGTTGCTGGCTTCGGAGCATTTCGGCGAGCGCTGGGCGCGATGGTGGCTCGATCTGGCGCACTATGCGGACAGCGATGGCTACTTGCAGGACTTCCTCCGTCCAACGGCGTGGCGTTACCGGCAGTGGGTGGTGGATGCGTTCAACCGCGACAGGCCGTTTGATCAGTTCACGATTGAGCAATTGGCGGGGGATTTGTTGCCGGAGGCGACGGCATCGCAAAAGATCGCCACGGGCTTGCTGCGCAACACGCTCAGCAATCGCGAGGGCGGCGCGGATCTGGAGGAGTATCGAGTGAGGCAGGTGGTCGACCGCACGGTGACCCTGGGCACGACATGGATGGCGTTAACCGTGGGGTGTGCGGAGTGCCACGACCACAAGTTCGACGCGATTTCGCAGCGCGAATTCTACCAACTTTACGCCTTCTTCAACAACGCCGACGAGGTGAACCTCACCGCGCCGTTGCCCGGCGAACGCGAGCCGTGGGAGCGTGCCCGACCGGAGCATGATCGAAAGCGCGCCGAGATCCTGGCCCCGGCAGTCGCATCGCTCGCCGAGATGCAGGCCGATTGGGAGCGGCGGCTCCTCGACGCGGAGACCAACAATGAGGCGACTTTTGCCTGGCAGCGCTCCCTCGAAGTGCTCGGACTCACATGGGGCCAGGGCCAGGGCGAAGGGCAACTCGAAGGCATCCATATCATTAAGACACCGCGGGCGCAGCGCACGCTGGATCAACGGGACCGGTTGCTGGATTACTTTCTCGCCCATGCTCCCGACGAGTACAGCGCGAGACTCAGGGCGCTCCACGCGAGCGAAATTCGCACCCAACTCGAAGCGTTGCAGGAGCAGCTGCCGGTAATCAGCCGTGCTCCGGGGGTCGTCCAGACAACGCAGCCGCGCCCAACGCACCTGCACATTCGGGGTGATTTTCGACGTCGGGGCGACCTGCTGAAAGCCGGCACGCCAGCGGTATTGCCGGCGTTTGTGGCCGGCGCGGATGGGGATCGACTGGCTCTGGCGCGCTGGTTGGTCTCGCCGCAGCATCCATTGACCGCACGCGTCACCGTGAACCGCTTGTGGCAGGAATTGTTTGGGCGCGGTATCGTGGCTACTTCGGAGAACTTTGGAGTGCGGGGGGATTCGCCATCGCATGCGGAGCTGCTCGACTGGCTGGCGCTGGAATTTCAGCAACACCAGTGGAGCATTAAAGACATGCTCCGCGTGATGGTTACATCGCGGACGTACCGGCAGTCCTCGCAGGCGCGTCCTGACGTTGCTGTCCGCGATCCCAACAATGCGCTCCTCGCTCGGCAGGCGCGGCTGCGTCTCTCCGCCGAAGCCGTGCGAGACTCCGCGCTGGCCGTGAGCGGCTTGCTTTCCCGCACGCTGGGCGGACCGAGTGTGCGGCCTCCGCAACCGGAGAGCGTGTCGCAGGAAGGATACGACAATAAATGGGTGCCAAGCACGGGAGCGGATCGGTATCGCCGCGGGCTCTACACCTTTATCCAGCGGACCTCGCCGTTTGGGCAATCCGTGACGTTTGACCTCCCGGACACCAGCCGCAGTTGCGCGCGTCGCGAGCGATCGAACACGCCCCTTCAGGCCCTCACTCTCCTCAACGATCCCGTGTTCGTGGAAGCCGCCCAAGCGCTCGCGTCACGCGTCCTTCGAGAAGCCCGCAGCAGTTCCGAGCAACGACTGGACCAGGCTTTCCAGCTCACGCTGGCCCGACCACCGAAGCCCGCGGAGTCCCAACGTCTGCTGGGTTATTACCGTGAGCAACGAGCCGCCTTTACCGCCGACACCCACGCGGCGCGCACACTGACAGCGGACGCCGCGGATGACAGCCCGATCGAACACGCCGTCTGGACCCTGCTTTGCAGTGTGCTGCTGAACCTGGATGAGTTTGTGAACCGGGAATGATGCCATGAAGTCGTCGCCACGCGCCGAATATTTTTCCCGCCGCCAACTGCTCGCCCGCGCATCGCACGGATTGGGGGCGATGGCGCTCTGGCCGTTGCTGGAGCGGGACGGATTGGCGGCTTCGCCGCTGCCGCATTTTTCACCGCCAGCGAAACGGGTGATCTTCCTCTTCATGGCGGGCGGGCCGTCGCATCTTGATTTGTTGGACCCGAAGCCGAAGATGGCGGCGCTCCATGGGCAGCCGATCCCGGCATCACTGACTCCGGCAAAAAAAAGCGCGACCGGCGGTGTGTTGGAGACGGTGATGGCGAGCCCCCGCAGATTCCGCCGCTACGGGCAAAGCGGCATCGAGTTCTCCGAACTGTTGCCACACACGGGTGCGCTGGCGGATGAACTGTGCGTCATCCGCTCGATGCACGGCGAGCAGGCGAACCACGATCCCGCGCAGTTGCTGCTGAACTGCGGGACGCCACTCTTTGGCAATCCCAGCATGGGCTCCTGGGTGAACTACGGACTCGGCAGCGTGAGCGAGGATATGCCTGGCTATGTCGTTCTCCTTTCGAACTCCGGCAAAGGGGTGGACGCCGGCAGCGCTTTGTGGGGGAACGGGTTCATGCCTTCGACTTATCGCGGCGTCACCTTTCGCAGCGCGGGCGATCCGCTGCTGCATTTGTCGAATCCGCCCGGGATCGCTGCCGCCACGCAACGCGCGCGACTTGACGTCGTGCGCGATCTCAATGTGATGCACCAGCAGGGCACGGGCGATGCCGAGATCGGCTCGCGCATTGCGAGCTACGAACTCGCGTTTCGCATGCAGAGCGCCGCACCGGAATTGCTCGACTTCCGCGCCGAAACGGCCGCAACCAAGGCCCTGTATGGTCTCGAAAAGGAAGTTACGCGGCCATTCGGCACGAACTGTCTGCTGGCGCGGCGCCTGATTGAACGGGGAGTGCGGTTTGTGCAACTCTTCCACTCCACCTGGGATGATCACAGCGAGTTGAACAAACACATTCAGATCAACTGCGACATGACCGATCTACCCACCGCCGGGTTGCTCAAGGATCTCAAGCGGCGCGGACTGCTCGATGACACGCTTGTGGTCTGGGCCGGCGAATTCGGCCGTACACCGATGGGCGAAGTCCGGCGGGGCAGCACCGTGGGCAAAGAAGGCCGGGATCATCATGCGGATGCCTTCAGCGTCTGGATGGCCGGCGGGGGTGTCAAGCGGGGCCATGTGCACGGTGGCACCGACGATTTCGGCTACCACGTCGTGGAAAACCCCGTCCACGTGCATGACTTCCAGGCCACCCTGCTTCACCTCCTCGGCCTCGATCACGAAAAACTCACCTACCGCCACAGTGGGCGCGATTTCCGGCTCACCGACGTGGCAGGCAAGGTGGTGAAAGAGATTTTGGCCTGAATGAACCCGTTTCGATTTGTCGCTCGCCGCGGAGCACAACTCCCGCTTTGCTGACGGCGGTGAATAATGAAGGTGATCGCCGGAATCCGCCGGCGAAGGACGAAGCCCGGGCGACGGCGCCATTCGGGTTGGGAAACGCCTACGGATTTGCGATCTTGAACGGACTTTCATCGCAGATCGTGTTGAGCAGTCCGATCATTCTGTATGGGCGCCAACTGGGTGCGAGCGCGACGGTATTGGGAATACTGGCAGGGATGATGCCGTTGCTGGTGATCTTTCAAATGCCAGCGGCTCAGTATGTGCCGCGCGTGGGATACAAGCGTTTCATGATGAACGGATGGTCGGCGCGCGTTCTGTTCATCTTTGTGCTCGCGGCCATTCCGCTCACGGCGGGTTTTCTGGATGCGAACACGCGATTGACCCTGGTGTTGGCGGTCCTGTTTTTTTTCAACTTACTGCGGGGCATTTCGAGCTGCGCATGGCTGCCGTGGATTACGGAGCTGGTGCCGAGCAGCCTTCGGGGCCAGTACCTGACCCGGGAACAATTTTGCGTGAATTTCGCCGGTATCGGGGCATTTGCGTTGGCGGCGAGCCTTCTCGGCGACGGGGGTACGGAGATGCGATTCGCGCTGGTTTTCCTGTTTAGCGCCGTGGTTGGGGCCATCAGCCTGTCCTTCCTGAAGCGTGTCCCGGATGTCACGATCCCGCACGCGGAGGCGACCGCCCGGGGCCCGGTGCCCTGGAAGGAACTGGCGGCGTATCCTCCCTTCCGGCGCATCCTCTGGCTGAATCTCGCCTGGGCCGTCGCCTATGGCGGACTCCCGACGTTCATCGTGGCCTTTCTCCGGAGCCATGCCGGGCTGAAGGACGGGGCGATCTTGTGGGCGATGATCGCGTTTTTTGTTGGGGGTACGGTCTCAACTTGGGTCGCCGGAAATCGCCTGGACCGACTGGGAAGCAAGCCGGCGGTCATTCTGACGCTCCTGCTGGGCATCGGGCTGTCGGTGGGTTGGATGTTGCAGTCCGCCGGGGTTGTTGAGACCACACTGGTGCGGACGACGGCGCTCCTAGGGGTCCTCGGACTTGCCAATGCCGTTTTTTTGGCCGCCACGAACCGCCTGGCCATGCTGACCGCGCCGAAGGTGGGCCGAAGCCATTTTTTTGCGCTGTTTTCGGTCGTTCTGAACCTGGCTCTCGGACTGGCACCGGTGGGATGGGGATTGCTGATTGACGCCGTGGGGACTCGTCGGGGTTACGCCTTCGGGCTGGAGTGGAATCAATACGGTGCGTTTTTCGGGCTGGCGGCAATCGGATTTGGGATCGCGTTGGTGGCGGCCGGTCGGCTGGAGGAAAAGGCGGCGAGTGTCGAATCCCTGCTTCAAGAGCTCTTATTGGATGACCCAAAACGGGCGTTGAGCCGGCTTTTCATCCGCGATTGAATGCCCACGGGAATCCGAACTCGCAAAAATTACCCTGTTGCACAGAGCTTCGAGTGTGCTAGACACACTGCTCCGCTTCGGCGGAGCCAACCGGCGGCAACCCAGGTTTCCGCCCAAACATCACGATTTATGTCGCAGCATCGCAGTCTCCGGGCCACCGGTACCACCGGCGCCAAACGCAATGTACTCAAACGCTTTGAGCGGGTCGCGCTGCTCAAGGGTCGGAGTCAATGGAAGGAGGGGGACCGGGTGACCGGTCTACGGAAGACCCGTCCGCCCGAGTAGAAAGAACCCAGCGGTAACAAGCCGCTGGCCTTTCGGGAATTACGCTACAGAACAGCCGGGGCCCGTCTGGCCCGGTCGTTTTTTTATTCATGCCGATTCGTCTTCAGAAATTTCTTGCCGAAGCCGGAGTTGCCTCCCGCCGGGCGTCGGAACGTCTCATTGTCGACGGCGAGGTAAAAATTAACGGCCGAGTCGTTAGGGAGCTTGGCGTCAAGGTCGATGCGGCTCACGATCAGATTATCGTGGGTGGTAAACCGGTGCGGGCACGCCGGAAGTTATACGTGGCGCTGAACAAACCGCGCGGTTTCCTTTGCACGCGGAGCGATCCCGAGCAGAGGAACATCGTCGGGGATCTCCTCCCCCGGGAATGGGGAAATCTGTTCACCGTCGGCCGGCTGGATCGCGACAGTGAAGGGCTGATTTTTCTCACCAACGACGGCGAGTTTGGCCTCAAGCTTACCCATCCACGGTACAATGTTCGCAAGACGTATGTGGCGGTCGTGGAAGGCCGGGTTTCGGGCGCCGGGCTCGGTCGGTTCACAGCAGGCATTGAGGAGGCGGGCGATTTGCTCAAGGCGGAGAAAGCCCGTCTGGTGTCCGCAAATAACTCGCATAGCATCGTCGAGGTGGAATTGGCCCAAGGTAAGAATCGTGAGGTTCGTCGACTTTTCCAAGCCCTGGGCCATCAGGTGGTCGAATTGTGCCGGGTACAAATCGGCCCCATCAAACTGGGTGAACTCAAATCCGGAAAATGGCGGGTGATGACCCCCGCGGAGCTGAAATCTCTCTTGCGCGGACTCGCTTGAAATCCGAGCCTGT
Organism: Akkermansia muciniphila; assembly: GCA_945861565.1. Classification (GTDB taxonomy): domain Bacteria; phylum Verrucomicrobiota; class Verrucomicrobiia; order Limisphaerales; family UBA9464; genus SIBK01. The sequence continues at coordinate 21,550 of CAMAUY010000036.1, forward strand.
GCCGTACTTAGCCGCATCGGGTTCCTTCGCATTTCCGTTCATGACTTTTTCCCTGCGTATCCTCCTCACCGCCGGCCTGCTCAGCACCGGCTTGCCCGGCGCCAGTTCTAGTGCTTGGGCGGCCGCCACCTCAGCGGTCGTCAAGGTGAATCGCGCCAAAGTTCGAGCCCAACCGTCTGCACATTCCGAGGTAATGACCCACCTGAAACAGGGGGATAGAGTCACCATCCTGGCCGAGCAGTCGGACCCGGAGGCCCGCGCCGGAGAACCACGCCAATGGGCTCGGATCGAAATGCCCGAGCACGTCCCGGTTTGGCTGGCGGCCAACCTCATCGATCCGAAATCGAAAAAGGTGAAAGTTGATCGAATCAATCTGCGGGCTGGGCCCGGCAAAAATTTCAGTCAACTGGGTCAGCTTCCCAAGGGAACGGAGGTGAGTGAAATCCGGAGCGAAGACGGTTGGATGCAGATTGAGGCCCCCCCCGGCTGCGTCGCTTACATGGCCGTTGACTTGCTCGCCCCCGGGACGGAGCGGGCCGCGACGAACCGTTCTGCCGCGAGTCCACCTCCCCCTGTCGTGCTCAATCCCAAACCCCGGGTTCGGTCTGAAGTCATCGCTCCCCAACCGATTGAGTCCGTGACCCCTCCACCCGTTTCCGTACCGGACGACGCGGTGGCGGAACCCAACCCAACCCGGGGAGCCTTGCCAAATGAGATCGCCCGAATCGATCCGATCCCCTACAAACCGGTCGCGGTCGCACGACCCGTCAGCAACCCGGCCGCCGTCCAACCTCGCGTGGCCAGCGTTGCGGGCCAACCGGAGCCCGGTCCCCGCGTGGTAAATCGTGAGGGCTTGGTCGGTCATGCCTGGAGTGTCCAGGCCCCCAGTTATCTCGAATTGAGAAGCTCCCGTCGGCACGAGGGGCTGATTAACTTTTTGTTCACCGACGACCCAAAGATCGACCTTGAGCCGTTCCGCAAAAAGCACGTCGTGTTGACCGGTGAGGAATGGATCGACCCTCGCTGGCCCAAGACCCCCATTCTGCGGGTGCAAAAGATTGAGGCGCTCGACTACTGATGTCCCCCGTCAACCTCATCGACGGACGGGCCATTGCTCAACAAATCCATTCAGAGACCGCCCGACGGACGACACGGCTCGTGGATCGCGGACTTCGTCCAGGTCTGGCTTTTGTTCGCTTGGGCGAAGATCCAGCCTCCCAGGTCTACGTCGGAATGAAGGAGAAAAAGTCGAAAGAGCTCGGCATTTTTTCGACGACCCATGTCTTACCCGCTTCGACCTCTCAAGCTGAATTGCTACAACTCATCGATCGTCTGAACCGCGATGAGCGTTATCATGGCATTCTGGTCCAGGCTCCGTTACCGCGGCAAATCGATGCCCCGGCGGTTTATTCTGCCGTGTCACCCACCAAGGACGTGGATGGTTTCCATCCATTAAATGTCGGAAAGCTCATGCTGGGTGATCCGACCGGCTTTCTCCCCTGCACACCGGCCGGCGTTCATGAACTACTGATTCGCTCCCAGATTCCGCTCGACGGGGCCGAAGTGGTCATCCTTGGACGCGGCAACATCGTCGGAAAACCGATGGCCGCCATTCTGATGCAAAAGGCGCGTCATGCAAATTGCACGGTGACTGTCGTCCACAGTGGAACGCGTGATGCTGCGGCGCACTGCCGGCGGGCAGACCTCATCATTGCGGCGATGGGTGTGCCGGAATTTCTGAGGGCAGACATGATTCGGCCCGGGGCCGTGGTCATCGACGTCGGGGTCAACCGGGTGCCGGATTCCGGATCCAAGACGGGTACTAAGTTGGTTGGAGATGTGGCCTACGCCGAAGTTCAACCCAAGGCGGGCCGAATCACACCGAACCCCGGTGGCGTGGGCCCGATGACCATCGCAATGCTTCTCGCGAACACCCTCCGAGCGGCGGAGCAAACGGTTGGGATCGGACCGCAGCTCAGTGAATAACCTGGATACGGTAGAACTGCAGGACGTCAGCCGATTGCGGAGGAAGCTGAAGCGTGGTGCCGGTCGCGGTCACTTGGGCAGCGGTCGTCCAACCCGCGGACCCCAAGTTTTCACGAGACTCGAGGCGATACCCTTGCCCAGTGACGGTCGGTGAGGCTTCCAGCAAGAGTTGCCCCGTGAGTTGCGACACCGTCGCCACGAGGGTCAGCGACGGTGAGGTCGGAGGTGAAATCGAGGCGTTGAGCGCGCCGGGAGTCGGGGCAGATTCCGAGTTTTGGAAGGGGCCGGTCCCATCCGGCATGCGAGCCCACGAGTGATCGGAGGTTTGGGAAGTCCAGGCCAGAGCATCAATCACCCAGCCGGTGCCATCCGAGAAAAAGACGGTGCCAAATTCGGACGGAAATTGAAGGCGACGGCCATCAGCTTGCTTAAGAATCGCCAGGACCCCACGTCCGGCGATGGCAGTGAAGGGTGGAATTGGGAACTGTCGGAGGACCACCGGTGTGGCGGAGAGCGAGAAGTCGCTCAGGAGGACGGGCAGATTATTTTGATTGAAGAGCTCGACGAATGCACCGCTGGAGGCACCGTTTTTCTGGGTGAATAATTCATTGATGACGATCCGCCGAGGATTTCCGAGCGTGAGTCGGTGATTGACACTCCCAAAGGTGGGACGACTCAAAGCCCAGGATCCGTCTAACTGGCGCGCCAGGGCAACCCCGGGTAGTTGGGATCCAAAAGTAATTCGGTCCAGTACGGCTCCACCGCGCGGCGCACTATCGTAGAGCAGGATCGACTCCCCGTCGGCATCCAAGCCAAAATCGGCATGAAATCCGGCCAGGCTGGCCTGTTTGTCGCAGAACACCGTGAGAAATCCGCCGCCGGGCAGGATCGTTCCGGGCGGGAAAACAAACCTCCGCGGCCGGGCGGGATCATCGGTGAGACTGACTCCATCGAGGGCGAACGGCAGGTTGCCGGGATTGTGCAGTTCGACGAGGTCCGGCCGGGCGACTCCGAAGAGTGCGTCGTTGGTATTCGCCGCGAGGATTTCGTTGATCCGAACGCCGCCGAAATCACCGACGATCTGCCAGCCCTGGACGGCTCCCGGCTCGGCCTGCCAATCTCCGGCGGAGTTTTGTCCAAAGACCTGCAGCGAATGATTGCCGAGGGACAGTCCGGAGAATGAAAGGGGCTCGTCCATCGGGCGATCTGCGCTCAGAACGCCGCCGTCGAGGCGGAACCGGTAACGGTCAAGCCCTGGTCCGTACACCCGACCCAACAACGAGCGGCTGGTAGTGGGAGCCTCGGGAACACCCGTTACGATGGCTCCGGCGGGGACAAAGGCTCCGAGATCAATCCCTCCGGGAGCCAGCCCGGCGGCCGGCGAACCCGGCTGAAGGTGGTAATCGAGAGGCGGAGAAACAAAGTCGGGATCGGCGGAGATCGTACGGTCGCCCGACCAGGGAACCGCCTGATCAAACAAGGAATTTTCGACCCTCAACTGAATCGTGCCATTCTGCACTAAATTGGGGTCGAGTTGGGCAATCACGGTCGGATATCGCGACCATATATTGTGCAGAAGAGTCGCGCCCGCGGGTGGCGCAGTCCCCGGGCGGAGGGGTTCGGAAACAGCCAGGGAGCCGTGCCTTCCGCGGACAAACGTATTGTTGATTGCGGTGACATACGTACCTTCCCGGGCGATGAAATCGTAATCATTGTCGATGAAAAGATTGCGCACGGCGACCCAGTGGCCTTTGTGCGCGACGCCGGCGAAGGAATGCCCGCCCCCGGATATTGCGCCCGCTTCACTGCGATCCGAGTTACCCTTGTTGCAGTTCATGAAGAGGTTACCCTCGATATGAGCGTCCGTGCCGTCGAGATCCAGGATGTCGTCACTGCCGCCGAGGAAAACGTTGTCGATGAAGCGGGGAATGGGGCCGGGCCGGATGCCGCCGCTGAAGTCGATAATGTCCGCATAACCCACCGTGCTCCCAAAGGTGTTGCCGGCAAAAAGCACCTGCCCTCCCGGCGGCCAATTCACATTTTCGCCGCGAACCGGTTCGATATACGCGACGGCGGGGAACGTGCAGCGACGGACGACGATGGAGCTGTCGGTGATCCAGATAATTTGCGTGCCGATTTCGGTAATTTTCTCAAAATTTACATCCTCAAGCAGGAGGAACGAATTGGTGATCCCGATCACGCCGGTGCGGTTCTCACCGAAATCCGCGTATCGAATCCGGGTTTCAGGGGTGGCGTGGTTCAGGCTGATGCCGGCCCAATTGCCTGTACCGAGCCGGTCAAAACGGATCCGATTGGCAGCGGTTCCTTCAGCGAGCAGCTGTCCCTTAACCTCCAGACCCGCGCTGTCCGTGAACGAAACGCTCGTGCCGGGGGCGATCGTTAAAACACCGCCCATCGGAATTACGGTGGGACCCGTCACCTGGATCGCACCGTCCGAAGGCCCCCAGTACGTATTGCCGGCGAGCGTGCCTTGAACCTGCTTCAGGGCAACGGAAATACGGGCCATGCGGGCGAAGGCTCGGGCGACGATCTGACCCCTGCCGTCGAGGGACTCGATAGCCAGTGTATTGATCCCGGGATGGAGGGGTACGGTCGCCTGCCACAGTCCCTCGAAGCCGTTCCAACTGGCGGGAAAGCCGTTGACCTGGACGGCGCGTGTGAATTGAGGATCCGCCAAGCCATCGACCGTAACGGTGTCGGAGGTTGTGGATCCGGTATTTCCGGCAGCGAGGGACGGCGTGGTAACGCTGACCTTTTGGAGCAACGCCAACTGAGCGGTCACGAAATCGAAACGTTTTCGAGCGAAGGCCTTCATCCGATCCACCACCTCCAAAGGGACATGGGGACGGAGCACCTCGTCCAGAACAGCGGCGACGCGATCCGGGCGGAATACCGAGGCCATCAGACGGTGTAATTCAAGATGGTAGTGTTCTCCGATACCGGGAGCTCGGAGGAGTTTTCCAGGGGTCCCCTGCTTATTCAATCGGTTGTAAGCGGCTCGATATAGGAAACTGCCGCTCCCATCGAGTTCGGTTCCGAGAACCGAGTCGAGATCGTGGGGAATCAATTGAAAGCGGGGGCTATTCGGTCCGTGGTACAGGTAAAATTCACCGGCATCACCCGAGCCCAGTGATGTCTCCGTGTCCCCGAGCAGGGTGTTCACGGCGAAATACCGCATCCACTCCGGGATTTCGATCCGATAGCCCACTTCCGTGCCGTAATTGGCAGCGGGCGCAAAGTTCAATACTCGCAGCAATTCAAACAGATCCGTCCAGTCGTTTTCCGTGGTATTGCTTGCTTTGGTCACCCATCCGATCGTGAGAAAATCGTTCACATTCGTGCCGAGCCATTCCAGTCCCATGCCGCCGCAGTCGTAGAGATTCCCTCCTGAATTACCTGGGAAACCGGCCTGGATGTAATCCGAATCCAGTACTTCGTTGTGGGCCAGCAGGCCTGCGACAGGGCTTTCGCTTCCGGCCGGTGGGACACCGTTCTCGCGCACCTCGACAAGGCGGGAACGGGCAGCCGGCAGTCCGGCGAGACGCGCGAGGGCGGATCCGGCGACCTGCGAATGGGGCCGCACGCCATTGAGGTTGATTGCGATCACCCCTGCCCAGGGCTGATCATCGGAAAACAGGATTCGGCGCGATTTGGGGGCGAACTGGCGCGACGTTGAACCGCGCAGTCTGAGTCCCGCCGTATAACGAATCTGGTACCCATTATCTTCGTAGGCAATCAACGTCGCATTCATCTTCGCGTTGCTGCTCGCCGACCACGTTTGCCGATCGATCAGGGACAAATCTGCCCGCTCGGCCGCCGACATTATCAGACCAAACCGCGGCAGAGTTCCAACCGGGGAATTGTCGACTTGGTAGAGCGCATTGGCCAGTTGGGCGTTGGCCGGTTGCACCGAAGCCGGCCACGAACGCGCCCGGCCGCCAACGTCGACCGCCCGGATGTAAAATTCTACGATTGCTCCGTTCGTTTGAACGGGAAGGACCGCCTGATAGCTCCCGCCCGCGATCGCACCATCCCCCGTGGCGGGATCGAGCCTCATGGACACCGAGGTAAATGCCGGGGCCCCGTCCAGTCGATACTCGACCGAGACAACCGATCCCGCGAGCTCATCGGCGACGCGCGCTATAATCGTGACAGTATTGGTGGAGGTGGGAACTGCCGGCTGATGTCGGACATTGCTGATATAGGGGGCCGCTTCGGACGCGTAAACGCCATTGGTCGAGCCCGGAGTTCCCCCGACGACGTTGCTGGTTCGCCAGTTCTGGCCCGCATTGCCATCCCGTCTTGGATTTATCCGTTCAAGGGTGTTACCATCCCCGTCGTGCGGGGCGAACCACTCCCATCCTTGGTATCCATGATCCATGGGCCCGGGCCTTCGTACGGCCCAGTCACCCTGAGTGTGGAACTCAACGGAATCCGAGATCCCACCCATGGCATCGGTGAGTGTGATCGTTTCACCGTGTTGCGCGAGCGACCCGATCCAGCCACCCACGACAGGACGAACGGTGGGGTGGAGAGTGGCGAAGCGAGACGGATCGGCGGCAACCACCAGGAATTGTCCCGGCGCGATCACGACATTCGGAAAATCGAAGGAGACACCTCGTGCTATTCTCCATCCCGCTAAATTCAGGGTCTGTGACCCCGTATTATGCAATTCGAGAAACTGCTCCGCCGCAATTCCGCTCGGCGGGTGGTAGTGTATCTCGTTGATAACAACGTCGCCCGCCGCCGCGGTGGTGACGGTGGCGGTGGCGACCAGAGCCAGCACCCATTTGGACATAGAAAAGATAATTGCCCCGCGATGGGAAGGGTGGGTACGTGCCGCTAGGGAATGAGTCGAATCTGGTAGTATTGGGCTGGGGCACCGGTGGGATTGTGGGACAGTGCCACAAAGCCGGCCGCATCCGAAGTGCCCGATGCCACCTGATCCCAGCGAGTGAGATCGATCGATGCAAAGAGGCCAACCCGACGATTGCCGGGGCCGTCAAACTTGAGAGTGACCGAGCCGGTCGCGAGATTGAAATGGCTGAAGGTGGTTCTCGTGGGCTCGAAGGTGGAGCTCGCGGTGACCAGGACGTCGTCAACGCGCAGTTCCGGTCGGCGTCCGGAGGGGGTGGCGCTGGCCAGCGAGTAATATTTCCAACGAAGTTGGATGACGGGCTGTCTCTCCGCAGCGACGGGCAACGTGACCGGTCCGAAGCGTCGAGAATGGCCCGGGCTACTGCTGGCAACGTATTCGACCGGAGTCCCGTTTTGGTCCAGCACAGAATTGAAGAGGCCGTCCGTTCCGATCCGCCATTGCAAACGAATTGCATACGGGCGCGGGTTGGTGACGGCGGTGCCGCCTGTCCACGATACTTGTATGTTGGTCGCCTGGTCCGTTCGAAGAGCCAGGAGGGCGCTACTCGCGTAACCCTCATCCTTGGATTGCGGATCGGAGGTGTTGAGGAACGAAAATCCATCAGCCCCGAGCCCAAGAATCCGACTCCGGTTGGTCAAATCGTATCGATTGGTCCAAACCGTCTCTCCCGCAGCGGCGATATCCGGGTCCTTCACGGCCGTGTGGAGGAACTGCATGGAGGCGGGATAGGTTCCGGCGGTGGAATCCGGAGCCCAGGCGGTCAGGGAATAGGGACCGCTCGCCAGCACGTGCGGCTGAGGGATCAGCGAACGGAAATCGAAGTTTGGATCCAATCCAAAAAGCGGCGTGACAAACGTGTCACGGTCCATGGCGAACACGAGGGGGTTGTTGGTTTCGCTGCGGCCCTGCCAGCCAATGAAACGGTAGCCCGGAGCCGGGGTTGCCCTAGCCTCCACCGGTGACCTTAGAAAGTAGAAGCCGGACCAGGGCAAGTCTGCGGATTGGAAGTGCAGTGTGCTGAATTGCAGGGAACCGAGGCCGGCGCCGAGCCCTGCGCCCAGGGTGACCCGAACCGAGCCGTCGATCGGCAGGCGCGCGGAAATGATCGAGCGGAGCACCGTCGGACGGTTGGTGAGGAAGCTGCGGACAACGTTCACACTCGCTGTCCAGTTCTGGACTGACCCGATGGTGTCATAGCCGGCGAACGGCCCGGCCCAGCGTTGAATGTGCGCCGGCATCCCTGGGGCGAGACGGGCGCGGAACTCCTCAAGTCTTGGCACGGTGTGTTCCGGAGCAAAGGTCGTGTTCAAGAGGTCTGCGAGCCGATTGACAAACCGTTTCCGCCACAGGTTGTTTTTCACCAATCCGCGCGTAAACGCCACGGACCGTGCCAGCTGGCCCAGGACCTCGACGGGCCCAAACATAAAGATAAAACTGTCCTCACGCCCTGAATCATACAGATCCCATGGGGTGAAACCCGCGTCCAAATCCGTGAGCGCCCAGCGCCATTTCCCGCCCGGCCGGTTATCACGCCACGTCAAAATGTTATGCCCCGGCCAGTCGCCATTGTCGCCAAAGAATTCCAAGCAGAGCCAGTCGATATAATTATCGACATCCATGTGATTGGTGACCGATGCATACAGGGCTTCGTTTTCAGGCGAGCCTGCGAGAGTGTCGTACATCGCGGCGACCTCGGACACGAGGGTATCATAGTCGTCGCGGGTTCCGGCGGACACCTCGACTTCATCCCTGACCAGGCTGATCTGAGAGGCCGGCAACTCCGTGTGTCGGGCAAGATGAGTCACATCGTCCCGTTCGCGGATTTCATGGATTCCCCAGTATTGGCCGTTGATGTAGACATGAGCCGGCCGATAGCGATGCGTTTCGAGTCCAATCTCAGCCCCCAGGGACTCGGCAAGTCCATCGCGGAGCATCGCTTCCGACCAGTCATTGCCGCCGTTCCGAAGAATTAACGAATCAAATTCATCCACCGTCGAACCGGGGAAGAGGGGATACTTCAGGGCGTCGCTGCCGTACCGGTCCCGGAAGCGAAGACAGAGGGATTTTTGGGGGAAATTGCGTGAATAGCCTCCGCAGATTCGCAACCCGCAGTCGAGGTCGAAGCCCGCCACGCCGTTTGTTTCAAAGAACTCCACGTGCACCGGTCGTTCCCAGTCCTGGTGCCAGTTCTCGCCCCCGAAACTGGGAAGGCCTGGCGAAGGCGCCGGTCCGGCAACGTACATGCCCCACGCAGGGTCGAACAGATTGGAACTGGTTGTGGCGAGCGATACCACGGGCAGGCCGGGGGGAGTGTTCTGCAAATAAGTGGCCGTCGCGGTCCCGCTGGGCACCCGGTTCGCAGACACGGCCCGAGCTCGGATGACTGTGCTCGTGATAAATGTCAGCGGCAGGCTATAGGTCCGAGTAGCGAGATTCCCCGGGCCGGGCGGCGAACCGTCCGTGGTATACTCGATCGTGCTGCCAGGCGGCAGATTGCTGGTGATGAGGCTGACCTTGACCAGTCCGGTATACATTCCCGGAGAGGGGCTAAAGATGGGCATTGGGACGACCCCTGCCGTCACCCCTCCAGAATTCGGTCGATTCGGGCCCGGAGCGGCGTACCACTGCCAGGCAGCGCTGCCCGGAGGGCGTCCGAACGAAACATCCGCCCGCGTTTCTATCGGTGGAGTCGAGTCCGCGATCGAAGCGTCGGGCCTCGTCAATTGCAGGATTTCTCCCCTGCCATAGAGTTTGAAATTCGTGTGGAGGTTTTGGGCAGGGAGCCGCCACTTGCGCGTGAGATAATTCTCCATCTGCACCCGTTCCAGATCGGTCAAAGCGCGGTTGAATGCGATGATTTCATTGATCTCCCCGTGCCAATAGCGACCCAGCAGATCGCCGGGGCGGTCCGCTGCCAGGTTGTCGACATGGGTGTCATAGGTCGTACTCACACTCAGCAGAACCCGTCCGGGGGGCAGCGGGGTTTTTTCGGGAGCAACGGAGTATCCATTAACCCAGACAGAATGCTCCGCACCAAAGAAGATATAGCGATTGGGACCCCGTACGAAGTCATACCCGACGGTGCTTCCCAGGATGGGGCGGTAATTGTCGGTCGCAGTATCCGCTTCGCGCCCAACCCAGAAAACCGTCCGGATCGGACTCAGATCCATCCCCATGGCATCATTGATTCCGTCGAACAGGATGCCCCGCTGGTCGGTGAGTGGATCGACAACGAGTGCGGGCTGAAATTCAGCGATGAACTGACGCGGGTTTGAGGCCCCTGGGACAGGGAGTGGGGGGGTCCCCCATTTCTGCCGGAGGTATTTTTCAATCCCGGCAACCTCGGAGGCGGACAACTCTCGATCGAAACAGAGGATTTCTGCCATGTCTCCGTTCCAGACTTCGTTCAGGTTGTCACCGATCACGAGGAATCGTTCCCAACTGAGATTGTTCGCCCGCATGTTCGCCGGTGCCACCAGGGACACGAGGTTTAGTCCGGAGCCCGCACCCGCCGGGAAACGGGTGGTCAATGGTAGAACTCGCTGCCCATTGAGACGCCACGTGCCATTGGTTCCGCCCGGGCTCGCGCCAAAATAGTCACCGAGTAGTTCCCCGGTTCTTCCCCGCACGAAATCATAGAATTCACTGTCCCCAAGAATTGGACGGAGCACTCCGTCGACATGAGCGGCCTCTCTTCCGACGAAAAATACGGTGCGAATCGTCTCCATCCGCCGCTGGAACAGGAGGTAGTCGTTGGTTCCGTCAAAACGCACCAAACCGGCCGACCCCGCCGTGGCGGTCAGGCGGAGCGGACGGTTGCCGCTCGTTGCCTGCGACGCATCGTTTCTCAGTCCACTCTTGTCCTTCCAAACCGAGACTGCGGACTGCACGAGCGTGAACTGGGAATTATCCGCCGCGTCGAGCCACACGATCTTTCCAGCGACATTTTTCGGATCCAGGGCCGCGACGCTAGCGCTGCTCGGGTCCTGCGGAGTCTTATCCACCCACTCCGACAGCCGCCCATTGTTCAGTCGAAGGGTGGAGGCATCGGACGCATCAACCCACACGTTAATTCCGATCAGGTTGCTCGGGTTAAATCCTGGGGGTGGAACAGACAAATCAGGGGGAATTCGGCGATCTTTGCCATCGGTGAAGACGATCAAACGCCGATCGGGGGGTAGATCGAGGCTGGGAAATCTCCACCGGAACGGGTCGGCCGGATCATCGCTCAGGCCATATCCGGTCAAATTTACGTTGGACGGCCCCGAATTGTGCAGCTCCACCCAACCCCGATGGTCGTTTTCCTCATCCGCGAGCACCGTACGGTCCTGGGGTAGAACTTCATCGATGCGTACTTGCGCCGCGGCCGATCCCCTGAAAAACAGGAGAAGAGCCGAGAGAATGGCGAAAAACAGAGACGTCATGGTTGGAGATTTCGAAATCAAGACCCGGGGAAAAGAGCAGAATTCACGCCACCTTCAAGGCGGATCCGGCGGGCAAGCGCGTTTGCCTCCCCAATGTAACAGGATCGCTCCCCGCCGGTTCCGTCGACGTAACGAGGCGGGATTGGCCTCATTTGATCCCGGCGAGGCGATCCTTCCACAGCTTGAACAACTCCACCGTGGACCGCACGTCGCGGAGGCAGTACTCGGCAATTTTCCGATATTCACCCGCCGCCAGCAGGTCATTGACGTCCATGCCGGTGACCCCGTGGCTTTTCGGGGATTCAATTCCGAAAGCCTTGCAGTAGAAATCGAGATTAAACCGGCGAGCGGCACCTTCCCGCCCGCTGACGCCATAAAAGGTAAACTGTTCGGCTAGGTCGCAATGCGGGTCGGTTTGGTAACGGTACCCCAGCCAATCCTTTCGACTGATCGGCACGCCGAGCACCGCCGAGCGAAGGTACAGGAATGGGACGTCAAATCCCCGACCATTGAAGGTGCAAACGTTGTCGTAATGCTTCGCAACATCCCAGAAGGCCGTCAGCAATTCCGTTTCGTCGACGCAGGGCACAAATTCCACGGGAGCATTCTCGATGGCCTCCTCTTCAAAATCGTCGGCCTGAAACAGCACCTGGCCGCGCCCGGTCTCGGCGTTGAGCATCGCGATGCAGACCACCTGGGCGGTGAAGGGCCAGAGGCTAAAATGCTGCTGTATTTCCGCCCGCTTCAACGCCTTCGCCGTCTCATCCGGCTGCCGCTCGGCGTCGCGAAACAGGTACTCCTGCTGAACTTCATCAAAATGCTCCAACCCCAGCGCTAAGGTTTCAATGTCAAAGACGAGACGCGGCATGCGGGCGTCCTTTCTAACCGCTGTTGATGCGTCCGAAAAGCGTTACGTTTAACAGTTCGAAGGGGGGCGCATCCCGATGTTGCGAGCAAACGTGCACTCTTGATGCGCGGAGCGCCCTGGAGCTTGGCCATTCTGACGACTCGAATTGCCCCCTGAAAGCAGCCTGCGGCCAGGCGCATGTGCGGCAGACCTCCTGGTCGGCCAGTTGCGGGGGTCTCTGCCCCCTCTGGCTTGCCTTCGTCGGAAGCTTTGTCGGAAACTTTGTCGATTCGGAATAGAATCACCTGCTTGCCAAAACTCGGATGCTAGACCGCTAAGGAACGCGAATCCTGGCTCATGGAACGTGCTTCGTGCTCTCCAACAGACCTGTGTTGAACGAGGCCGCTGCGCGGGAGGCATCGCCGTTGCGGACGACAGGAGTGGACGGGAGCTCAGTTTTAGGTCCTATGACTAAATCATCCATAAATTCTGTTGCCACATCCACCCGTTGCCAGCGAATACTGCCGTCTCGATACGTCATCACAATCAATCGCCCCGTCGCGGGCGCGGTGTTGCCTGTGATCCTCGACACACCCTCAGACAGGCGCAGACGAGGCATAATAATCGTCCGAAAACGAGCTCCCGTTGGCAATCACTACACGCTCGTTGCGAAGGGAGCTGCATATTCTACCGGATTAGTTTCCTTCGGTCATCCGGCGTGAGGTAGTTTACCTATAGGGCTGCGGCCTCCACCGCGGCTTCCTCCGACCGCAAAATAAGTCAAGCGGTCATATCCTTGCCCACATTTAGCCCCTCTCCGCTCGACCTATTCCGCTTGGGTGGTTTGGGCCACCCGAGTCGATGAACGATGGACGCCGGCGAGTGTGCCCACACGTTGCCAGCTAAGACTCCCGTCTCGATACGTCATCACAATCAATCGCCCCGTCGCGGGCGCGGTGTTGCCTGTGATCCTCGACACACCCTCGGGACGCACCGGCCGGAAATGCGGTCCGCACGCCAGCTTGCGTCGCGCTCTCTGGCACAGTAGGAGGGATCCCGTCATGCAAGCCCATCTCGTTCGTCTGGCACTCCCGGAGGACTGTTCTGGCATCCTGGAGATCTACAACCATGCGGTTCTCAACACCACGGCGTCTTACGACACCGAACCGCGATCCTTGGAGCATCGGCGGCAGTGGTTCGAGGATCATGCCAAGGCCAATTTGCCGATCTACGTGGCGGAAGACGGCGGGGGCCGAGTGATCGGGTGGAGTGCGCTCAATCGGTTTCATGACCGGGTCGGATATCGTTTCACCGCGGAGAATTCCGTTTACGTCGCCCACGATGCCCGCGGTCGGGGTGTGGGAGGCACGCTGCTCCGCCCCCTCATCGAGGCGGCGCGAGAACGGCAGTTGCACGCCATCCTGGCGGTCATTGATGCCCAGAACGAGCCGAGCATTCGGCTCCATTCCCGCCAGGGTTTCTTTCAGGTCGGACTATTCCGACAGGTGGGCTTCAAGTTCGACCGCTGGCTGGATGTCGTGTACATGGAACACTTGTTGGCTGCCACCTGACGCAGTTTCGTGGTTGGTCTTCGCCCCAGCACCCGGTAGAAACTCCGGCGCATGAAGTATTCGTCACGGGTCATTTTCATAACGATCCTATCGTCATTTTTCCTCTCGGGACTTGCCGGGCTGGTTTATCAAGTGGTCTGGACCCGCTATCTTGCCCTGTTTCTGGGGCACACCAGCTATGCAGTCGTGGCCGTCCTGATCGCCTTCATGGGGGGGCTCGCCCTCGGCAATGCCTGGTTGGGAGCCCGAGTGGACACCCTTCGGCGCCCGCTGATGTTTTATGCGGCCCTGGAAGTGGGCATCGGATTCTACGCGGTTATTTTCCCCCAGTACTTCGAGCTGATTCACGGTGGATTCCTCATGATGGTGCGCCAATTAAATCCCACCGGCGCAACGTTGCTGGCATTGAAATTTGTTTTTGCCGGCATCGCGATTCTCCCGCCAACGGTGCTCATGGGGGCGACCTTGCCGGCATTGACCCGGTACGTAACCCGATCGTTGTCGGAACTTCGCGGAAAGGTGGCGGCGCTCTATGCGATCAATAGTTCCGGCGCAGTGGCTGGCACTCTCCTGGCAGATTGGTGGTGGATCCCCTCCATTGGACTAGAGGCCTGCGTGTTCATCGGTGCCACGATCAGCCTCTTGATTGGTCTCGTGTCTTTGATCCTGAGCCACAAAAGCGGCGAAGGTACGACCGCCCCGGAACCGGAACCGGTCGCCCCAGGGATCGTCGAGTCTTTTACCCCCGCGGAACTGCGTCTGGCGCTAATCGGGATCGGCGTCTCGGGATTTGTGGCGATGCTCTACGAGGTGGCGTGGACCCGCCTTTTGGGACTCGCACTCGGATCGAGCACCCACGCCTATTCGCTGATGCTTATTACCTTCATCTCCGGAATCGCGGCCGGCGGCTGGATCATCTACCGGTGGAAACGCCAAACCAACACGCTGGCGGCGTTTGCCTGGGCGGAATTGGCCCTCGCCGGGACCTTGTTTGCGTCGATGTTTTTTTACGACCTCCTCCCATGGTGGTTCATTGTTCTGGCTCGAAATCTGAGCCGACGGCCGGAAACGTATTGGATCTACGAGGCCACCCAAGGGCTGGTGTGCTTCACCGTGATGTTTGTTCCCGCGGTCTGTCTCGGGATGACACTACCCCTGGTGAGCCGGGTCGCGACGGCCGAACTGAGTCGGACCGGCCGGTCGGTCGGTCGCGTGTTTGCAGTGAATACGCTAGGGACCGTCCTGGGCGCCGCCGTCACAGGGCTGCTTTTCCTGCCGTACTTGGGGTTGGCGCGGACGTTTGCCCTGGGGATAGGCTTGAACGCCCTGATCGGGGTTCTGATTCTTGCCTGGCGTCGTCGCCCGCAGTTCCGACTGTCGTTGCTGGTTGCCCCAGCGCTCGTGCTGGCGGCGGCTTGGTCGGCGGGCTCGTGGTTGAATCCGCGATGGCAGAAGACATTCACCCTGGGGGTATGGCGGAATCCAAACGATTTCCGGACTCTCGCCGAGTACCGGGCTCGCGCTGCCAAGGTAGATCTCAAGTACCACCGGGACGGGGCTGGATCGACCGTCGCGGTCACCGCTCATCGGAACCTCGACGGTTCCCCCATGATTTCATTGCGGGTCAACGGTAAGGCGGATGCCAGTACCGGGACCGATATTGTCACCCAACTCCTGGCCGGGCACATCCCGGGCCTCTTGCATCCGGGCCTGCGCGACGCCCTGGTGGTGGGCGCAGGCAGTGGAATGACCGCCGGCTCTTTGCTGCGGCATCCGACGATTCGCCGGGTGGATCTGGTGGAAATCTCCCCGGAAGTCATCCATGCGGCCGGAACATTTTTTGCGGAAGCCAACCAAAACGCGCTCCAGGATCCACGTCTCCACGTGGCGATTGAAGACGCGAAGTGTTTTCTACAGACGACGACCCAGGAGTACGATGTGATTGTGACCGAGCCCTCGAATCCCTGGATGGCCGGCGTTGCGGCGGTTTTCAGCCGCGAATATTATCAAGATTGCCGCAGCCGGCTGCGATCCGGTGGCATTATTGCCCAGTGGTTGCAATCCTATGAGACCGACGACCGTACCCTGGACATGGTGGTGGCGACGATCGGTTCGGTGTTTCCATATCTGAGTGTTTGGCAGACGTCCACGGGTGATTTGCTACTCGTGGGCTCGCCGGAGCGCATGAAGATCGACGTGGAAGAGGTTGCGCTCCGCATGAAGGCACCCGAAGTGGCGATGGACCTGAAGCGAATATCGATCGAACGGCCGTTTGTGCTGTTCTCCCTGGAGCATTTGCCGTTTGGCGACGGCGCGTTTCTGCCGGCCGCCGACACGATTCTGCATAGTGATTTTTTCCCCCAACTCGAGTACGCCGCGGAGAAGGCGTTTTTCGTGAAGGATTTTTCGGTCAAGCCTCAACGCTTGAGCGAGATGCAGTCCACCCGCCCTCGAACTCTGTTAGGCGACTGGTTGCGGGCCCACCCGGCCGATGCGTCCGACCTCGCAGGGTTGGCCCAGTTCATGGAGAAGTTTCCCATGCATGGCGACCAACTCCGTCGGTCGGTGCTAAATCGGTGGCTGCAACTTGAGCCGGGGGATAAGACGGCGTTGCGATCGGCTGCGGAACTGGCCGGAGAGTTCGCACCCCCCAGCAGCGAGTATGGGCGACTGGCACGACTGCCTGGGTATCAATTCGAAGATTCGCTTCGGGAAGTCGGACTTCTCCGTCAATTTGCCGGATTGCACGTGCTTGCCTATCGGGGGGACCGATCCGCATTCAATCAGCCGTCCTGGACCAACGCCGATTTCTTCTCCCGTGTGGCGATGGGGTTAGATACCGAGAACTCACGGTCGCACCGGATGCACGTTGCCGAGATTCTCTGGGATCGGGGCGCCGACGAACAGTTTCTGAAGATGGCCGAGGAATGCTTCAACCCGAATGCAAAGTTCGGCCCGGTAAACTTCAAGCTCGACTCCGAGGCGGCGCAAATCGTGCTCTCCCGGATCTTAGATACATACTTGAGGCGTGGGGATTTGACCAACGCGGTCGGCTGGGCGATCGCAGCGCGGACGCACGGATACTTGGATCCGAAGCAGCCGGGGCAGAATCCCCGATTGCTATTGCTGGCGCGCCGGACGTTTGCCGAGGCCGAAGCCCTGGCAAAACCGTAAGCGCGGCAGCGGATCAGCGAAGTTTCACGCCCCTTTTGTTAAGTCGTGAAGTGCATCGCGCATGGCCGAAAATTGAAACTCGAAGCCGCTCGCCAGTAATTTGCCGGGTACCACACGACGGCTCTTCAGGATGAGTTCCGTTTCAGTGCGTAGGAAGAACGCCCCGATCTCCAGCATCCACTCGGTGGCGGGCAGGCCGATCGGGGCGCCGACGAGCTCTCGAAAGAGACGCATCATGTCCCGATTCGGGAGAGGGTTCGGGGTGGCGAGATTGACGGGGCCGCGGATATCGTCGTGAGCGATCAACCACTCGACGGCGCGGCAAAAGTCCGCTTGATGCAGCCAGGAAACGAACTGGTTCCCGCTTCCCATCCGACCGCCGAGGCCGAAACGAGCGAGCCGACAGAGAACGGGGAAGACACTATTGCGCGCGTGGCCAAGCACCAAGGTGGTTCGAAGCGCAATCTTGCGGGTCTGCGGGGTCATCGCGTTGTTGAACGCGTTCTCCCAGGCATGGATTACCTCCAGCGAGAATTCGTCGTGAACCGCCGGAGTGGGCGTAAAATCGGTACCCGACTCGTCCCACGGCGTGCCGAAAGTATGACGATAGATTGTGGCCGAACTGGCATTCAACCACACCGGTGACGGGCGCTCACATCGCGCAATCGCTTCGCCAAGAATGCGCGTCGGCTTGACGCGCGAATCAATGATGATCCGCCGGTTGGCAGGCGTGTAGCGGCAGTCCACCGAGCGCCCCGAAAGATTGACGACGGCAGCAGCCCCCTCCAGCTCGCGTGTCCAATCACCGATGGTTTCGCCATCCCACACAACTTCCCGGGCGCCTGCCCCGGCCTGCGAGGGTCGCCGGGTGAACACGACCACTTCCCAGCCGAGGGCATCGAAGTGTCGGGTGAGCTCCTTCCCGAGAAAACCGGAGCCGCCCGCGAGAATTAATTTCGGTTTATTCATCGGGAACCCTGCGCTTAAAGGGGGCAAGTGTGTAAATGAAACTCTTTGGAACCAAAGCACTCGAAAAAGGCGGAAACCCTCCCATCGTCGACAGAGATCGAGGGAAACGTGGCCCGTTCAATTTAATCGATAACATGTCGAACCCGTCACTTTTTTTTGCGTTGCTGACAAAACACCGGCGCTGTTACCGAGAAACACCCCACCGCAACAAGTGACCGAAAATGGGCATTTTCTTCGCATTTTGGGCATTCGTTATCTTAGTGCCATTCAGAACCGACCCTGTTACGGCGACTGCTTCGCGCGATAGAAACGATGGGGGCGATTGGTGATGGTGCCGGCGTCGTCGTAGCGCCAGATGCCGTTCGTGTTTTCCATGAGGCCAAGGTTCGTCCAGGTGGCTAAGGGCGCGCTGATGTTGGTCGTGGCAAACACGAGATAGTTCGAGCCGGTCTCGCCCACCATGCAGACTTTGAATCCGTTGGTGCGCACGCCGCCCAGGGTCAGCGTGTGCAATGGCAGGGTGATGCTGGCCACCGTGCGGTTGGATGATCCCGTGCCGCCGCGATCATCCCAGGCACGGGCCTCAAAGAGGTTCGTGGCGGGGAAATCCGTTTCAAAGGTGGTGGTAAACGCGCCGCCCGCGTGGGTGGCGATGGGCGCGCCGTTCAACAGAAAAGTCAGGTTCGTCACGCTGCCGTCGAGGTCGGTGGCGGCGGCGGTCAGTTGGAAGGGGTTGCAGACCAGTTGGGTATTGCCGCCGGTGATGGAGAAACTGACCACGGGCAGCGCGTTGGAGGCGCGCAGGATGAGGGCGTTGGTCAGATAGACGATTTCGAACTCGTAGTTGGGCGTGAGAATCTGGTCAAACTGCCCGGAGCGCGCGGTGTAGGTCAGGGCGGTGAACGTGTTGCCGAACGTCGGATAGAAACCATTGGTGAACGTGACGTTCAAGGTGCCGGCAAGGTTCACGGAATTGTTGACGTCAATCCGATCGTATTGTCCGGGTGAATCGCCGCCCATCTGCATGTGGTAGGTCCCGCCGGCAACGTTGGTGAACGGGCCGGACAAACTCAGCGCTCCGACCGGACTGCCGGGGCGCAGCGTGGCGGCATTGTAGAGACTCGGACTCGACTGGAGCGTGCTTGCCCCGACAATTTCGCCGCCGAGGACGTTGCACTTCGCGCCATTGATCGTGCTGCCGCCGATATCGGTGCTGCCACCCAGTTGAGTGAACCGGCCCATCGTGAGGATCGTGCCCAGCAGATTGACAAAGCCATAATTGGTCGTGGGCAAGTCGAACGTCGGATTGCTGTTGATGCCGGAGCGCTGGACGAGGCCGTGATTTACGAAGGAGTTGGGGGAGCCGATATTATAATCGTAGGTGAGGGCGGTGCCGGCGAGGTTGACGACGCCCCCGGTCGCATTGACCCAGTGCGAGCCCAGAAACCAGACGGCGCCGGGGGTGTTGAAGTTGACGGTGCCGTGATTGTTCCAGCGGGTGGTGTAGAGATTCTTGCCCACGGCGCTGCCAATGGTGGTGATGCAGTTGGACAGCGTATTGAGCGTGGCCGCGCCGTAGCCGTAGAACGAGCCGCCATTGAAATTGAAATCGCTGCGCACGTTGATCAGGGCGGCGTTGAGAATCGTGCCGTTGTCCGACTGGAACAGATCAGCGTTGATGGTCGCGGCGTTGGTGACCCAGGCTGACGCGGTGCCGATGAAGAAGCTTTTGGCTTCCAGCGTGACGGCGGAGTTGGCGAGATAAAGCCGCCCGCCGGCGGCGAC
Source organism: Akkermansia muciniphila (assembly GCA_945861565.1). Classification (GTDB taxonomy): domain Bacteria; phylum Verrucomicrobiota; class Verrucomicrobiia; order Limisphaerales; family UBA9464; genus SIBK01. Next base: position 41,206 of record CAMAUY010000036.1, read on the forward strand.
GTTGAACGTGTTCAAGCTGGTCAGATTGGCATTTAAATGCATGGCCGGACTGCCGGCGATCCAGCCGCAATATATCTGGTTTGAAGTCGTCAGCGGCGTGTTGAACAGCACTTCGCCCGAAAACTGTGCAATCAGATAACCCGTGCCCAGCAACTGGGTGCCGGCTTCGAGTGCGTAGGTTCCCGATATGTGGAAGAGCCAGCCGTTCGGCGAGAGGTTGATCGTGCCGGTGTTGGTGCCGCCCCGGTAAAGGTAGGCGTAAAAGATGGTACCGCTATTGCTGACCCCGACATTCAGACTGCCGTAATTGAAAAGCGGCGCGTCAATGGTGCTCGGCGCGGACGAATTGGCGGACAGCATGTGAATCGTGCCGTAGTTGACGACCACATTGGCGGCACTCGAACCGCCGTTGAAGCCGCCAACGCCGATGGTGATGACTCCTCCCGGCTGGTTGGTGATCACGCCCAGCGAATCAATGATCGCAGCGGAGGTGTCACGGTTGAATTTTCCGTAATTGATGAGTGGGCGGTATAGATATCGCAGTCCGAGGCCGTATGAATCAATCGTACCCTGCGCTTGATTGATTAACTGGCCCGTGCCTTGCAGCACGCTGGCATAAAAGTTGAACAGTCCGCGGTTGGTGACTGAGCCGGCACCATTGAGCGTGCCGACAAAATCCACTACGCCGTTGGTGCCGATGTCCCAGCCGCCACCCACCGTCAGGGTGTTTTGCACACTCAAGGCGGGCTGGCTGTTCGGCGCATCCAGGCCCACGACCAGATTGCCAACCGCATTGGCCGTGCTGATGGTGACCGTGTAAGTGCCGGCGTTGGTGATGAAGGCATTGTCCATCGCGCCGGGCACTTGGTTCGGCGACCAGCCCGATGCGGTGGTCCAGTTGCCGCCCGCCAGATTCGTCCAGACGACGTCAGCGGCGCGTCCCGTCAGATCATTGCTAAGAAAAATGACGGCGATAATGCCGTATGAGATAAGAGCGATGTTTTTGCGCATAATTGTTCCGAGTTCTGATTTTGCACTCTGCTGCCGACTGAAATGATACCAACGGTGTCCGTCTTGATTCAAAGGTAAGTTTCCATAGATCGCCGTAAATGCGGCAGGGCATCCGCCCAGCGCATATCCGTGAGAATGCCATTCCGCAAGGTCCTGATAAACTGCGCGGTCAACTGCACGATTGCGGGCAGCAACT
>CAMAUY010000037.1 GCA_945861565.1 Akkermansia muciniphila
ACACGGAGCGGATGAACTTCGGAAAAATCAAGGAGGTGATCGTCCCTCCCAATCTTATCGAGATTCAGCTCGATTCCTATCGCGAGTTCCTTCAGGCGGAGATCTCGAATAGCAAGCGTCGCAACCTCGGGCTGCAGGCAGTGTTTACCGAGGTTTTTCCGATTGAAAGCTATGATGGGAAAACAGTTCTCGATTTCCACAGTTACGAGATTGGCAACCCGAAAATTGACTGGCTCGACTGCCTGCGCGAGGGGTTGACCTATGGAGCGCCTCTCTACGTCACTTTCCTCCTCAAGGAGGAAAAGGGAACGAAAGAAGAAAAAGTGTTCATGGGTGAGATACCGCTCATGACGCCACAGGGAACGTTCGTCATCAACGGAGCTGAACGAGTCATTGTTAGCCAACTTCATCGCTCGCCCGGCTTGGCTTTTGAATCGACCCAGCACCCGAACGGCAAGACGCTGCACAGCTTTCGCATCATTCCCGACCGGGGCTCGTGGTATGAGGCGATGTTTGATACCAGCGACCTCTTATACGTCTACCTGGATCGGAAAAAGCGTCGGCGGAAGTTCCTCACGACCACTTTCTTCCGGGCGCTGTATGCGATTCCTGAGGCCAAGCTTAACACGCTGGAAGGCAAGACCGCAGTGGAGAAGCTGGGCACGGATGGCGATATTCTAAACCTGTTCTACGATATTCAGGAAATCTCGGTAAAAGAGGCCGAGAAGATTGAAGACATTCAGAACAAGGTCTTGGTTGAGGACGCCTTGGATCTCGATAAAGGAGTTGTGGTCGCGCGTGCCTTCGAACCTCTCTCGAAAGCGGTCGTCAAACAGATCGCGGAACTCGGAGTGAATAAGATCCGCGTCGTGGATACGGGCGTGGATGACGGTATCGTCATCAAGTGTCTTAAGAAAGATCCAACCAAGAACGCGGAGGAGGCACTTAAGGATATTTATCGTCGGTTACGACCGGGGGATCCTCCTACCGCCGCCAATGCCAAAGCCCTTATTAAGCGGCTGTTTTTTGATGCCAAACGGTATGATCTAGGTCGGGTGGGTCGCTATAAGATCAACCAGAAACTTAGCCTGAAGGAGAACTCCGAGGATCGAATTCTTCGCGGGCATGATCTTTTGGGAGCGACCAAGTATCTACTTCGTCTGAAGAAGGGGCAGGGTAGCTTGGATGACATTGATCACCTGGGCAGCCGGCGTATCCGGACTGTCGGCGAATTGCTGGCAAACCAGTGCCGGGTCGGACTGGCACGAACGGAACGTTTGGTTAAGGAGCGCATGACGCTTTTCGACCAGAGCTTGGATACGATGACTCCCCAGAAGTTGATCAATCCCAAGGCCTTATCCGCTGTTATTAGGGACTTTTTTGGACGCAGCCAGCTGAGCCAGTTCATGGATCAGATCAATCCGCTGGCCGAATTGACCCATAAGCGCCGATTGTCTGCTCTCGGGCCCGGGGGCCTCTCCCGAGATCGCGCCGGTTTCGAAGTGCGTGATGTTCACCCTTCTCACTACGGCCGCATCTGTCCGATTGAGACACCGGAGGGTCCTAACATCGGGCTCATTGCCTCGCTGGCCAGCTTTGCGCGGGTCAATGATTTCGGATTCATCGAGACGCCGTATCGTAAGTGCGACAAGGGCCGGGTCACGGAGCAGATCGACTACCTCACCGGCGATCGCGAGGAAGGGTTTGTCATCGCTCAGGCGAATTCCATCATCGACGAAAAGGGGCGTTTTCTGGGGGATGCGGTCACATGTCGTTGCAAGGGTGACTTCGTTGATGTCGAAAAGGAGAAGGTTGACTATATGGATGTGTCGCCGAAACAGCTCGTTTCGGTGGCCGCCGGACTGATTCCCTTCCTCGAGCACGACGACGCCAACCGTGCGTTGATGGGTTCCAACATGCAGCGGCAAGCGGTTCCGCTCTTGATCACGGAGGCTCCACTGGTCGCGACAGGACTCGAAGAAAGAGTGGCTCGCGACTCCCGCGCGATCATTGTGTCCGAGGACGCCGGACGCGTCGCATCGGTTACCGGCAATCAGGTGATCGTCACCAAGGATGGCAAGATACCGGAAACAAAGAAAAAATTGAAACATGCTCCGGAGGATGACATCTACATTTATCCGGTACGCAAGTTTATGCGGTCCAATGCGGCGACTTGCATCAATCAAAAGATTCTGGTCGCGAAAGGTGATCACGTAAAGAAGGGGCAGGCGATCGCTGACGGACCCTGCACCCAGGGCGGCGAGCTCGCGCTTGGCCGGAACGTTCTTTGTGCATTCATGCCTTGGAATGGGTATAATTTCGAGGACGCAATTCTGATCTCGGAACGAATTGTCAAGGACGACGTGTTCACGTCGATTCACATCGACGAATTTGAGGTCGTTGCTCGCGATACGAAGTTGGGACCGGAGGAAATTACGCGGGATATCCCGAACCTGGGTGAGGAAGCTTTGAAAAACCTGGGACTGGATGGGGTGGTCCGGGTTGGGGCGGAAGTAAAGCCGGGGGATATTCTTGTCGGTAAGATCACTCCCAAGTCCGAGACGGAACTGGCTCCGGAAGAGAGATTGCTGCGGGCAATTTTTGGAGAGAAAGCGGCGGACGTGAAGGACACGTCGCTCAAGGTCCCCTCCGGCACCTATGGCATCGTCATGGATATCAAGGTCTCCGCCAGTAAGCTGGGTGAAAAAGCGGTGCGCACGGATTCCAAGGATTCCCCGAAAAAAGCCGCCCGAGAAATCGACGACTCCTATAAATCGAAGAAGGACGAGCTCACCGAACAACTCACTGAAGGTCTCTCGAATATACTGCTGGGAGAAAAAATTCCACTCGACGTCGTCAATAGCGAAACGGGTGAAATCATAATCCCGGCCAACCGGAAGATCACCAAGACGTTACTGAAGAAACTGGCAGCGGTGTACGACAAAATCGAAATCGACCCGTCGCCAATCCGGAACAAGATCAATGAGATTATCGGCCAATTCCAAAAGAAGTTCGAGGATCTCAAATCCCAGCATCATGAGGAAATGGATCGTGCCGAGGCGGGCGAAGAGGTGGACTCTGGCATCGTCAAGCAGGTGAAGGTTTACATCGCCTCCAAACGGAAGCTCTCGGTGGGTGACAAAATGGCCGGCCGACATGGCAACAAGGGTGTCGTGGCCAAGATTGTTCCAGAGGAGGACATGCCTTTCCTCGACGACGGAACCGCGGTCGACATCGTATTGAACCCACTGGGTGTACCGTCCCGCATGAATGTCGGGCAGGTGCTTGAAACCCACCTAGGGTGGGCGTGCCGTCTCTTGGGTATCCGAATTGCCACGCCTGTTTTTGATGGCATCAAGGAAAAGGAAATTCGGGGATTCCTCAAGGAGGCGAAACTTCCGGAACACGCCAAGGTCCATCTGCATGACGGCCGCACCGGCGAGCGTTTCGATCAGGAAATCGTGGTTGGCTACATCTACATGATGAAGCTGGGTCATCTCGTCGCCGACAAGATCCATGCCCGGGCGGTGGGACCCTATTCCCTCGTTACCCAACAGCCGTTGGGAGGCAAAGCGCAGTACGGCGGCCAACGGTTCGGAGAAATGGAAGTGTGGGCGATGGAAGCCTATGGGGCCGCGTACACGCTCCAGGAACTCCTGACCGTCAAGTCGGATGATGTTCAAGGTCGCACCCGCATTTATGAAAGCATTGTCAAGGGTGACAACTCGCTCGATGCCGGCATCCCCGAATCGTTTAACGTGCTCGTAAAGGAAATGCAGTCGCTCGGACTCGACGTAAAAGTGGGCTACGTGAACCCGTCGGATGATCCCAAGGAACAGAATCCGGCGGCCGCCCTCGCCGCCCTATAAAGGGGAAACGGAATCCTCGAACCAGAAGGAATACAAGCTCATGACCTCCTCTAAAGACACCGCCCGCGAATTGCTCGGCCTCCAGGATAAGGTGAACCTGGTGGATCACGTTGGCATCACTGTGGCCTCCCCGGAAGCCATCCGCTCGTGGTCCAAGGGTGAAGTAAAGAACCCTGAAACCATCAACTACCGGACGTTCAAGCCGGAAAAGGGTGGTCTATTCTGTGAACGGATTTTTGGTCCGGTCAAGGACTGGGAGTGTTCTTGCGGCAAATATAAACGCATCAAGCACCGCGGCGTCGTTTGCGACCGTTGCGGCGTCGAGGTGACCCTGAGCCGGGTTCGTCGGGAGCGGATGGGTCACATCGAGCTTTCGGTGCCCGTCTCGCATATTTGGTTCTTCAAATGCATGCCTTCCCGCATCGGCTTGATGCTTGACGTCACCGCCCGGAATTTGGAGCGCGTGATTTATTATGAAGACTACTTGGTGATTGATGCAGGTACCACGCCCTTGAAGCAACATCAGTTGCTCAGTGAACATGAATGTCGCGAGGCTCGAACCACATATGGGGCGGATGCTTTCGTCGCTAAGATGGGTGCCGGGGCAGTTCGGGACGCCCTCGCGCTTCTGAATCTACAAAAGGGCATCGATGAACTTCAGATCGCGATGACCGAGACCAAGTCCAAGCAGAATCGGAAGAAAATCGCGAAACGGATCAAGTTATTCCAGGGCTTCTTGAAATCCAAGAGTCGACCCGAATGGATGATCCTCATCGTCCTCCCGGTGATCCCGCCCGACCTTCGTCCCTTGGTTCCCTTAGAGGGAGGCCGCTTCGCGACCTCGGATCTCAATGATCTGTATCGTCGAGTGATCAACCGCAACAACCGGTTGAAAAATCTGCTCCAACTGAAGACCCCGGAAGTGATCATCCGCAACGAAAAGCGGATGCTCCAGGAGGCGGTCGACGCGCTCTTTGACAACGGTCGCCACGGCCGAGCGGTGACCGGGGCAGGGAACCGTTCTCTCAAGTCGCTTTCCGACATGCTGAAGGGTAAGTCCGGCCGGTTCCGTCAAAACCTGCTCGGCAAGCGAGTTGATTACTCAGGTCGTTCGGTCATCGTCATCGGCCCCGAGTTGAAACTCCATCAATGCGGCCTGCCCAAGAAGATGGCGTTGGTTTTGTTTGAACCGTTCATCATCCGCCGACTCAAGGACATGGGCTACGTCCACACCGTCCGCTCGGCGAAGAAGATGATCGAACGGCAGTCGCCGGAGGTTTGGGATATCCTCGAAGAGGTGACGCGCGGCCATCCGGTGCTCCTCAATCGTGCGCCGACCCTGCACCGGTTGTCAGTCCAGGCGTTTGAACCGGTGCTGATCGAAGGCGAGGCGATTCGGATTCATCCGCTCGTCTGCACCGCGTATAACGCTGACTTTGACGGGGATCAAATGGCCGTGCACGTGCCTCTGTCGGTCGAGGCCCAGATGGAGGCGCGCCTCCTGATGATGGCGCCGCTAAACATTTTTAGTCCATCGAGCGGCAAGCCGATTATGACTCCGACCCAGGACATCACCCTGGGCTGCTACTATCTGACGGCTGAGCCCCGGAAGCACCGGCGGGACGCGGACCGTTATATGCTCTTTGGTTCCAAGGATGAGGTCGTTTTTGCCCAGGCTGATGGCGAGTTGAAGACCCACGACCGCGTGCGCATTGCGAATCCGGACCGGGGTCGCAAAACCGTTTACGGGGACGGGGAAAAACGCGTCATCGAAACAACCGTTGGGCGCGTGCTGTTCTCCGAAATCTGGCCGGTGGAACTCGGCTTCGTCAATTTTGCCGTGGGCAAATCGAAGCTCGGTGACATCATCATGAACTGCTATAAGACCGTCGGCCATGACCGCACGGTGATAACCCTGGACAAATTGAAGGAAGTTGGGTTTGAGCAGGCTACCAAGGCGGGGGTGTCCATCGGCATTGATGACATGATCATTCCGACCGAAAAAGAAAAGGAGATCAAGAACGCCCTCTCGCAGATCGGGGATGTCGAGAAGCAGCACAAGAAGGGTGTCATCACCAACCAGGAGCGGTATAATAAAGTCGTCGATATCTGGACCCATTGCACGGACCAGATCGCCAATGTGATGCTCAAGACCCTGGAGCATAATCACGGCAAGAAGGAGTACAACTCCGTTCACCTGATGGTGGATTCCGGTGCGCGCGGCAATAAGGCCCAGGTCCGCCAGTTGGCGGGACTGCGCGGCCTGATGGCCAAGCCCAGCGGCGACATCATTGAAAAGCCTATTCTTGCGAGCTTCCGTGAGGGTCTTTCCGTTCTGGAATACTTCATCTCAACCCATGGTGCCCGGAAGGGTCTTGCGGACACCGCCCTCAAGACCGCGGACTCGGGATACATGACCCGCAAACTGGTCGATGTCTCCCAGGATGTCATCATTCGAGTGGACGACTGTGGTACGACGAATGGGATCTGGGTTTCCGCGATCTATGAGGGCGAGGAAGAAGTGGTCAAGATCAGCGAGCGTATTGTCGGCCGCTACTCTTCCGAGGACATTTTGGAGCCCGGTGACCTCAAGCACAAGTTGGTGAGCGCTGGCGACGAAATCGAAGAGATCCGCGCTCGATCGATTGAGAAGACCGGAGTGGAGAAGGTGAAGATCCGCTCCGTGCTGACCTGTGAAACAAAGTCGGGCATCTGTGCCAAGTGCTACGGGCGGAGCTTGGCGACCGGACGGCTGGTCAAGAAGGGCGAGGCGGTCGGTATTATCGCCGCCCAGTCGATTGGCGAGCCGGGCACTCAGCTGACGATGCGGACGTTCCACATCGGCGGAGCGGCGGCACAGACTTTCAAGCAGCCGCAGATCAAGGCGAAGCACGACGGCAAGGTTCGGTACATGGATTTGCGTTATGTGACGCTCGCAGACGGCAATGTCATCGTCCTGAACAAAAACGGCTCGCTCGCAATTGTGAGCGAAGACAACCAGGATATTGAAACGCACAGCATCGTCATCGGATCCGTGATTTCGGTGCAAGACGGTGGCATGGTGAAGAAGGGCGACGTATTCGTCGAGTGGGACGCGTATAACGTTCCGATCATCTCGGAAAAGGCGGGCAAGGTTGAATTCACGGACATCATCGAAGGGGTGACCATGAAGCAGGAGGTCGATGAAGCAACGGGTCAGGAAGATATGGTCATTATCGAGCACAAGGAGGACTTGCACCCGACGGTAGTGATCAAGGACCGAAAAGGAGAACCGCTGGCGCAATATCCTATTCCTGCCGGAGCTCACCTCGTGGTGGGAGAGGAGGACGATATCATCGCCGGAGCGCTGCTGGCTAAGACACCTCGGAAGGCGGCTAAGACCAAAGATATTACGGGCGGCTTACCGCGCGTAGCGGAGTTGTTCGAGGCTCGCAAGCCGAAGGACGCGGCCGAGATAGCCAAGATCGATGGTGTGGTTGATTTCGGTTCATCGGTCCGCGGCAAGCGGTGCATTGTGGTCAGGGACCCGCAGACCGATCAGGAAGAAGAGCATCTAATTCCGATTGGCAAGCATGTGATCGTTTACAAGGGCGACTTCATGAAGAAGGGGCAGCAGCTGACCGACGGCCCGGTGGTTCCGCATGAAATTCTCGAGATTTGCGGCGCCCAGGAATTGCAGGAGCATCTCGTGAATGAGGTTCAGGAGGTGTACCGGCTCCAAGGTGTTACGATCAATGACAAGCATATTGAGATCATCATCCGCCAGATGTTGCGCAAGGTTCGGATCACCGAGCCGGGTGACACCATATTCCTGTGGGGTGAACAGATCGATAAGTTGATCTTCGAGGAGGAGAATGCCCGGGTTGAGAAGATGGGTGGCGCGCCGGCCGAGGCGGCTCCCGTGCTGTTAGGCATCACCAAGGCCTCGCTGGAAACCGAGTCATTCTTGAGTGCCGCATCCTTCCAAGATACGACGCGAGTTCTGACCGAGGCGGCAACCATGGGCAAGGTGGACTTCCTGCGGGGCTTCAAAGAGAATGTCATCATGGGTCACATCATCCCGGCGGGAACCGGCTTCGATCTGCATCGCCGCATGAAACTGAAGCCATTGGTCGAAGTGCCGGACGAGCCGGCACCGACCGAAGAGAGCCTGTTGGACGAGCCAATCGCCGGGTGACCGATTTGGAACGGAGATTCCGATTCTCAAGCGGCCTTCCCGATAGGAAGGCCGTTTTTTTACGGCCATAGCATCCTACGGTCTCCTGCGAGGCATTCTTTTGTCAGTGGATCGCGCTTTTGATTTTGCGTTTTCGAACTTCCGGTCCGCATACTCTCAATACCACAATTTATGGATGATACGCCGGATTCTTCACGTGGTTTTGTTCCGCGGATCTTGCCGCTAGGGGTGGCTGCTGTCGCGTTCTTGGTGTACCTGCTGACGCTGTGCCACACGGTTAACCACATCAGTCTTGACCCAGTATTTCGGGGAGGTGGCTGGCTTTGGGATCTGTCGTACCAGACGCCTCTGCTGTATTTGATCGGGTTGCCGTTTCGATTCCTGTCGGGGGCAGGCTACCTGCTGGCATTGAACGGACTTACCGCCCTTTTCGCCGCCTTGGTGCTCGCGCAACTTGCCCGATCGGTCGCACTCATGCCGCACGACCGGACGCGAGACCAGCGCAGCCGTGGGCATAATGACGAGACAATCTTACACATTCGTCTGGCTTGGGTTCCCCCGGTCTTTGCGGCGGCGCTGGCTGGGTTGCAGCTCACTTTTTGGGAGCATGCGACGGCGTTCACCGGCGAGATGATCGACCTGCTGTTGTTTTCATATTGCGTCCGGGCGATCCTTGAATACCGCGTAGACTTGGACGACCGCTGGCTCACTCGGATGGCATTTGTGTTCGGGCTCGGTGTTGCCAATAACTGGGCGATGATCGGGTTTGCCTTCCCGTTTCTTATCGCCGTGATTTGGGTGCGTGGCCTTTCATTCTTTGATAGTGCATTTTTGATCAGGGCCGCCGGCTGCCTGTTTGCGGGTCTGGCACTCTACCTCGTCATGCCGAGCGTGGCGGTGATCGAACAGCGGGTCGTCGCCAGTTTTTCACAAGCATTGATGACAATTCTGGGCAATCAAAAGGCCACGCTGACGAGCCTGCCGCGCGGTCGTTTTCTTCTCTACGCCCTGATTACCATCGCTCCTCTGATTCTGATTGGTATTCGTTGGGCGGGAACGAAGGGGTCGAGTGTCGAGAAAGTGATGACGGCGGCCGCGCTGCACTTGCTGCAATTCGCCTGTCTGTTGGGGATTGTCACCCTGGCGTTTGATCTCCCGGAGTTCACGCCACGGGGCCGAACGTTTGGCGTGCCGTTGCTGACGTTTCATTATCTGGGAGCGCTGGCGGCGGGGTATTTTCTCGGGTTTGGACTGCTCGTTTACGGTCAACGGCCTAGTCGGGATTTATCCCGCGGTCGTGGAGTCCTGGTGGCACTCGGGCCTATCGCGGCGGGATTGCTGCTGCTGGGGGCTGCGGCGGCACCGGTGGCAATTGCCTGGCGAAATTTCCCCCTGGTTCGCGATACCGGAGCGCTGGCCGAGTTGGCGAGAATATTACGAAAATCCCTGCCCACGCAGTCTTCCATGGTCGTGGCGGACAATACGCTTCAGCTTCAGCTCGTGGAGTTGGCGCGGCGGTTGGATTCCACCCTTCCGGAGCAGTTGTTGATCCACAGTGGGAACGCCCAGCGTCCTGATTACCGCCAGTGGTTGACGGCCCGCTATGGAGCCACTTGGCCGGGCCTCAAGGAGTGGACCGAAGCCCGGGAAAATATTGCGGGACGATTTCTGGCGCAGTTGCTCGGGGCCGCTGCCGAAAATAAGGCCTGGTACCTGCACCCGAGCTTTGGAATTTTCTTCGAGCAATTGCAGCAAAGACCCCACGGGCTCGTCGTTCAGCTATCGGGCTTTAGCAGTGATCAAGCGGTGCCTGCTCCGCTCTCCGCCGAGGAGATCCGCTTCAATCTTGCTGAATGGGATGAGTTTGGACGCGTTTTTGGACATGCCGGGCTGACTAATGACCTGCAACGACTCATTGCCGCTCGGGTGATGAGCCGGTCCGCGAATTATGTAGGTGTCGAACTCCAACGAGCCGAACGACTCGAAGACGCCGGTCGATTATTCCAGATGGCTCAACTCTCACGCCCTGACAATATTGCGGCTATTGTTAACGGTCGGGTGAATAAATTCCTCCGGAAAAAGGAGGCGTTGCCAGCGGATGTCGGGCATGAATTGAGCGAACTTTCCGCTGCGGCTTTCCAGCAGCAGATTCTCAATATATTTGGACCGGTGGATGAGCCTGCGTTCCTGCGTGCTTGGGGTACTTCCTGTCTGAACACCGGAGAAGATCTGGTACGACAGGCGCTAATCTCCTTCGATCGCGTTTACACCCTTGCGCCTGAAGTACCGTCGTCCTCCCTGGGGCTGGCAACCGGTTGGCTGGCTGCGAACTATCCGGATCGTGTATTGGCAATCACCCGGGAACTGCATCAACGGAATCGCCGCCAGCCATTGTCCGCCCCGGAGTATGCCGAATTAGTGCGACTGGAAGCGTCGGCGATGATCAAGAAAGGAGATTCGCCCGGTGCCGAGAAACTTCTGAAGGAGGCGCGGGCTGCACAACCGGAGAACATCGGAGTTTTGGACTCCCTCAGTTATTTGTACATTCGCCAAGATCGGCTCCAAGAGGCGACCGACGCCGTTTCGGAGTGGCTCCAACTGAAGCCGGACGATCTCGCGGCACTGCTCCGCCGATCTTTGATCCTGATGCGGCAATCCCATTATTTGCAGGCTCTTGACACGCTGAACGTGCTCGTCAAGGCCCACCCGGATAATGCGACTGCGATCATGAACCGCGGGATCAGCCTGCTCCAGCTTCAGCGGCATGACGAAGCTCTAAAAGATTATCAATACATGGAAAAACATTTTCCAAAGATGTATGAAATTCACTTCGGTCTTGGAGAAATCTATACACTGAAAAAGAACTCTGACCTCGCATTGACATCCTTCACTAAGTATTTGGAACTTGCTCCGAAGGATACCGCTGAATACACAAACGTGGTGCAGCGGATTGCAAAGCTAAAGGGTGGTTCGAATTGAGAATCGGCTTCGAAATTGGCCGGTCACCTAGCTTTTCCGGTTTGTGGCGATGCGAGTCACGCACATCATCACCCGGCTGATCGTTGGCGGTGCGCAGGAAAACACCATCACTTCGGCACTCGGACTCTATAACCGTCCCGAATGGAGGGTAGATTTGGTCTCCGGCCCAAGTGTTGGCACCGAGGGCTCGCTGGAGGCGTCCCTGCGATCGAAGCCTGGCTTGCTAACCATCCTCCCGGAGTTGGTCAGGCCCGTTGCTCCCCTCACCGATCTTCGGGCCCTCCGACGATTGACGGCTCTGCTTCGGGATTGGCGTCCGGACGTGGTCCACACTCACAGCGGCAAGGCGGGCATCCTCGGCCGCCTTGCCGCTCATCGCGCTGGCGTGCCCGTTATCATCCATACCATTCATGGGCCTTCCTTCGGTCCGTTTCAGGGGCCGTTCGCCAATTTTACATTTCGAACAGCCGAGAGGTTTGCCGCCCGGATCACGGCCCATTTTGTTGTGGTGGCGGAGGCGATGACCCGGCAGTACCTCGCAGCCGGAATTGGGAACCCGGACAAATTCACCCGTATATTCAGTGGCTTTGATCTTGATCCATACTTGCAGGCGCCGCGGGATCCCGTGCTCGCGGCCACCTTGGGTCTGGAGGCTGGTGACTTTGTGGTTGGCAAGATCGCTCGACTTTTCGATCTGAAGGGTCACGAGGAACTCATTGCAATTGCTCCGGAACTGATTCGGGAAGTTCCCCGCGCCCGGTTCTTGTTGATTGGAGACGGCCCTTGGAGACAGCGATTCGAGGCTCAGATTCATGCGATGGGCCTCGGCGAAAGTTTTATTTTTGCCGGGCTGATTCCCCCCGCTGAAGTGGCACGGCATGTGGGATTGATGGATGTCCTCGTGCATCTCAGCCGGCGAGAGGGTTTGCCCCGCGCCATTCCCCAGGCGATGGCGGGCGGCAAGCCCGTGATTGCGTATGACTGTGACGGGGCCGGCGAGGTTTGTATCGACGGAGAAACCGGCTTCCTGCTTCAACCCGGAGATCGATCCGGACTGAAGGATCGTCTGGTTCAATTGTTCCGGGATTCATTTTTGCGAGAGCGTCTTGGAGGGTGTGGACGTGAATTCGTCCGCTCCCGGTTCCCGGCAGACCGCATGGTGCGGGATCTCGAGGCGCTCTATCGCCGCTTGTGGGACCAGCGAACCAATCGGCCACTGGCTGCCAAAGGCTTGCCACCCTCGGAGTCGAGGTCATGAGATTCCCCCGCGATGCCTATTGGATGGTCTTTCTGGCCACGAGCGCAGTCACGTGGATCTCTGTGCCCCTTTGGCGTCGTTGGTGCGTTCGTAATGGGTTGGTCGATGAACCGGGTGGTAGAAAAGACCACGGCAGTGTGATTCCTCTGGCCGGTGGACTTGCCGTGCTGACGGGATTGGCTTTTGTCGTCTTGATGGGATGGCTTGCGATTCAGTTCGATGTTCTGGAGGGGACTGGCCGGCAACTATTGGCGCACGGGATGGGACGGCGTGTGGTACCCCTTGGCGCGGTGTTGTTGGGGGCGTTGGGAATGCTCCTTCTGGGTGTGCTCGATGATTCACGGGAACTTCCGGCGGGCATAAAATTCGGAGGCCAATTGCTCATCGCCCTCTTGGTTGCGACCGCGGGAGTCCGGGCGACCCTGTTCGTGCCGAGTCTGGTATTTAGCTACGCGGTGACTGTCCTGTGGATCCTGACGATCACGAACGCGGTCAATTTCCTGGATAACATGAACGGCCTCTGCGCGGGTCTGGGTCTGATCGCCGCCGCCTGGTTTGCGACGACCGCAATCCGCCATGGTCAGTATTTGGTGGCTCTCTTGGCGCTATCAATCGCCGGTGCGCTGGCCGGATTTCTGCCGCATAATTTCCCGCGGGCCCGTGTTTTTCTGGGTGATGGCGGGAGCCATCTCACGGGATTTCTACTCGCAGTACTGGCGCTGCTTCCGAACTTTTACTCGATGGCCCATCCGGTTCGCTGGGCGGTGCTTGAGCCTCTCGTCGTCCTCCTCGTTCCCTTGATGGATCTCTCCCAGGTGGTCTGCACTCGGATTCGCGCCGGTAAGCCCGTCTGGATCGGCGATCATAATCACTTGTCTCATCGCCTCGTCCGCCTCGGGCTGAACCGGACCCAGGCGGTGGCAGTGCTCTGGCTGGTTGCGGTGGGAGCCGGGATTATCACCCTTTGGTGAGACCCGAAGCCTCTTCCGTCAACCAGCGTTTGCCAGGACGCCTCGGTCCTCGCTACGCTCTTGGACGGTCCCCATCCTGGGAGACCGAAACTGTGCTCTCACTGAATATCGCCTTATCTCGTTTTTTTCCATGAGTGTCCTCGTCGTCGGTACCACCGCCCTTGATTCAATCAAAACGCCTTACTCCGAAAACCCCCGTCTGTTGGGTGGATCGGCGAGCCATGCGGCGGTCGCTGCGGCCTTCTTCGCTCCCACCCGTTTGGTCGGCGTCGTGGGCGGCGATTTTCCCGCGAAGCATCTTACCCTGTTTCGCAAGCACCGGATTGACCTCACGGGTCTCGAGCGAGTCAAAGGAGGGCAGACGTTCCATTGGTCTGGAGAATATGAAGTAAACATGAACAACCGGAGAACGCTGGAAACCGTTTTGGGCGTCATTGAACACTGGCAGCCCGTGTTGCCCGGTGAATTGGAAACCACACCGTTCGTTCTCCTTGCGAACATCTCTCCCCAGATCCAGCACCGTGTTCTCGATCAACTCAAGAAACCCCGGTTCGTGGTCGCTGACACCATGGATCTGTGGATGAATATCGCCCTGGATGAACTCCTGCGTCTGCTCAAACGAGTCGACTGCCTTGTCCTTAATGACGGTGAAGCCCGACAACTTGCGAAGGAGGACAACGTGGTGGCGGCATTACCCAAATTGCACCATCTCGGGCCCCGTTATGTGATCGTGAAAAAAGGCGAGCACGGCTCCCTCTTGTCGGGACCCGAAGGACTCTTTGTTGCCCCCGCGTATCCGCTCGAGAAGGTCATTGATCCGACGGGTGCGGGCGATTCGTTTGTCGGCGGACTCATGGGGTACCTGGCCAGCCAGAAAAAGGGAACCGTTAACCAAAACCTTCGCAGGGCAATGATCCACGGAGCGGTGGTGGCATCCTTTTGTTGCGAAGGATTTGGGTTGAGCCGAACAACAAAAGTAGTGCGTACGGAAATCAGTGCACGGGTTCGGGAGTTGGAGAAACTGGTCCGATTTTAGCCCGGCGAGCCCGGATGACCTCCGAATTCGAAGCAACGTTCGGGTCCGTCCCGGGACATTGGTCACCCTTGACAGAAGGAGGCGCGAGCCTTTCAGGCCGCGCCTCACGCGACGTGGAACCACCGCTTTTCCTAATTAATCCTCGCAACAAACCTCCGCGAGGACGCCCTTCGCGTCGCTCGACTTCAGCAGAATTCGCGTGATGCCGGCACCACGGAGCGCAACGGTCACCACTCGTGGGCCGGGACCCGGAACGCGGACTCGGTCGACTGTCCGATATCCGGCATCCTGTGCCTCCACGTCGAAGTGCCCGCCGTCCATCGCCATCTTAAAGGTCACGTCACCGCACGCTGCCGGCAGCAACACCTCGGTCAGGCCACCGCCGATTTCGACGCCCTGTTCTCCATCGCGGGCAATGACCGAATTGGAACCACTGGGTGTGCCGTCGGGGTTGCGGCGGAGAATTTCCACGCTACCGACGTGGTACGGATTCGGTTTGGCTCCGAGCGGTGTCCGGAGATCCACACAGCTGCTGCCGGTGCCGGCGACCCCAGCCATACCCCGGCCACACAGCCGTAGGATCGTCATGAGATCGTTCGGCGAAACGATGATTACCCGACGGATGCGAGTGCCGGGCGTTCCGAGAGTCACCGTCTGCGGTGCCCCGGTGATACCGGAGATGGTACGACTATCGACGAGCCCGCCGGCAGAGTCGACGGCCTGGAAATCGATCAACCCGGAGAACTGAACAAAGTCGATGATCACGGAGTCGGCTTCGCTGCGCAATTCCACCTCGGTACGGTACTGAACGTGGTAGCCGATGAATCCGGAGACGATGTCAATCCGCGTGCTCGGATCGAGGATTCCACCCGAGGCAGGCGGCAGCGTCGAGGTCATCTTCCATGTCGAAGATTCGAGCGGATTTGGAACCGGTCCGATGGCATCGAGACGAAACTCATGACACGCATCGGCGATTCCGGGTCCGGGGAGGAGGTCTGAATTTTTGCAGCAAACCTTGTGAATGACGGTGCGGGCGTTGGGTGACAGCACGGTGATGGAATGAATATCCGACCGACTGGAGCGTAACGTTACCGAGCGACGTGCCAGCGATCCTCCGAGCACTCGCTGGGAATCCACGGGCGCTCCCACACCGTCGTAGGCAAAGAAGTCCACCAGCCCGGATTGTGACGTAAACTCGACGGTCACCTCGCGACACGCACCCGGCATCTCGATGGTCATGAGGGTATTCACGTCCAGGCCTGCAGTAAAACCTTCTACGCGGATCTGATTCTGGGGAAGGAGCGCGCCGCCCGGACTGGTGTAGCCGGCATATTTGTAGCCACCAAAGATCCAAGGATTCGGCCGTGGTCCGACTGCGAACAGTCCCGGCTCGGTGCAACGATCCGGATGCGGACGAAGGCGGAAGAACTTGGTTGAAATATCGAGCGGGACGGACGTCTCGAAGCCGTCATCCCCGACCGTCAAGGGCACGGGCGATGAGCGCCAGTTGCCGCCAAATTCGAGCGCGTCGGATTCTTCGAGCAGCGGCACGGCGTCGGTCAGTGCCCATTTAAGCCGGAGCACGCCCTTGCCTGGTTTGAAATCGGCAGTGGCGGCGAGTTCGGGAGGCTCGGGTTGCGGGGTCGCCTGCAGGTCCTCGAGTCCGGATACACCATTGCGAATGGCGTTCCGCGGCAGGTTCAGTCCGATGAGGATCCCGAAGCTGCCCTGGCTGAACTCCAGGATGTAGGTGCCAGGCGACAGGCTCGGGCGGCGCAGGGAGATGGTGCGGGCACCCGCATAGCTATCGGGCGGACCCAGTTTCTCGCTGAGAAGATCCGGCGTCGCACTTTCCGCGAGAACCACGCCTTTAAGGTCCAACAACCGGACGCGCAATGAGGCGTTGCCCGGGAGTTCAAAGTCAGCCCCAAAATCGCCACCGCCGCGCCATTCAATAAAGTGCCACTCTGGGTTGATAACGCGTCCGAAGGGATCGCCACCGCGGTCCGGAAGGTCGAGGAAATCCCCGAGCTTCAGGTTAAACTCGTCCGGTGCCGGGTCCGGGAACGGAAACCGGCCGCCGCCGAAGAAGTCGCGACCCCGGGAGGCGCCGCGTTCACGCGAGGCTTCGGCAATGGTGCAGATCACCTCCGTCAGGGAGCGATAAACCAACCGGAAATCGTAATCGATCGGGCTGGACGGATCGAGGTTCTCGAATTTGATGTAGACCGGCGGGGGCGGCAGAATATCGTGACTTAGCATGAGTGGGGAACTGATGCCGCTTGCCAGAACCGAAGTCTCAGATCGGGCGGTCGGGCCGATCACGGTGCAACGAACTCCGGGCGGGAAGTGGATTTCGAGGCTCGGCAGGCAGCCCGTAATGTCCGGGAACGCGACGATTTGGTACCAGTCCAAATCGCCGTTCGAGTGGAAGTTCACGCCCCGGACCGCGATCTCGCGGTACGTGTCGTAGGAACCATCGTGTTGTTCGCTCCAGTTCGCGACGCGGTCACTGCCCAGCGGCACCGCGCGGCTGCGGTCATTGTTGTCTGGACGCACCGGATTGCTCGCCAGATTGACGTCAAAACGGTCGGCAGCGGGCGGTGAGCCGATGAATCGAGTCTCCAGCAACGTCAGCTTGTATACGTTGTCCGCACCCGCGACACCGCGCACGGCGAATCGGAAATCGGTGTTGTTAAACAGGGCGGTCGTCTCGAAGGTCAAGCGGGTCTCAACTCCGACCGTTTCCGTACGCACCAAGCGGAGGCCGTCGAGCGACAAATCACCGAATCCGCGCGGAAACATGAGTTGAAGTCGGCCAACGTAGAGCCCGGAGCCCGCCGGCATGGCGAAGCGCCACCAATCCACATCCGCCCGGTCCGGTGCGCCGTCCTCGCCGCGAATGTTGATGATCGTGGCCGTTTGTGTCGTGCCCACCACCAAGGGCCGAGCGTTGGCACGGATATCCGCTGCGTCGGCCGGTATTGCTTCGTTGAAATTCATCTGAGTGTCGTAGCCCAGGGGCGCGAAGTCGGGGATGACTCCCACCGCGGCCATCCGCACGGCACGGAACGGGTTGATGAGATGCCGACGCTGAGCTTGCCCGGCGGTCACAGCGGCGGCGGTGGCGGGATCGGGTGCCATCGCAGCGAGTTCGGCTGTGGTCCATGCGGAGTTTGTGAGGATGCCGCGGAGCCGGCCCGGAATCGCCAACCGCTGGGCAGCCGTGAGCGCCGGGTTGCGCGGGTTGAGTGTCGGGTTGACCGCCTGCATGGCGGCGATCGTCCCGGTCACGTAAGGCGCCGCACCACTCGTGCCACCGAGGTACTCCCGGATCCATTGATTGGCGGGCGTTATCCGGTCCTCCGGCTCAGGTCGGTAGTAGGCGGAAAAAATCGGGGCCCAGATGTTCACGCGATTGCCGAAAAAGTGTTGATTCGCGAAGGGCCATTGATCCTCGGTCGCTCCCACGGTGATGCACGGCTCGATCACCGCGGGGAACACCTGCCAGTCCTCGATGCGCTGATTGCTGAAGTTGATTAAATCCCGGACGATTGGCGGCAGCACGTCGCTCTGCAGTCGGTTGCCGGCCGAGACAACGACGGCGACACCGCGGTCGGTGGCGAAACGAACGCCGTCGATCATTGGATCCCGCGGATCCCCGAGCAGGAGTGTGGCAAAGCACGCCGTGGAGCCAGCGACGGTCGCGACCGTGGCGACACCGCACGCGATGAACAGAGGAACGGCGATGATCGGGCCAATGATGGGAATCGCCGCGGTCAATGCGGCCGTGGCGCAAATTGCCGCGGAGGCCGCTGCGAGAACGGCCGTGGCGGTCGCACACAGCGCGGCGCGCCCGCCCACACTGCAGACGTTGAACCCGATACCGAGCGAATCGACAATGCGGCACGGGTAACCGCCGCTGATGTTGATCACGCTCGCGCCATCAATCGAGGCCTTACGCATTCCGGCTCCGAATTCGAAGACATAAGACAAAAGGCCATACTGATAGAGCATCGGTTGCACGACCTGGCCGCCGACACCCGCGCGCCCCCCGATTTCGCCGTCGGAGGGGGTCCACCGATTGTTGAGCTTGCCGCCGAGGGTGGTTGCCACGCCCGTGCCGTGCCACGTGCGTGCTCCGAATAGGCTGTTACCCACGCGCTGCGCCCCGAACGCCCGGCCCGGTCCGCACGCCATGCCGCCCGGACCGGACGCCTCCATGTCGCATTCGATCAGCGGCGTGCGCAGATCCGGGCTGGGAGCGAACCCAACATCCAGAATCCCCACCGGGATGCGCACCTCGTCCCGATCCCAAAGTGCTAGAAACGCCCAAAGCTGCGGCACATTCATCGGCCCCTCATTTTGCATGGTGCGCGATAAGCCGTCGCCGGCCCCCGTCTCGGTCGGCTGCGGACCCGGTGTGTCGTAGAATTGCAGGCGGGGATTGGCGGCGACGACGAACCCTTGCATCTGAAGTTCGAGCGCCGTGCCCCACAGGTCCTGCACCTCCGGATTGCTGCAGAACACTTCATCCTGCTGCCCCATGAAGGCACGCATTTGACGCAATGCCGCAGGCTGTATTTTCGCCGGGTTCACCCGTACCAGATAGGACTGAGGTGGGTCGTTGGGCGAATCCTCCGCTCCGCGATCGCTCGCGATGATCGAGCCCTTGGTGACCTCCAAGAAGCGCTTCAGGTCATTGCCGTCGCGTGGCGAAAGGATTAGTTCATCCACCGGGATCTGGATCGGCCAGCCGTTGCGCGCCAACAAGGTTCCGATCCGCTTGCCACCGGGCGGGGGTGTCAGTTCGTCGGGCGTCAGAGCCACTTCCGATTTCAATACGACCGGGGCACCTGCGAAATCGGGATCCAACACGAACGCGATGTCTCCGACAATGTGTTCGTCCATCGGCGGATGCGCGCGGTCTTCGTCCACATAGTACAGCACACTGAGCTTCTCGCCCGGCTTCACCGAAAGTTTGCCATCGTGAAACGTCGACCCGGCCGCCTGGGTGGGAATACCGGCGAGACTGCGGTACGTCCGGGCGCCGCCGCCGTCGCGCTTCAAGGTCAGAAGTTCGATGTCGCCAGTCTCCGATGAGACGACAAACGCGTGGAGTTCCGTGGCGGAACTGTCGTAGGTTAGGATCAACTTCGCGTGGAGGACGTCGTCGGTGGCATAGAAGCGCTGCTCGAACTGGAGAATCGTGCCCGACGGTTTTTCCGAGGCGAAGACCGGCTTCTTGCTCTCCGATTTCTTGGCGGAGAAATTAGCGGAACGATCCTTGGTGACGCCCTTCAATACGGCGATCGCCGGCGTGAAGTCGTAGCCAATCAGGAAGGGGACGACGCGGTAGTCGCCGGGCGGCAGGTTGTCGAATGAGTAGGCCCCCGTCTCATCGGTCGTGGTCACGCGGTTTTGGGGTCCGTCAAGCGCTATGAGAACACCCTTCAGCAAGAGGTTGCCTTGGCTGGTTGTTCCAAAGATGCGCGGCCCACCCGGTGCCGGTTGTGCATCACAGTAGGTTGCCTTCACCCAGGTCGCCGGGCTGGTCGGCGCGGCATCCGAGGGTCCCGCATAGCCATCGCCCGCCTTAATCACGCCAAAATGCCCCATCATTAGACCATCGCTTTCGAGCAACGAGCCGAGGGTCGCTTCCGGGATTCGGAACTCAATGCAGGCCGGGCTGAGATCGCCGCTGCACGTGAAGTTGAATTTCACGTCCCATCGGTCCGCCAGGGCGGGATTTTCGATCAGCCCGCCGCCGCCATTTCCAACCCAGGTGCGAACCGTGTTGTCGAGAGTGGCGCGGAACTGAAAGTCGTCGGACTGCGCCTCCTTGTTTCCCGAAAAGTCCGGATCCAAACCCAGGCCGATATAGGAACCGCTCCGCGGGACACCCGCCGGTTCGCGAATGCCCGTGAGTCCGATATAGAGCGCGCGATCGCCCGGGGCATCGCGATAAACCAGCGCCGCCGCCAGATCGATGATCTTCGGACCGTCGTGATACCGAATGACGAGGCGTTCAGCCCCAGCGTACTCGGTGTCGAAGTGCGGCCATCCATCGAGGGTTACCGGGCCCGCTGCGCGCGGAATGATCAGGTTGCGAGGGTGAATTCCCAGCACCTGTTCCGAGGCGCCGGCACCCAGCGCAACCGAGGTGCCCGTGACCCCTTCGCTGCGCCCGCCGGTGTCCCACACCGCCGTCAAATCGGGTGAACCGCGCAGTTCCGAAAACATTCCGCCTTGGATCTCCGTCTGGCTGCGCGCGGTGCTCCAGAGTCGAATTTCATCGAGGGAACCCTTGAAGGGAAAGCCGCCGGGATCCGCGCCGACAAACACGGGTCCGCTGAACGGCGCGCCCGCGTCGCTCAATGCTTTCTCTCCGGCCGGCGCACCGTTCACATAAAAACGGACCGTCTTGCCGTCGTAGCTGGCGGCGATGTGACACCATTGATTGGCCGGCACCTCCACATCGGCGTCGGCGGAAACGCCCCCGCTCCGATAGAAGCGCAGCCGTTTGCAAAACCCGATCCACCAGGACTTCGTATAGTCGTGCGAAATGACGGTCTCGCAGCGCTCACCGTCCTCGCGATAAACCCAGGCTTCGAGTGTCATCGCTACGGAGGCCCCCCAGGCGGCCTGGGACTTGTACTCGGCGTGCGCGGTGGGCGAACCGTTAAAGTACGTGCTGCGGATCGGGGGACAGGTCGCGGCCTGCCCCGGCAAGAGTAGCAGCGGGAGCAGGAGTGCCAGCAAGGCCAACCACCGGATACCGATTGCGGCGAACAGGGAAGGGAACGAGACGCGTGAGGGAATCGTTTTCATGGGGACGAATGATTGAAAGTCGGTGAGGCTTTGAGGCGAGGTGAGGCTATAAGAACCATTCACCATTTTGACGTGCTGTCAAAGTGGGATTTTGGTGGGGTGGCATTTGGGGGAGCGGAACCTCCCTTCGACGATCTTCCCGGCGCGGCGAAAGATGCGCAGCATACACGATCCACCGTTTTCACGGAAAAAACCGTGAGTCCACTTTGTCAATCAGTGGCTGTCTTTTACCAATAATCGCGGAGTCGGCAAAGTTCGATGCAAGGACGACGCCGGCAGTGCGGCGACTGCTGCGGTCGATGGGACTCCCGATACCGACACCGAGTGCGGGTCGGCCAGCATGGTGAGCGACGCAGGGACGGCGGCAGGTGTCGAGTTACGGCTCCGGAGTCGAATTTTCCTGAGGCACGAGCGAGACGTCGGTGAGCTGGCGTATCAGACGTTGGCGGAGGGCGGCGGCCTCCTGGACCAGTTCCTCATCTTGAAGTTCGCCGAACAACCCGCTGACGAGTTGGATTCGTGCCATCATGATTGCTTCCGGGTTGCTCCCCGGGCTCGGCGGGAGGGGTTCTTCGAGCGCTCGGAGCATTTTGCTGCGCAGTTCCCGTGGTAAGGAGGGTTCCAGGATGGATGCACGCACCAGTTGGCTGGCCTGCTGATTGGTCGAGAGGTGAGGCAGGGCGATCCCGGCCAACGCGCCGCGATCCCAGACATTCGTCAAACCTGGGTTGCTCCAGGCAAACGTAAGGACGGGTACGATGTTTTCGCGCAAGGTTCGCCCCAAATAATCCAGCGCGTGGTGATCCATCTGACCGTCGGATCCGACCAGTAACTGAACGGCACTTCCGGTAAAGGTCGGGTCCGCAAACATCTCCAGGACCGCGTAGAGGTAATCTTTGGCCCGTTTATCGACCGCAGCTCCAGTCTGCGGTTGAGGCGGGGCCAGGAGCAATTCATGGGTTGTTTGGAGAATCTCGGTGCGATGCGTCTCGCCGCTCATGTCCCGCAGGGTGTGCGCCAGGTAGGCCACTTCGAGTGCGCGACCGGTTCGCTGCAATTGTTCGAGCAGGATGGCCTCCGAGGATTCGCCACCGATGGCATGCAAGACGTCAAACAAGCCGAGGCGCAGGGTCGGCGGTACGCCGAAATCGAGGCTGGTTTTGCTCAGTGGGGATTCGCCCACTTGCCGTTCCCCGAACGCCAGTTGTTGCCACCACCGCCGGCGGAGCCCGTTATTTTCGCCGGACACGCTTTCGGGCAGCGTCACCGTCCGGCGGGCATCGGGCGTGTAATCCGCGTCTTCGAACCGCAGCAGATAGGCGCGCAGGGTGGGAAGCGCTGAAGACCCCAGTCCCACCAGTGCTTCGAAATAAACCACGGCCTGCCGCTGAGCACGAATGTCGGCAAAGCCACCCCCGGTTTTCAGCTCAATGAGCTTTTGGAGGATCTCCGCGGCGGTCGGAGGCGCCGGAAGAGGCGCTTGGACGGTGACGGTCTTCGTCACCGTCTCTGGCGGACGGTTCCGGGCGTCCGCCAACGCCTGGGACAGTTCTTCTTTTTCCTTGGCGAAACGCGCTGCGGCTTCGGCCAGGGAACTGTGGTACCGGTTCGCATCCGCCCGGCGCGCCCGCAACAGCATCGCCACGCCCACCACCAGACCGGCCAGCAATAACAATAGTAGCTTTCGCTTCATGACGTCGATGGAGGCGGCTTCAGTTCCTGTCCTGTATCCGACGGGCCGAAGCAAGGAACATAGTGGTAGAGGATAGGAGAGTGGGCGGACGCGCAAACGAGTAAATGCGTCCGCCGGCGTTCGGGGGTGTAGGGCAAAAATCTGACTCCGTTGAAAAACAGGCCGTTTTCTTGGCATGCAATGTCTAGGAACCGATTGGGCAGGTCCGTGTTAAAGGCTGTCGTCCGACTCCAGTCTCAGGACTTCTGATATCGCATCGAGTCTTTTTACCGACTTGGAAACAACTGACATCCGCAAGCCCCTCACCCCAGATGCGGTAACTTGGTTTCGGCGTGTCGCGCCAAGTCGGAAATTAGAACTCCCGTATTCGATTGGTTTCGGGCAACGCCTTCGTGATTTCATCCTGCGTCCAATTTGCGGTCGCTTCGAATTTGCGGGGATTGATTCGCGATCCATGAGTCCGCAGCAAGACCCATTGAGTCCCCACAAAACACCGAAATACCCCGCTAATTCGAAACGACCGCAAATGAAGAAAGGTCGGCTTTCACCCCGTATCCAATGCGCAATGCGCGGAAGGTGGCCGCAACAGCCGGTGAGGGGTCACTCAACTTCCACGGGGTCAGGAGCCCACGAAGAAAACAAGGAATCTCCTGTCTTTGTCTGCCTTCGTTTCCTTCTGTCGTCATTCCGACAAGATCGGGATCCACCGCTAACCTTCCGGCTCGGACTTTCCTGATTGACCTAAAGGGTCCTGACCTTGAGATTTCATCCTCGAATTCGGATCCGGATCGAGAAGCCTGTGCACCGAAGGAATCAGCCATCCAGCAAGCGTATTGCCCGTTTCTGTGGTCATGGGATCTCCGCAGTCTGCGCAGGGTTCCTCATTTGTCTATCGTGCTTATCCCCCGCCGCCAGTGCCGTGGAAGAGCCGAAAAAGGTTCAGCCCAAGATCAGTTTTGAAGAGCAGGTGCTGCCCCTCTTCAAGGCCCATTGCGTCCAGTGTCATGCCGGGGCCGACCCGAAAAAGGGGCTTCGTTTGACCACACGCCGCGAAATCCTGCGCGGAGGGAGGTCGGGGCCGGCGATTCGAATCGCGGCGGCCGAGTCGAGTCTGCTTTGGGAAAAACTGGTGTCGAACGAGATGCCCAAGGATGGTCCGCCACTGACGGCGGACGAGAAAGGAATAATCCGCTCCTGGATCAATGAGGGTGCCACAGGGGCCGATTCCCAGGACGACGACGTAGCCGAGCTCGTGGATAAATCCAGTGGTGTGACGCGCAAACACTGGTCGTTTCATCCCGCCGTTCGCCCGCCTCCCCCCGTTGTTAAGGCGAGCGGCCTCGTGCGCAATGCAATCGACACATTTGTCCTGTCGGCGCTGGAATCGAAGGGGCTGAATTTCTCGAGCGAGGCGAGTCGCGAGGTGTTGCTGCGCCGAGTGTCGTTCGACTTGATCGGCTTGCCGCCGTCGCCGGAAGAGGTGCGGCAGTTTCTGGGCGATCGAGACGAACGTGCCTACGAGCGGCTGATCAACCGGTTGCTGGCCAGCCCGCATTACGGGGAACGCTGGGGTCGGCACTGGCTTGATTTGGCGGGGTATGCCGACTCGGCCGGAGTGCTCGCGGAAGACCGCCCACTGCCGTCCGCCTTTCGCTATCGCGATTACGTGATTCAGGCCTTCAACAGCGACAAGCCCTACGACCGTTTTCTGCAGGAGCAGTTAGCGGGCGACGAACTCTCCGACTATTGGACCGCTTACGAAAAGCTTGATCGGTTACCGGACGAGGTGATTGAGGCGGTCACGGCGACGGGCTATCTGCGTTGCGCCGCGGATTCGAGCCGGCCCGACTTTGCGACGATCAAGAACGCCGACGCGCAGTACTATTACCCGACGATCAACGACACGCTGCAGATTGTGGCTTCATCGACCCTGGGACTGACGTTGCAGTGTGCCCGTTGCCACAGCCACAAGTTCGATCCGATTCCGCAGGTTGAGTATTACCGAATGCAGGGGATCTTTACCGCGGCGCTCCGTCCGAAGCAGTGGATTCCGCAGGTGGAGCGTCGTGTGCTGGTCGCTTCGGCTTCCCAAAAGAAAACGGCGGACGAGCACAACGGCAAGCTCGATGCCGAGATCGCGAAGTCCAAGCAGGAGCTCGCCGATCTGCGAGCTCAATACAAGCTGAAGCTTTTTGAAGATCGGCTGGTTGGCCTGCCCGAGTTGATTCGCGTCGACGTGAAGCAGTCGATCGGCAAGGCCGCGGAGGGGCGCACCGTAGTCGAAAAGTACTTGGCCGAAAAATTCCAACCCCTCCTGCAGCCGGACGACACGACGCTCGATAAGCTTTTGCCTGAATCCTATGCGGACTATGGGCCGGCGTCGGAGCGGCTTAAGGCCGCCATTGCCGCTCAGGATCGCCGGCGCATGCACTTCGACGAATTGCGCGCACTCTATGACTTGCCGGGCCCCGTGACGACGCCTCTGTTGCGTCGCGGCGACCCATTGACTCCGGGGCCGCCGGTTCCGCCCGGCGTCTTGTCCTCGGTCGCAGCGCCCGTCGCCTTTCAGTGGAAGCCACCGGCCGCGGATGCCAAGACATCCGGACGGCGCCTGGCATTTGCCCGGTGGTTGACTCAGCCCGATCACCCGCTGACCGCGCGTGTCATGGTCAATCGCATTTGGCTGCATCATTTTGGTGAGGGCATCGTTGCCACGCCCGAGGATTTTGGCGCGCTTGGTACACCGCCCAGCCATCCGCATCTGCTCGATTGGCTGGCGCGCGAATTTGTGGAAAGCGGCTGGAGCATCAAGCATCTCCATCGGTTGATTTTGATGTCGGCTTCCTATCGTCAGAGCTCCGCGTTCGACGAAGCGCTGCATGCCAAGGCAAGCCAGGTCGATCCCGATAACCGGTGGCTGTGGCGAAAACGGCTGCGGCGCGTCGACGCCGAGCCGTTACGAGATTCCATGTTGACCGCGGCGGGCCTGCTCGACCGGCAATTTTTCGGCAGTTCGGTTCCCGTGAGTCGACGCCCGGACGGCGAGGTGACGGTCGCGGATGGCCAGAACGATCGCCGGCGATCCATTTACCTGCAGTTCATGCGGAGCAATCCGTTGACGATGTTGCACGCGCACGATCAGCCGGTGATCGAAATCAACTGCACGCGGCGCAATCGATCGACGGTATCGACGCAAGCGCTGACCTTGCTCAACAGCGACGCGACGGTCGGGTATGCCGAGGCGTTGGCGGTCCGCGTTTTGCGAGAAGCACCCGATGCCCCGGTCGGTCTCGCAATTCGGGTCACCCTTGCGCGCGAGGCGTCCGCCGAGGAACTGACGATTTTCACCGATTTGGCGGCCAAGCAAGAGGCCCGCTACGCTGCCAAGGGCAAAGCGCCGGATGCGGCGCGCCGGGGTGCACTGGTCGATGTGTGTCACATGCTCCTGGCGTCGAATGAGTTTGTTTACATTGATTGAGCGGTGAGATCAGGATGAGGGAGATCGAAATGAACGAGCAATCCGAGTTCGGCAGTCGGCGTTTCTCGCGACGCGACGCGTTCGCTCGCCTGGGTGGCGGATTGGGTGGGGTTGCCCTGGCACTGCTGGGCGGTGGGGGGCGATCCGCTCGGGCCGCTCCGGTCGCTACTGGGCACAGCTTGCTTCCCAAGGTGCCTCATCATGGGCCGAGGGCCCGGGCCGTCATTCAGTTGTTCATGCACGGTGGGCCCAGCCATATGGATTTGCTCGACCCCAAGCCGGAGTTGTCGCGCTGCAGTGGCCAGCCACCGCCGAGGGAAGTGGCGGATGACGAAAATCTGACGACCTACCTGCTGGGCAGTCCGTTCAAGTTTTCCCGGCATGGTCAGAGCGGACTGGAGTTCTCGGAGATCTTGCCCGGAATCGCCCAGCACGCCGACGACATTGCCGTCATTCGTTCGATGTTTACCGAACATCGCAATCACGAGCAGGCAATCTGGATGGCCAATACGGGACTCACCGTTTCGGGCCGGCCGAATATTGGATCCTGGGTGGCGTTCGGATTGGGGGCGGAGAATCAAAATTTACCCGCTTATGTCGCCTTACCTGAGCCATCGAGACTTCCGGTTGACGGTGCTCGAAACTGGTCGAGCGGATGGTTGCCACCGCTCTATCAAGGCACCCCGATTCGCTCGGAGGGAATGCCGGTGCTGCACTTGCAGCCGAAGACCCCGCGGCCGTCCGAGATCGATCAGGGCCGCCTGGACATCCTGCGCCAGTTGAACCGGCAGCATCGGCAGACTCATCCCGGTGAACTGGAATTGGACGCCCGTATCGCCAGCTTCGAACTCGCCGCGCGGATGCAGCTCAGCGCCACGGATGCGCTGGACATCACTCAGGAAAATGAGGCGACCCAGCGCCTTTACGGCTTGGATCGGGACACGACACGCGCCTACGGAAAGCGTTGCTTGATGGCCCGTCGGTTGGTGGAACGCGGTGTCCGCTTCGTTCAGATTTTCATGGCCGGCCAACCCTGGGACACGCATTCGAAGAATACCTCCGGTGTTCGCAGCTGTTGCGAGCAGACCGATTTCCCGGTCGCCGGACTCCTGGCCGACCTGAAGCAGCGCGGAATGCTTGACTCGACACTGATTCAATGGGGCGGCGAATTCGGCCGGACGCCAACCGCGCAACTGCTGGATGGGAAGAAGGCGGACGGTAACGAAGGCCGCGATCATCACCCTTACGGGTTCAGCATCTGGTTGGCCGGCGGGGGTGTTCGCGGTGGGCAAGTCTATGGGGCGACCGATGATTTCGGTTACCGGGCGATTACCAACCGCACTCAAACCGCGGATTTACACGCCACAATATTGCACCTGCTGGGACTCGATCACGAGTCGCTTACCTTCGCCCACAACAGTCGCGACGAACGTCTGACGGATGTCTACAAAGCACGGGTCATTCGAGACCTCCTTAGCTAAACACCCGTCCCGCAAGAGAGCCGCGCTCGAGTCGGACCGAGGCACCGCTCTGGGCAGGGTAATCCACTGACGAGATGAACTCATCCGCAACCCCTCAACAACGCCGCGCTTTGCTGCTGGCGGTCGCGTTGGTCCTCGCGATCGCGGTCGGGATGGCTTGGCTCGTGGGCAACGGTTTGCGGAAAGGAGAGACGTATTTGCCCGTCCGACGCGCCTCACAGCAGCGCTCGGTATCGCGCTCGATGGAGCCGGCGTTGTTCTGGGTTTCCATCGGGCTCTATTCCGCCATCGGCGTTGGGACGCTTGGGCTGGCAGGGTGGGGAATCCGGCAGAAGGTATGAGAATGCCGCGAGGATTGGCCAAGCGCCTCAACTCATCAACTTAACCAGGAACGTCGCCCCCATCACGACGGATGGCAGCAGGGCGACGAGTGCCGAAGTGCCGGGGCGCTGATGCGTCACCATCCAAATTGCCACGCCGAGGCACAGAACTGATCCGAGCGTGCAACCGAGCATAATCATTTTTAGACGGTGAATGCTCTCGGCGCTCGCGTTGGCTCCGGCCGCGAGGCAAAAAACGAGCATTACCAACGTCGCGAAGACGGTGCCGAGCATCGCAACAATGGCGGTAATGATGAGCAGGAGATTCGTGGGGTTGATTTGTTGACTCATGTCTGTCCTGGCGGCTTGCCCCTCGCGCCGCCGAGAGTGCTTTCTCATCAATGAGCCGTCAATCCCCGCGTCAAGGATTTGGGCGACCGACGGGTTGTTCCAGGAAACGATCCCTTAGGAAAGTTCCGTTGTCCCACCAAAGTCGTGGCGGATGCGAACGATGCGAAACTGGTCGCCGACGAGCATCAGCGTGTCCCACCAGTCGGCGTCTTCGAAACGGTAGCGGAGTTGGAGTCCGCGCACCGCGCGAGTGGCGATGAGTTTACGGGCCTCGGCGAGGGTGACGCTCGCGGAGTCTGGGACATGGCCGCGCGCGGCAAACTTGGGAATGATCTCGGCGATCTGCGCGCACAGTTCGATGTCGCGCAACAACTGTTCGACCTGCTCGTCATCGAGCAATGTCGTGTTCAAGTCGGGCAGTTTCAACCGCGCCTCTTCGGGTGGCAGTGGCGGGCGGGGTGTTTCCAAATTCATCGGCGGGCGGATGCAGGGTGTTCGCTGGCCGCGGAGGAGAATATTTGCTGCTCCAAGCCTGCGTCCGATGCATGGCATTGCAGGCACGATTGCCGATCCGGATGCGGGGTGCGCAGGCCGAAGAGTCCGCGTGGGCCGTGGCAGCTCAGGCAGTCGCTCCGCATGAGCGTGGGGTGCGGAATGGTCGGCGGCGCGAGCGGCCATGCCCGGCTGCCCTGGAGCGGGGGCGTTGCGCCGACAAACGCATTCGCGACGATGGGCGCGAGCAGCGAGGGTTCACTTGTCGGAAGCTCCGTGCCCCCGGAAGGCACGTGGCATTGGGTACAACTCGAATACTGAGCATGGCTGATTTTCGAGGCGATCTTGTCCTTTACGGCCAATCCCAGCCCGTGACAGGCGAGGCACGCGGCGGAGGAATCCTGCGCGATCGGATGCGGCACCCTCGGTGGAGCGCCGTCGAACGCACGGCGGGTACTCCTTTCCAGCAAGGCCTGGCCCCGTTGTTCTTCGGTGACGTTCGTCTGAGTGACTGGATGCGGGGTGGGTTGGACGAGAGTGGCCACGCGACTCTGCCATTGCCCGTTGACCCCGTTCCGTAACCAGTCTTGTCGGGCATAGGGAACTGCGACCGGCACGAAGTTGGTTTCGAGAATCGCTTGCCGCTCCGAGTCCGGCGTCACGAGCGAGACGGGACGGGTCATGCTGATCTGAGAACCCGTCTGGCGGAGGCCCATGAAGTAGCCGCTGACCGAGGCGGTGAACAGAATGGCCCCAAACAACCAGGCGCCTTTTTGATACGAATTGGGTTCCGGAGCGCTCACAGGCTTTTTTCCACGGACGACGCGCGGAAGGCTTCCGCCGTCCTTACCTTGAACACGGTGGCGGCACACTTTTTGTAGTCCGGTTCTTTCGAGATCGGATCGATGTCGCCCAGCGTGATGTCGTTGACGAGCAGACGCGGGTCGAAGAACGGGATGAAGAGCGAGCCGCGCGGCACGCGGGCACGGCCGTTAATCCAGACGGGCAGTTTCAGTTCACCGCGCCGCGTTTTCACCGCGATGGTTTCGCCGTTGGCAATGCCGCGCTCCCCGGCGTCTTCGGCATGCATTTCGACATAGGCATGCGGCATGGCACCGTGGAGTTGTGGAATACGCATTGTCATCGTGCCCGTATGCCAGTGCTCCAACACGCGGCCGGTGCAAAGCCAGAACGGATACTCGGCATCGGGCTCCTCCGCGGCCTTCTCGTAAGGCGCGAACCAGATCTGGGCTTTGTCGTCCTTGGTGACCGAGTGATAAAACTGAATCTCCGCGCCCTTCCTGACATACGGGTCATCGAACTCGGAGAAGCGAAACTTCGTTTCCCGCCACGAACCGTTCGCCTGCTGCACAACGGGCCAGCGCAGGCCGCGCGACTTCACGTATTCATCGTAGGGCGCGAGGTCCTTGTGCTTGTCGCGGCTGAAGGCGCGGTATTCCTCGAAGAGTGCCTTGTCCACATTGACGTCGTAGTAATGTTTCCAATCCCAGGCGGGCACCTCCTGACCCGCGTCGTTCTTGATCGTGAAGAGGAACTTACCGTCCTTGTCCTTCAAACCGGGATGGCCCCGCTCGAAGAGTTTCCGGGCCACGGCAATCGTCTGCCAGCAATCATCGCGGGCGTCGCCCGGCGGATTGACCATCTTGAACCACTGCTGCGTGCGGCGTTCGGAATTGCCAAACATGCCGTTTTTTTCCACCCACATCGCCGACGGCAACACGAGGTCGGCCAGTTCGGTGGACGCTGTGTGATAAACGTCGGAGACAATGAGGAACTTGTCTTCCAGACCTTTCTTCGCCTTGAAGAGCTTGTGCAGATTCGGCAGAGATTGGCCGGGATTCGTCACCTGTACCCAGAGGGTGCCGATGTCGCCGCCCTTCGCGGTAGGGGTGCAGAACTTCTCGAACATCAGGACGGTGTGATGGCCCATTTTTGGATTGATGCGGCCCTCGGGCAGGTTCCAGAACTTCTCGGATTCCCTGCGATGCTCGGGATTCGCAACGACCCGCCCGCCCGGCAGGAAATGGCAGAGCGTGCCGACTTCGCGCGCGGTCCCGCAGGCACTGGGCTGGCCGGTGAGGGACGTGGGCGCGTCGCCGGGTTTGCCGAAATGGCCACTGAGCAAATGAATGCCGTGGCAGAGACGATTCGCATTCGTGCCGCGCGAATGTTGATTGAAGCCCATGCACCAGACGCTTGTAATGCGGAGGTCCCTCCGTCCGAACAATTCGCCGAGCAGACGGATTTTTGCCGCCGGCACTCCCGAGATCTTTTCGACGTGCTCGGGCGTGTACGGAGCGAGCGCGACCTTGTAGGCTTCGAAAGTCATCGCGTCGCCGTTGAGCGGAGCGGTCGGGGTGGATCCCGGGTCCTTCGGCGCCTGGCGGAAATTACAGAAGCGCTCGACGAATCTCGCGTCGTAGGTGCCGTTCTTAATCAGCAGATGCGCGATGCCGTTCATGATCGCGAGGTCGCTCTGCGGTTTGAATTCCAGATAGTGATCGGAGTACTCCGTCGTGCGCGTGCGGCGCGTACCGATGTCGATGAGGGTCACCTTCTCACCCTGGGAACGTCGATCGATGACGCGGCTGAAGAGCACTGGGTGCATTTCGGCCATGTTGTTACCCCAAAGGATGAGCACGTCGCATTTGTCGAGGTCTTCGTAGCAACCGGCCGGTTCATCCACCCCGAAGGTCGAGAGAAAGCCTGTGACTGCGCTAGCCATGCAGAGTCGGGCGTTTGGGTCGATGTGGTTGTTCGAGAGGCCGCCTTTCATCAGCTTGTTTGCGACGTAGCCTTCGGGGATCGTCCATTGGCCTGAGCCGTAAATGGCGAATTTCTCGGGCGCTGCCATCACTCGCTGCGCGATGACTTCAATCGCTTCATCCCAGGAAATCGGTTCGAGCCTGCCGTTCTTGCGCAGCAACGGTCTGGTCAGCCGGTCCTTACCGTAAAGTGCGAGACCGACGTGATACCCCTTCACGCAGAGCAGGCCTTTGTTCACGTCGGCGAGTGGGTCACCTTGAATTGCGACGACCTTGCCGTCCTTTACACCCACTCGGACATGACAGCCCGTGCCGCAGAACCGACACGGCGCCTTGTCCCATGCGATTCCGTCGGGGCCGCCGGTGGCGGCAATCGATTGGGCGGGCGTCGCGGCGTCGGCACGCCTCCCTGCCACCGCGCTGGCGGCGGCCAGGGCGGAGAGTATTACGAAGCTTCTTCGATCAATGTTCATGGCATTCATGGCGGGGAGCCTCGGCAGAATGGGCAATCGAGGATTGGGCGACTTCATCTTCATCAAAATTCACAGATACCACATCGACGTACTCGACGCCTGGCAGGCTTTGAAGCCAGTCGTGTAGGTCGCGGCTGGCGGCGTCGTCGTGCGCTTCCATCGCGACCGGTAGCCACCGGCCGTAACGCTCGCCGGGAGTAATCTCGGAACGTGCACCCAGCGTCGCGATGGCGTCCGAGGTGAGCGCGCCATCCCGGCTGAGAGTGAGGACAAGTCCGCTGGTGATCATGTCAGGAGGCAAGGGGTTGGGTGTGGGCCTGTTTGGCATCCGCCATTGCGGCGAGGGGCGAGCGGCGGAAGACGTTGATCGCAATCTTGATGGCCAGCGTATAGAGCATCAGCCCCAACGCCCAGATTCCGGCCATGATCTTCCATTCGAGCAGGCTGGGTGAGTATTCCACCACTTCGTGCAACACCGAGGGAACAAAACCGGGGATAACCATGCCCATGCCCTTCTCGATCCAGATGCCGATGAACGCAAGCACGCACGCGAGGTTCATCCGCCATGGGCGACCGAACACATTGGGATTCAGCAACAGGATCGCAGCGAAGACCGTCATGGCCACGGACGACCAGATCCACGGCACGAGTGCGTTCTGGCCGTGCAGGCCGAAGTAAAGATAGTGTGCTGCCGAGGTGTGCGTGCCGCCGGTGTAGAACTCGACGAAGACCTCGGACCCGACCATCAGCAGATTGATAAGGATGGTTACGCGCATGATGTTCACCAGCGTGCGGATGGGGCCGTCGCCGAACGTGCCCCCAATGGCGCGGCGAATCACCTGAATGGCGATGATGATGAACGCCGGGCCCGAAACGAAGGCGGAGGTAAGAAACCGTGGGGCCAGGAGGGCGGTGTTCCAGAAAGGCCGACTGCCCAGCCCGCAATAGAGAAACGCCGTGACGGTATGAATCGAGATGGCCCAGAGGATCGAGAGAAAGACGAAGGGCACATACCATTTCGGGTTCGGCCGCTGCCCGAGGAAGCGCATGTAGAGCAGGTAGCCGCAGATGTGGAGGTTGATCATGAGATAGCCGTTCAACACGATCACGTCCCAGGTGAGCATCGAGACGGGGAAGTTGAACCGGCCGAGGCCTGGGATGAGATGCCAGAAACGGTCCGGTCGGCCGAGGTCACACACGACAAACATCAGGGCCATAATGATGGCGGCGATGGCGAGCAACTCGCCGACGATCACGATGTCATGCATTTCCTCATCGTGATAAAGATACGCCGGGATGACCATCATCACGCCGCCTGCGGCGAGGCCGACGAGGAAGGTGAAGTTCGCGATGTAAAGCGCCCACGAGACGTGGTCGCTCATGTTGGTGAGGTGCATTCCGTCACGCACCTGCACGGCCCAGGCATTTGCGCCCACCAGGAAGATGGCGGTGAGAAAGGTCATCCAGATATAAAAAACCCAGGTTCCCTCGACCGAGTCGAGCAGCGCATTCCCTATAAAGCGCGGGTAGTTGCGCCAGTGTGGAATGGCGGGAGCGGCGGAACCGGTGTGGGTCGTGGATAGGTTCATCGCGGCTTACACGTCGAAGAAGTAGAAGAACTGCGGCTTGAGGCCCAAATCCTCCTTCAGCACGAACACCCGCTTGTGCGCGAGGACCTGCCGGACTTCGGACTTGGGATCGAGCAGGTTGCCGAAAACGCGCGCGCCCGTGGGGCACGCTTCGAGGCAGGCCGGCAGGCGGCCGTTGCGCGTGCGGTGCAGACAGAAGTGACACTTCTCCATCACGCCTTGCGGGCGAATCCGATTGCTGAGATAGGATTGGTTCGGGTTGATCTCGACGGCCGGAATCTGCGGTTTCGTCCAG
The DNA here is from genome assembly GCA_945861565.1 of Akkermansia muciniphila. Lineage (GTDB taxonomy): Bacteria > Verrucomicrobiota > Verrucomicrobiia > Limisphaerales > UBA9464 > SIBK01. The sequence goes on from CAMAUY010000037.1 coordinate 34,080, forward strand.
TTGAACCGCCGCGCGTGATACGGGCATGCCGCTTCACAATAGCGGCAGCCGATGCACCAGTTGTAATCCACTACCACGATGCCATCCGGTTCCTTCCAGGTCGCCTCGACCGGGCAGACATCGACGCACGGTGGATGCTCGCACTGCTGGCATTGCACCGGCATGTAGAACTTGTCCGGCTGCGGCACGGGATGATCGTAATGGGCGTTGCCCTTTTCCAGGTTCATCGAGCCTTTGCTCATCTCGAAGACACGAATGTAGGATTGGTGTGAAGGCCGGTCGTGATTGTTCTCGATGTGACATGCCTCGGCACATTTGCGGCAGCCATTGCAGATGCTGAGATTGAGCGCGTAGCCGAACTTCACGCCTTGCTGTGGCTTGTAATCCTTAATTGTCACGTCGGCGCCGTATTGCTTCTTGGTGTCCTTTTCGAGTCGGTGCAGGATGATTTCGAGGTCAATCGGGGAAAGCTCTTTGTAGTGCTTCTGCACGAACTCCTCGGCGGAAATGTCTCGCGTCCATTCGGTCAACGGCGCGATCGCCCTGGCGAACGCCGCCGCCCCCAACATCGCTCCCACCCCTTTGAGTGCGGTGCGACGAGAGAGGCCTCTGGATTTCTGAGGATCGGCGTTGGGGTCCATGGGTTGCACGAGGGTCAGTGTTTGGCCGGCTTGGCGGGTGGTTTTATCGGCACCGAAATGCGATCGCGCGGCGAGAACACCGGCATGACCAGAGGGAACGCCGGCGCATGCGGGTCGTGGCAGTTGATGCAGGTATTACGCGTCCGTCCGCCCTTGGTCAGGTCCCAATGGCCATTCATGCCGCCGTGCAAGCCCATGCCGTAATCGCGCCGTTGGGATCCGTGACACTGCGAGCACAACGTCATCACGTCGGTAAATTCCACCGACCGCGAGTCGGCCATGCGCAACGTGTCGTAGTTCTTGGCGTTGTGACAGCTGAGGCAGGTGAGGTTCCCGTGAACATATTTCAGCCCCTGGTGAAACTGGTCGAGATCCGCCGTCGTGCGGGTGTCGAGATCCGCCGTCGTGGTGGTATGACACGAACTGCACGACACCATGACCGGCTGGCCGATGAAATTCGTCAACCCGCTCGCGACCTTCGGCGTGCCGGTAGGGCGTCGGATGACCACGGAGTGAAGGGTTGTGTTCGTGGCGGTTGCACCCTCGACGGGGCGCGTCCCTTCCGGGTCTGCGCCCAGCGCCCTCAACGTTGCAATCAGCAGCAAAAGACCTGAGAAGGCGGTGCTCGCACGCCTCTTAACCGGCCTCGTCGCTTTCAACATGACGCGACAGATTTACCCAACCCTGTGCCATCGACTTGTCCTTTCTTGTCAGTCTCTAGCCAGGAATTGCGATCTACCCGATGGGCATTTCGCCCTGCGATTCCGTGGTCGTGCTGCCAGAACGCGACTACGGCGCGACCAATTCAAATCCCACGGACGATAGCGTCGGCTGAAGAGTCACCGCTCCCTGCGTCATTCCGGTGAACGCCGTAAAATTCCCAGTCTGTCCGGCGAACTTCATTATGGCGAATCGCTGGCCAGGCGCGTAGTTCAATCCTCCGCCCGGGAAAGCTGCCAACGTCCCGGCCAGGGACGCGCTCCCCGTAATTTCAATCACGTCAAACTGGCCCGGGTTGACCCCGCGCAAATCGACTTCGATCCGACCGTTCGAGGTTTGCGCATAATTGCCCGCGATAACAATACGTCCCGCGACATTGGGACGGTCGGGTTGGACCACACCTCCATTCACGAGCGAATTGTGCAACGTTCCGACGCCGCTGAGGATGCCGCCTTCTCCGAGAGTGATGGGGCCCGTCACCAGTTGGCCCGAATCGTCGAGGATGATGTGTCCCCCCGGTCCGACGTCAATCAGGCCCGAGGAAAAACGGACCTGACCGGTCGAGGTGAACGTCGTGACGGTGCCGGAGAGGGAGACGAGGTTGGGAATATTCACCACGCCGCCGCTGCCGGCAGTGACGGCTCCGGGCGACGAGCCCGCTGCCGGACCGTCAAGGCGAGTGAGCGCCGGCAGGTTGACCCAGCTGTTAGATCCATCGGCAGAAATCACGATCCGTCCGGCGGGTGATGCGGAGATGCCGGGTAGATCGAGGCGGCTGCCCGATGTGGCGCGAAGATTGAAACTTGCCGGGAAGATTCCGGAAAACGGTCCGGTGATTTTCTGGAGCGCGGGAAGGCTCGCCCGGCTTCGGGTATCCACCGTGACGCCGCCCGGCCCGGTGATCTCCTGCAGGGCGGGAAGTGTTACGACGGCGTTGGCCTTCGCGAGAAACGTGGTGTTGGCGAACGAGTTGAAATTGTACTCTCGGACGCCCCCTTCGACTTGGAGCTCGGCATCGATACTCTGCGCCCACTTCGGAGCGACCCATTCGGCTTCGGCACCCACGACGAAGGCTCGAAGCTGGGAAACGGAAGTTAATTCCGGCGTTTCGAGGCGGCCACCAGCCTGTAATGAGACCAGACTTGTGCGGATCCTGACACCGTTCAATATTTTCAGTTGCGGCAGGAAGACGACCCCCGATTCGGACGCCCGGATGTCCACATACTGCTCGAGAGTGGGGCCCATCGAGTCGAGGTTGATGATGCCTCCCGTCGCCAGGATCGCGAGGACTGCCCCGTTGCCCGCACTGGCACCGGGATGCTGGAGTCGCGGCGCAGAGATTCGAGAACCCGGGCGCGCATCCAGGCTTACCGTGGCGGTCAGAACGGGCTGGGTCCATTGCGAGAGATCAAACTCGCCTTCCGTCGGGTCGATAACAAATCGTCCACCATCGCCCGCGATAAAGCTCCCGCCCCCTCCGGTCAATCCGGGCATCGCGACCATTGCGCCGCGGATCGCCTGGAGCTTCGTGTCGCCCGAGGTGGTAACGACTCCCTCGATGAGGGACTGATGGAGGCCGGCGAACGTCAGAGTACCGCCGCTAAGATCGAGATTTTCACGACAGATCAATGATTTCACCTGGACAAAATCGGCGGCGGCTCCAAGGGAGATTGTCACCGAGGCACCCGGAACGTCAGCCAGCACGACATCGTCCGGCCCTGGAACGCGACTCGGGTTCCAATTCGCCGGATTTTCCCAGGCGCCATCTTGTTGTGCGATCCAGCGGATGGTTGGCGATGCCTGTTCAATGTGGATCCTCCGAACGAGTGGATTCGCTGGCGGTGGACCGCCAGGCGCTGCCAGAATCGTTGAACTCAATTCGAGTTCGAGGGGTCCGGCCGGAAGGAACCCAAGCGCTTGCAATTCGAGCATCCTGCCGCCCGGCAGCAATCGAACACTGCCCGGATGCGCAATGAAATCGTCGCCCGTCCCGGCAACGCCGTCGGCGCCCGGCGATTTGAGCGATATCTCCGATGCCGTCACGCGGCTGGCGTCGAGTTCAACCCCGAAGTGAATTGTCCACCGCCGCACGACCGACTGGGTTGAACCGGGCAGAGGACTTTCGCCCACGATGAGCGGTTGGGTGGCCGGCGGCAGAATCGTCATGGATTTCGCCACGCTGGATCCGGAGTTTGCTCCGAATCCGTAGGCGACGGCGCTCAGTTGCACGGTGCGACTCGACGCTACAAGGGGAACCGGCCACGAGAGCTCGAAAGGCCAGCCGTTCGCAGTGGCCATAACCGCTCCGTCGGCAACGAGCTCCACGCGAGAAATCCTGCGAGTGGCGGTAAATTCGGGGATGAGTCGGAGCGTCCGCCCTGACTCAATCGAGGATGGCGGATTCAACGTCAACGCCACTTCCAGCCCATTGTCGTCATCTGAATTCGCAAAGCGAAATACGCCTAAACCAGCCGTGCCCGATGCGATCAGCGCAACTCCCCGGTACTCGGTGACGGCGCGTCCTTCACCGCCGGTCGGAATGGTTGACAGAAAGGCGGCGGTGTCGGTCGGCCTTGAGGAATCGTAGGTGGTGAACGCGGGTGTTAGATTGCCTCCGAAGCTGGTGAGGGTGAGCAGGGTGTTGTCGGCGGCTGCCCGGATTGAGTGGGTGGTGGATTGCGCGATGGGAGGTTGTCCGATGATTCGCGGCGTTGCCGGGTTTGATAGGTCCACTACAAAGTAACCCATTTGGTAGCCCACGTAGGCGAGCGTACCGCTGACGTTCAACGAGCGACGCGGTGACGAGTTGAAGGTCGGGAAAGTCTGGAAGGATAGCGGAAGCACACCCGTCAGCGGCACGCTGGGTCGCATCAGGTCTCGGACTTCGAGCGTGCCTTCCGTGAGGCACACAAGATAATTTCCGGAGAATGCCAATCCATCGACGGGCGCGGACACCGGGATCTTCTGAACGAGCGCGCCCTTGGACAGATCGATCATCCCGATATTTGGACCGATGCCGGCGTACGCGTACCCGTCTCTCGCCGCAATGACTCGCACCGGATCCGTTGTTGCGATGACCTGGCGACGCATCGGAGTCGAGGGATTCGACAGGTCGACGATCACGATGCCGTTGGTGTCGTCGGCGATCGCGCACAGGGTCCCTTCCCCCGCCACGCTCCAGGCAAAGCCATCTGTGTCGAGCCGCCCGAGGAGGACCGGTGCCGTCACGTTTGAAATGGAGAGTACGCTGAGCCCGGCCGGGCCGTCGGCCACGAGGGCGAGCGAGCCCAGCGTTGCAATGCCGCGGGCGTCACCCGTCGTATCGATCGAAGCGATGCGGAGCAAGCTTCCGGCGCTTACGTTTATAGCGGACAATGGATCGGTGCCGCTCGTCAGCTCACTGATGTCATTGATGCCATCGTCATCGGTGTCTGCTTTGTTGGGATTTGTGCCAGCAATCGATTCCGCGTAGTCGGGCAGGTCATCCTTGTCGGAGTCTTTGGAGTTGTCGGCGTCTGGGACCGACCCCGGGATGGGTGTTGGCACGGTGAATGGGGTTCCTGGCACAGGGCCGACGTACTGACAGGCCGCGTTTAGCTTTTGCGAGATTTCATAGATGCGAACGGAGTAGGTCACACCGTTCATCGCGACCGGGAGGGGAAGAACGCCATCCTGTCCGATCCGGCTTCGAAAAACGGAGCTATCGGATCCGGTAACGTCGACGAGGCCACCGATGAATGCACCCGAACGCCAGACATCCCGCGAGAGTTTCTCCAGTGCCGGGCCGATGCTGGACTCGGCGAGGTTGACGAATACCAAACGATTGCTCCATTCCGTCTGGAAGGCGACGGCTTCGTTTAGCAACTTCTCGGACAGGGCGAGATACCCGGGCGGCGGCGCCGCGAGTCGACCGGGCCGCGATTCCAGAGGAACGGCGTCGGTTGCATTCGCCGGGATCGGAAATCCGAGGAGCACGGAAATCCCGTCGAGTGCGAGGCACAATCCATCGAGAGCCCCTTGTCCAGTCACGATCAGCTCGGTGACACCCGAAATCCAACCCAGGGTGTTCATCAGGCTGGCGAACGCCACGCAGTCGGGATCTGTCGACCGGCAGTCGAGCGCGCAGGCCAGTGCTGCACCGCTGTTAGCCAGTCCGAGGATACAGTTGACGGCGTCAATGGCGACGGATGCCGGGTTTCCGCCGTTGGCGACATCCAGGATACCTTGGGCGATTTCCTTCTGTCCGCGGACCGAATCGATAATGGGCTTGGCGAGAGCGACGATATTCGTCTTGGCCTGCTGCCCAGCGGTGTACATGTCGATTGCCGCCTTCACCATCGTTCCGGCACCCTCGATAATCTCGACTGCGCCACCCAATTCCTTGGCAGAACGCGACAAGTTGACCGCGCATTTGGTAATCTCCACGCACAAGTCCCAGACCTGCGGGAAAGCATCCTCCCCTGGACACGGTGTCTCGTCTTCAGGAGGCGCCGGGGGCGGATTCGGAGGTGGTCCGGGCGGCGATCCGGGGCTGGTTGAATGCCAGCCTGGCTGGCGAATTCCCACACCCGGGTCGGACACGAGAAACTGCCCGTCAATGGAGACCGTGACGCTTCCCTGCATCTCCCATCGTCCGGTATCGTGGTTAAAGCTCCAGAGGGCGGATTTTTCGCCGGGGAGCAGTTTCTTCCCGGACATTGGGTCCGGCAAATTGGGGAACTGGACTGGGACCGGCTGATCAAAATTGGACGCGCCATCCGTTTGAACGGTGATGACCAGGGGAAATTGCTGGCCACCTTGGAGAGGCTCGGGAAGGCGATCCGGCGGCACAGGCGCGATACCCACTCGGCCACCCGGGTTTCCATTGTCGCTAAAAAGTGAATTAGGCGGAACCGTGATCGAGACCCCCGCCAGCGATGGATTCCCCTGCAAAACCTCTTGGGGAAATCCGATCGTGGTTGGCTGCAGGCTCGAAACGACCTTCAATGTCCCCTTGCGAATCAGCGGCAGAAAGATCTCACCGGTCGGAGTTGCAAGGTTTTTGCGAGTGCCCGCGAGCGCCGTCCACGCCTTGCCGATATACGGATAGAAATCGCCATCGGGATAGGTGCTGCGGACAGACGTTCGGCCATCAACGTGGACGAAAAAGCGACCGATCGGGCAGGGGACCAGCGTAAAGCGTCCGCGGGAATCGGTCGTGGCACGCAACGTTTCCTCGGCCCCGTCCACGGTGATGGTTACCCCCGCCAACGGCACATTCGTGCCGTTTCGCTTCTCCGAATCGTAGACGACGCCGGCGATACCGGTTGTCGGATCCTCGGAAATTCCGAGAGTTTGGAAGGTCAGCGTCCGAACGCCACCGGGCTTTCCGTCATCATTCGCATCGAGGTCGGTTCCGCCCTGGACCTTGAGGCCATCACCCGTCAGGCGAACTGTGATCACCTCGCTGGCGGGAAGGTTTTCGAAGGGGAAGAAGAGGGTAATCGTTTTTCGATCGTTGGAGACGTGGGTCCGCGATAGCAACGTCCGGGCGCCGACCTGGGCAGAGAGTTTTGCGGCCGTTACCTGGGCTCCGGCTTCGAGAGGTTTGCTTAATCGGAATATGGCTTCGCGGGTGACCGCGACGCCGTATTCGCCCTCGGCCGGAGACGACTCGAGGACAACGCCCGGATTGGCCTGGATTGGATTCGTCTTGCGCACCGCTTCCTCGCGATTCCGAATCCCATCCCCGTCTGAATCCAGTCCGGCATCCGACGAATCGAGGGGATTCAGGGTCGGGGAGTAAGTGACTTCGAAAAGATCGTCCATGCCGTCGCGATCCTGGTCGCCCGGCAGGAGCGCGTGGTACCGGTGGACACGATAAAATGTCGCCTTGTTGCCGGGAGAAAAGGGGCGGAGGAACGAATCGCGACCGGGCAGGGGACGATGGACCTCGACCGGCGCGTCAATGCGCGAAACGGCATCCCCTTCAACAAGGACGTGATAGAAATTGGTATTGGCAACACACTCGATGCGGACGCCCTGAGCCGTCGAGGAGATATCGAGTAAATCAAAAGCGTAGCGTGAAGCCGCGGGGTCAGAAGGAACGCCGCGAGCGCGAGGAGTACGACTGCTGGGAGCCGTCGGGTGGCGATACTGGATCGAAGCCCGTTGGACGGAAATTCAGCCCTTCGAAAAAGCCAAACTGAACGAGAGAAGCGTCGCACCATGGCGAGGCATGGAATCAAAGACCGTGATTCGCATTCAAGCAGACATTTGGCGCAAGAGCTCTTGGGCTCATCCTGAAGTTGTTGGAATGAGGACTTTCCGACAGACCTGTGGAACGTGCGGTCAACCGCCAATGGATCCCGCACCGCCGCCCGGATTCGCGTCGATTCGCGTTTATTAGCGGTTTTCGATCATGGGTGAGCAACGTCACGCGCCTTGGCGGGATATTGGTCCCGGCGCATCACCGGCGAGCACCGTCTGGTCTACAAGGCCGTCGATGGGAATTTGCTAATTGCGCAATGACGCTATCACTACTGACGAGAATGCCGGCTGAGGCTCAGGCTTTTGTCTCACACCCAATCAAACGCGCTGCCAGGCTTTATCCTTAATTCTGGGCCAGCGTTCTTTATGGGATCGTACGGCGAAAGGATGAGTCAGGCATTCCGACACGCTGACTTCAGGAAACCGGCTCTTCCGGATAATTTGTGGGTGAAAATGACGCTTTCCAGCAGCAGGCAGGCGAGTCCGTTACGCGTGGCGACCGGCAGCGACGCGAGCTGTAGGCTCAAAGCTCGTCGCCGCCGCTCGCCTGCCTGCTGCTGGAAAGCTCGGCC
>CAMAUY010000038.1 GCA_945861565.1 Akkermansia muciniphila
GCGGCTTACCATCCAGCGGTCGGGGCCGCTGAGGCTTGCCGGTGCGCGGCTGGATCAACTCCCCGACCGGCGACGACGCCACAACTCGTTCTCCTTCACTGTCACCATTCTTTGTTCGAACACGCGAGAAGAGATTCGCCAGGGCGTAGTAGTCGTCATTCGTCCATTTTTCCATGGGATGATTGTGGCACTTGGCGCATCCCACGCTCATTCCTAGGAACGCCTGCGTGGCGGTTTCCGCCATCAATCGCGGATCATCATGAAGGACGAAGAAGTTGACCGCTCCGTTTTCGAGGCTGCTGCCCTGGGCGGTGATCAGATCCCGGACGAGCGCATCCCAGGGTTGGTTTGCCTCGACCGCCCTTCGAAGCCATGCGTAATAGGTCCGGGCCGCGCGGGTCGGGAGCTTGGAACTATTGATGAGCAAGAGGTCGCTCCATTTGTAAGTCCAGTAGTCGACGAACTCCGGCCGGCCGAGAAGTCTCTCGATCAAGGCATCCCGCTTTGCCACGCCCGCGGGAGCGGCCAGAAAATCGCGGACTTCGTCCGGCGTCGGCAGCACGCCGATGGTGTCGAGGAAAGCCCGGCGGAGGAACTCCCCGTCGCGCGAGCGAGGACTCGGCGGCAGCCGCAATCGCACCAGTTTTTCATTCACCTGATCATCGATGAAATTGCGCTTTGGCGCCGAGGCCAAAGCGTCGGCGGCCAGTTCATTCGGATAGGGCGACGTGATGATGGCACTGACTAGGCGGCTCAAATACCAGGCACTCACAGCGCCTTCGCCGTACCCGACGACCCTGGCCATTCCCGTCTCACCGACATTGGCCACTCCTTCGTTTGCTGACGTGTACTTCGCCCAACGCGTGACGTCCTCGACGCGGCCATCCGAAAAATGTCCATGGACAGTGAATTGTTGGATGGCTCCCGGCTTCAACACGACCTGTGGAGGCAAGATTTCCAACCGCTCGAGCCGGGGATCCGATTCCTGCGGACCGGGCGCGGCATTGGCAATCCAGCGGGCCAGTACCCGGTACTCCGGAGAGTCGACCTCGAACCGCTTGCCCCCTTTGTGCGGGACCGCCCCAGTGGGTTTGGTCAGCAGCAGACTGCGTCCGGGATCCGACAATACCAATCGTCGTCCGATGGCCCCTCGGGTAATCGTCGTCCAATCGACCTCATCATTATAACCTCGCAAACTAAGGACAAACCCGTTCTTGCCCGCAGCGGCTCCGTGACAGGCTCCTTGATTGCAGCCGGCCTTGGTCAACACGGATTGCACATGATTGCGAAAGAGCGGGATAGCGACCTCGTGAACCGGTTGGACGTCCGCTGCCACGGTGGTAGCCATCAACATCCAGAGTATGGCCCCATAATTAAGACACTGCCCCAGCCACGACACGCGACGCATGAACCGACTCCCGAGTGGCGCCGGGATCCTGCCGGCGACTGGAGATTGGCCATTTTCTGGTGGGTGTGTCCCCGATGGACAATCGGCATTTAGAAAAGCCGCGGAGCGGCGGCAGACCGTAGCCCACGGCGCGAGCCGTGGGTTTGACGTTTGAACAAAACGCAAGCCCCGGCAGGGGCGACAGAGCTGGAGGAGTGCGGCTTGTGCCAAATTCTCTGTCGCCCCTCCGGGGCTTGCGTGCGGCGCACCGGGGAACCCACGGCTGACGCCATGGGCTACGATCTGACGGCGCTCCGCGCCTCCGGAGTACGCCTCAGCTGTTAGTAGCGCGTCCATTTTGTATTCCCGGAATGGCCAATCTCCTTGCGCCGGCAAGATGCCAGCGCTCCCAGGTTCACGGTAACAACTCACGTCCATTTTTTGAAAAGTTTCCTTCTTCATGAACTGAAGGGGTACTGGTAACTAACTCGAACAAGGGTTTCGTTCCCGCGCAGGACCAATCTCAATGGATGGAGCACCCGGCCTTCAACTGAACAACTCGCGGATCGGTTGGATGCCAAAATCTACCAGAGGGAATGGCCGTGAATTCGGCCCAGGCAGCGTCGTTTCCAGGTCCAGTCCCAAGGCATGATAAATAGTCGCGACGACTTCCGACGGCTGCACGGGACGCTCGGCCGGATACCCGGCGACTTCGTCGGACTTGCCCACGACGCGACCACCCTTGACCCCGGCACCGGCGAAGTAGACCGTCCAGCACGCGGGCCAGTGGTCACGCCCCCCAGTCGGATTGATCTTGGGAGTCCGGCCAAATTCGGCGAGATTGCAAACCAGCGTCTTGTCCAATAGCCCGCGCTGCACGAGATCCTCGATCAAAGCGCTATATCCCTGGTCGTACATCGGGCAGACGATCTCCTTCATGCCGGCAATGCTGGTGAACGGCTTCGATCCGTGGATGTCCCAGGTGATTTCATCAAACACGGTGATGAAGGTATTGATCGTGACAAACCGGACTCCGGCCTCGACGAGGCGCCGGGCCAGCAGGCAACTCTGGCCGAAACGGGTCATGCCATACCGTTCTCGAACCTTCTGCGGTTCCTTGGACAGATCGAATGCCTCCCGGGCGCGAGCACTCGTCATCAGCCGATAGGCGGACGCAAAATTGGCATCCATCATTCGGGCCGTATCACTCGCTTCAAATTGGCTAATCGCCCCCTCAACCACGGCTCGCAATTGTTTCCGCCGCTCAAGCCGCACTTCGCCCAGATCCGTGGGTGGCAAAAGGTCCGGCACTTTGAAATCCGGCTTCGAAGGATCCGCCATCACCGAATAGGGGTCATACGCCTTGCCCAGGAATCCCGCGTCTTGACCGTGGGGCATGCCACCTCCGGTGTTGCCCATCGGTTCGGGGAGGATAATATGGGCCGGCAGTTCGTTCCGACGCCCCTTGAGAAACTCCAACGCACAACCCGCGTGGGGCGTATTGTTTCCCCCGGTGAACAAGCGGCCGGTCTGGAGCAACTGATGACCGGTGTCATGGACGGCGGCAGCCGTGTGATAAACGGTCCGCACCAGGGAAAACTTGTCACCCAGCTTTGCGTGCAAGGGAAGCAATTCAGAGATCTGAAAGTCGCCACGCGTCGAAATCGGGCGGAAAGGTCCCCGAATCTCACGCGGGGCATCGGGCTTTAAATCAAATAGGTCGATCTGGGAGGGAGCTCCCAGGTTGAAGATCATGATGCACGATTTGCCATCATCATCCTTCCCCGCCGCCGAAGCCGCCGCCTGGAGTTGGTTAAATCGCGTGAGCGAGAGGCCCAAGGCAGCGAGCGAACCCACTTCGAGAAAATCCCGCCGAGTCAAACCGTCGCACGTGGTCACCGAACCTTTTCCAGATATTTTAAGCATACGCCACCTGAATCATTCCGATAACGGCTGGATGCCGCTGGGTATCCAGCAGTTAAGCCACCGAAGTCCGGTCCTGCCAAGGACAAATCCCGCACCGCCATTGCTGCGGAGTGAATTCTTGCCCATTCTGTCCGCCGATGCAGCCACTACCTCCCATGCGATATCGTCGTTTCGGTCGGACAAACCTCACCATGCCCGTCTTTTCATGCGGTGGCATGCGCTATCAGAAGTCGTGGTCGGACATCCCCTGGTCGGAGGTTCCGAAGGATTCCGGCGAGGGGAATCAGGCCAATGTCGAGAAGATCATCCACCGGTCGGTGGAACTGGGAATCAATCATATCGAAACCGCCCGGGGCTACGGTTCCTCCGAAATGCAACTCGGCCCCGTCCTGAAGCAATTCCCGCGCTCAAAACTCATCGTGCAAACGAAGGTCGCACCCCAAGCGACGGCGCGGGCATTTCTCGACGTGTTCGAAACTTCCCTGCGCAATCTGGATCTCGACCACGTCGACCTATTGTCCCTGCATGGGATCAATAACCGCGAACTTTTAGACTGGTCCCTGCGCCCGGGCGGCTGTGTCGACGCCGCCCGCCAATTGCAACGCGAGGGCCGTGCCCGGTTCATCGGATTCAGTACCCACGCCACGCCAAACCTGATTTCCGAGGCGATTCGCAGTGACGTATTCGACTACGTGAATCTTCACTGGTACTTCGTCAACGACCTGAACCGAACGTGCGTCGCGGAGGCCGCCCAGCGAGACATGGGCGTGTTTGTCATCAGCCCGAACGACAAAGGCGGAAAGCTCTACCTGCCGGTGCCGAAGATGCGGGGGTTGTGCGCGCCGTTGACGCCGATGCAGTTTAACGATCTGTACTGCCTCGCGAGACCGGAAGTCCACACCCTCTCCCTCGGTGCCGCACGGCCGTCCGATTTCGATGAACATCTCGCCGGACTCGCACACTACGAAACCGCAGCCGAGACCATCGCGCCGATTGACCGTCGATTGCGGGAGGAAATGGACCGCGTCTTGGGCGTCGATTGGTGTCGCCGTTGGTTTGCCGGAATTCCTAATTATGTCGATATCCCCGGCGAAGTAAACGTCGCTGAAATCCTCCGAATCTGGACCTACGCGAAGCCGTTGGAGCTGCACGACTGGGCGCGATTCCGATACAACCTGCTGGGGAATGCGGACCACTGGTTCCCGGGCGAACACGTCGGAAAGCTTGATCTCAAAACCGTGACGCCAGTGCTCGCTGACAGCCCGTTTGCGCCGCAACTCCCAGCGATCCTCGATGAAGCGCACCGCATGTTTCACGATGCTCCGGTCAAGCGGCTCAGCCAGAGCTGACGTCCAATTTGTTGAATGGCTGGGCCGCGTGTCTTTCCTTTCTCTCCCAGGACTCCGGCCGCTCGGGGCAGTTTTCTCGCTTGGATCTAACCGGCTGAAAACTGCACCTTGCCATCATGCATTGGGTTTGTCTCGCTCGTGATCTGGGATTGGTGGGAGTACTGACGGCTACATTTGCCGGCTGCGGACGGCCCCTGACGCCCTCGCCCGGCCCCGCTTCAACACCCCCCCCGCCACAGCGCGTGGAGGCTTCCCGGGAGAATTCGACCTCTCACCTCGACCGGGCCCAACCCAAACTCCCCGTGGTCAAGCTCTGGGTTGGAACCAAATCCATTGCGGCCGAGGTTTGCCGTAGCGTCACCGAAATCTCCACGGGGCTCATGTTTCGTCCGGGGATTGGGCCCGATGAGGGCATGCTGTTTCTTTTCGCACGTCCCCACCAGCCGGCGTTCTACATGAAGAACGTGGGTTTTGACATTGCGGTGGCTTACATGGACTCAGACGGAGTGATTCAGGAAATTGTCCACTTGAAGGCCCAGGACATCACCCCCGTGCCGGCGAAGGCCGCGAACATCCAGTTCGTCCTCGAAACCGATCCCGGCTGGTTCCAGCGAAACGGTATCGGGCCCGGAATGTCAGTAGGAACCGACCATGGCACGCTCAAGGCAGCCTTCAAAATACCGTGACCCGTGGGTGACCAAGCCGATCGAGGCGCGACCCAGGCTTGAACCGGAGAAAGAGCTGCGAACGAAGTCTGTTCTTCGGCGTGCCCCTTCTCGTTTTCTTTATTCGCTCCGGCCTGAGATCGCTTCAAGGAAGAGGCATTCTCACGAAAAACCTTTGACGCCGCGGCACCGCCCGGTATTTTGCGCGCCCGCGTTCAGACGGGGGTGGAATCGCCGCTCGCACCAAATGGACGGCAGGGATCTTTGTTCCAGAGTAGCTCAATGGTAGAGCACGCGGCTGTTAACCGTGGGGTTGTAGGTTCAAGTCCTACCTCTGGAGCCATTCTTTCTTCAGAAATTGGAAAACCTTGCTACCCGCGAACCCGGCGGCTCCTTGCGCAAATCTTCCAGCGCTCGCCCAAGAGCCGGCAGGTCGTTCAATAAGGCGATTCTCGGGAAATTGAGCGCGTTTCGATAGGCGGGAAGCGCCCGCCCACCAACGAAAAGGGCCGTCTCGGATGCCAGAAGGCCGCGAAGCCGAAGGATCTCCTGCGGCAACTCCACGTCGTCCTCCGGGTAAACGAGGCTCAAGGCGATTGCCCGTGCCCTCCCTTGCTGGACGGCACCCGCAATCTCCGCCGCCGGGAGACTCGGTCCTAGGTAGGTCACATTCCAACCGAGGTTCGCCGACGCCGCAGCGACCAACAAGGCCCCCAGTTCGTGAATCTGCCCCACGGGAGTCGTCACCACAATCTTCGGTGCTCCCGCTTGGGTGCCATACGCACACCCCTCATGGGCCAAATGAGTGCGGAGCACCGCAGTCGCAAAATGCTCATGAGCGGCAGTCAGCTCGCCAGCCCTCCACAAGTCTCCCAAGCGATGCGCCAAAGGGCCTATCACCCGATGTAATAATCCCTGCGAACCAAGGGTGATCGCCCCATCCCGTAGTACCGACTCAAGCGCCCTGCTGTCGAGAGCTCGGATCTGTTCAAGACACCGCGCCACAAAATCGCCCGCACCCGGAACACCCTCCGCACCGCCTCCGTTCATCGCTGATCCCGAGGCCGATGGAGCGGTAGCCCGATCGCGAGCGACGAGGTCGCGCAATGTCTCCGTGGGATGCTGAGCCACCGAGCCAATGCTGTGTCCGGCCTGAACCGCTTGATTCAAAATGCGCAGGCGCTCCACGTCGGCTTCCGAATACCGTCGCCGATTCGTTCCCGTCCGCCCCGGCTGTACCGCCCGGTACCGCCGCTCCCAAATGCGAATGACATGTGGACTCAAGCCGCTCCGCTTCGCCGCAATTTTTATCGGATAATTAACCTCAACCATGATCTCGTCGAAATTTAGACAGAAATTCAACGTTTTCAAGTCACTTGTTTGGACAGCCCAGCAACAGAGCGATGACTTATCATTACTATTGACCGACCCCTTCGGTAATATCGATCGAGTGTTGCCCTCGTCACCCGTTCCAGATATCCAAACCGCCCGTGCCGTCTCACACCCATACTCGTCTGCGGTCCCTGCTGCGCAATGCCGCCAAGCGCCGCTTGATCGTGTTCGGTGACGTGATGCTCGATCACTTCGTCTGGGGCCGCGTCAGCCGCATTTCCCCGGAAGCTCCCGTTCCCATCGTGGATTTCGAGCGCGAAAGTTGGATGCCAGGCGGTGCCGCTAATGTCGCTCGCAACCTCTCCGCCCTCGGCATCCAAACCCGACTTTTCGGAGCCGTCGGAAAGGACTTCCCGGCGGATCGCCTAACGGATCTCCTCCAGCAATCGAACGTGGAGTGTTCGGGACTGCTCGCACTCGGGACTCGCCCCACCTCGCTCAAAATGCGCATCGTCGCGGGTCAACAACAAATCACGCGTCTCGACCGCGAGCACCGTCAACCGCTGGACACTCCCGACGCCGCTACCCTTCAAAAGGCCATCGCCCGCGCACTGCCTTCCGCGGACGGCGTCATCGTCGCAGATTATAGCAAGGGATGTGTCACGCCCGCCGCCCTGGAATCACTCAAGGCCCTGTGCCGAAAGACGGGGAAATGGCTGAGCTTCGATGCCAAACCCTCACCGCATCTGGATCTTCGCGGGCTGTCCCTGATCAAACCAAACCGCAGCGAGGCATTCGGCCTGGCTGGCATCGCCGACACGGTCCGACATGACCAACCCCTTCGGGATGGCCCATTGATGACAGCGTCTCAACGAATCCTCGACACCCTGGCACCTGCCCTCCTGCTGGTCACGCTTGGAGAACAGGGGTTGCTCCTGTGCCGACGCAACGAACCCCCTGTCCACATTCCCACGGTCGCTCAGGAAGTATTTGACGTCAGTGGTGCCGGCGACACCGTGATCGCCGCGTTCACCCTGGCCATCGTTGCCGGAGCATCACCCGTGGAGGCGGCCATTTTCGCGAATCATGCTGCCGGCGTCGTTGTTGGGAAACGCGGCACCGCAACCGTCACGCCCGATGAACTCATTTCCAGCTTCGAGCACAACGGCTGAAGGCGCTCCCGCCTACGACGGAGTTTGCTTCGGTGCCGCGATCGAGATTTAATCCCGTCCCGGCCGCTCAAACTCATTGTCATACAAACCCAATTCTCCCGCCGCCAGGCTTTGATTGCCCTGGGCGGCCTTGCCATTCCACTCGCGGGCTGCACCCACACCGGTCCCGACGCTAACACTGGAAAATCCTCCATGAAACTCGACGTTGAACAGTTTGGCTCACTGCCGAACGGCACCCCCATCCGCCGCTTTTCACTCCGCAACCCCCACGGCACCACCGCCAAGATCATGGAACTGGGTGGCACCCTGACGGAACTCCTGGTCCGTGACCGCGGCGGTACGCTCGGCAACGTCGTTCTCGGGTTTGATAATCTCGCCCGTTACCGGCAGGGACATCCGTTCTTTGGCGTGATCACGGGTCGATTTGCCAATCGCATCAAGGAGGGCCGATTTACCCTGGACGGACAGACCTATACGCTGGCGAAAAACAACGGCTCGAATCACATTCACGGCGGGCTGCAAGGGTTCGACAAGAAGGTTTGGAAAGGCGAAGCGTTACCCGTCCATGCTGATCACGTTGCCGTTGCATTCCGCTACACCAGCCCGGATGGCGAGGAAGGGTACCCGGGCACCCTGGCCGTGACCGTCACCTATACTCTGACGGCAGACGACGAATTGCGCATCGACTACGAAGCCACGACCGATCGGGTGACCATCGTCAATCTCACCAACCACAGCTACTTCAATCTCGCCGGATCCGGGGATGTGTTGAAGCACGTGGTCGAGTTGAACGCAGATCGCTATACGGCTGTGGACGCCGGGCTGATTCCCACCGGCGAACTGCGGTCGGTCGCAGGCACCGCTCTCGATTTTCGAACGCCCCACGCCATCGGTGAACGGCATGCCGCAACGGGTTTGACCCAACCGGGATACGACCATAATTTCGTGCTCAATCACGGTGGGGGCTCGCTCGGCCTGGCGGCTCGCGTTTACGAACCCGGTTCGGGCCGAGTCCTCGAAGCGCGCACGACAGAACCTGGCGTTCAGCTCTACACGGCGATTCATCTGGACGGCACCATCATCGGCAGCGGCGGAGTTCAATATCCGAAATGGGGTGGGTTCTGCCTGGAGACGCAGCATTTCCCGGACTGGCCGAATCAGCCAAGTTTCCCGCAGAACATCGTCCGCCCCGGGCAGAAAATGAAATCGACTACGAGTTTCCGATTCTCGCAGCGCTAAGGACTCATTGGGTGAAAAGCGCACCCAGGGGCAGGATGAACTCTGGAAAAGCGGAACTCGTAAGCGTGCCACCCGGCCCATGGATCGAGTGCTCGGTGAACTCGCCATCTTTCGGTCGTCGAAAAACTTCAATTTGCCTCTCCGGACCGAGGAAAAACCAGCATTCCTTCACCCCGGCCTGTGCATACGCGGCGAGTTTCGAGCGGTCGTAATCATGGCTGGTTACACACATTTCCACAACGAACTCGGCAGTATGGGGGTGCTCGGAAAGAAAATCGCCGTCCGTTCCGCGCACGACAGATATATCCGGCTCGGGTTCGGAGTCCTGGCACGTGATGGGTTGTTCCGAACGCAACAAGTGGGTTTGCGGTAAAACGCATCGCAGCAAGTGCAGCAGGCGCAGAACGAGGAAACTGTGGAAGGGGGATTTGGACATTTTCGTGTAAACGAACCCATAGAGAAGTTCGGTGTTCTTGGGAATCAGGCCCGCTTCCCCCAGCGCACGATACGCCGCCACCGACAGGGGCCAAAGTGGCGCGCCCTGCAACGGAATCGGAGAGGATTCAACCGCATTCTTCATTTCAGGACCTTTAGCCGGACGCGCAGCGTCCGCAATCGAAGAATTGTCTTCACTACGTGTGACACCGGCGAAGATCTGAAGTAGCCCACCTCCAAAAGGCCGGACCCGACCGCCGCGACTCTCCCAGTACCCGCTCCTCCGGGCCGCGCGCTTGGCCGCGCTCCAATTCCCGGGTGCGTTTTTGCCCGGATTTCTGGTTTCCACCGCCGTCCATCGACGGTTTGATGGAGGGCAATGATTCAACGCTATTCACGGCCGGCAATGCGGGCCATTTGGACCGACGAAAACAAGCTCCGGATCTGGCTACAGATCGAGCTACTGGCCAGCGAGGCGCTGGTAAAGGAAGGTATCGTTCCCGCGGGTGACTTCGCCAAAATGGAGGCCGGAGTCGCCGCCTGTTTCGCGGACATGGAAGGGCTTGTCGCCCGCGCCAAGGAGTTGGAGCGGACCTTGAATCATGACGTGATCGGTTTCACGACGGCCGTGGCGGAGAAGATCCAGGACCGCGCGAGCCGCTGGCTCCACTTCGGGCTTACGAGCAGTGACATCGGCGATACTGCTTTCGCGGTCCAAATGACCCAGTCGGCAGATATCTTGATCACCGACGTCCAGGAAGTTCGCGAGGCGATTCAGCGCCGCGCCCGCGAACACGCATCCACCGTGTGCATTGGCCGTAGTCACGGGATTCACGCCGAGCCGACAACGTTTGGGTTGAAGTTGGCCCTCATGTATGACGAATTCGGCCGCGCGCAGGAACGGTTGGAGCGGGCTCGAAACGTTGTGGCGGTGGGTAAATTGTCAGGGGCCGTGGGCACCAGCGCGCACTTGCCGCCGCGGGTTGAGTCTTTCGTTTGCCGCCGTCTCAAACTGCGGCCAGCCCCGCTGGCCACACAGGTGGTGCAACGCGATCTACACGCGGAATTTATGAGCATCCTGGCTCTTGTGGGTGCAAGTATCGAGCGGTGGGCGGTTGAATTCCGACACCTCCAACGGACCGAAGTGCTCGAAGCAGAAGAATCTTTTACCCCCGGACAAAAAGGATCGAGTGCCATGCCGCACAAACGGAATCCGATCACCTGGGAACGGTTGACAGGGTTGTCACGGGTCCTCCGCGGGAACTCGCTGGCCGCGCTCGAAAACGTCGCTCTCTGGCACGAGCGGGACATTTCACACAGCTCGGTGGAACGCGTGATTTTCCCCGATTCGTGCACGCTCCTCGATTATATGCTCGGTCTGTTGTCGCGGCTCATGCAAGGCCTCAAAGTTTATCCCGAGAACATGAAAAAGAATCTCGGACTGAGCCTCGGAATGTGGAATTCGCAGACCGTGCTGCTGGCCCTGATTCGCAAGGGACTGACGCGCGAGGAAGCCTATGAACTCGTCCAGCGCAACGCGATGGCAACCTGGGCGACCAAGCACGCCGGCCGCGACGATGCGGATTTCCTCACGCAACTTAGGTCCGACCCCGCCGTTGCCCGCTTTTTTGCCAAGGGCGAACTCGAAAAACTCTGTTCCGTCGACTTCCACCTAAAACACGTCGCGAGACACTTTCGCCAGGTCGGCCTGAAATAATGGGCTGCGACGCCTGAGTCTTCGGCCGATTTGATGTGTTCATCCGCAGAGATCTGTGCTTGAAACAGGGCATGCATCACCGATTTTCCCTCATCGCCGTCTGGTTGGCGATTGCCGCAATCCGGCCAGTCGCGCAGGAAATGACTCCCTTGTTCAATGGGCGCGACCTCACCGGCTGGGTAAACGTCAATTGCGCACCGGAGACATTTCGAGTGACGAACGAGATCGTCTATTGCACCGGCTTCCCCACGGGGATTCTGCGGACGGAACGGATGTACCAGAATTTCATCGTCGAACTCGAATGGCGCCATCTCAAAGCGGGTGGCAATTCTGGATTTTACGTCTGGTCGGATCCCGTGACCGCCCGCGGTCAACCGTTCACCCGGGCTGTGGAAGTCCAAGTTCTGGATGGCCGGGAGGGAGCCTGGTTTACCTCCGACGGCGACATCTTCCCAATTCATGGCGCAAAAATGGTGCCGGAAAATGGTCGCGGCGGGGATCGTGCGTTCCCGATCGAAAAGCGGATGAAGCCGTCGCCAGAGTGGAACCATTACCGCGTGGAATGCGTCGATGGCAACATCGCCCTCGCCGTAAATGGGAAAGTGGTCACGCGCGGCCATCAATCGACTCCCCGAAAGGGTTATATCGGACTCGAATCCGAAGGCAGTCCGGCGGAATTCCGAAACCTTCGCATCCGTGAATTGCCCGCTGCCCATGCACTCGCCCCGATCGACATCGCGGAACCCGCCGAAGGCTTCCGGCCTCTCTACTCCGGCCTGGATCTTCGCGGATGGCGGGCGGACGGTGATGCCACAGCCAGTTGGAAAGTCCAGGACTGGACCTTGTCTGCCAATGGGACCGGCTCCGGGTTAACGAGCACCACCGAGTATGGCGACGGCGCGCTAATCGTTGATTTTCGGTGGCCCGACAAGAATCGCACGGGCGATTGGCGTCAATTGCTGTCCACTCGCTTCGGGACCCTCCTGGGCAGTGTTGCTCCCGGCAGCCTGCAAGTGGAAAAACCGTCCGGTGAATGGAATCGACTGCGGGTGACGCTCCGCGGGGATCGGTTGAGCTTGAATCTGAACGGCGCCGAGCTAAGTACCGGGAATCGGTCCCCGGGCGTCCCACCGAAAGGCGTGATCACGCTCCGACCGGGTGGTTGGCCCGTACAATTTGCTAATTTGTATTGGAAGGACCTGGATTAGCGCCCGAATCGATACCCCCTAAGCCAGGTCCATGCAGCCAGAACCCTCGCCATCTACGCGGGATCGCAGGGCCAGAATTCCTGCAATCGACGGGCGTGTTTCAGGAAGTGCGAGACTTGCAAGATATGCCGCTGGACCAACCACTCCCGAAAGCGCCCCAGGTCCGTTCCAAACCCTTTGTCACGGCGGGCGAACTTATCGATGCGCGTGAGGAACATTTCCGTATCCCGCACCTCCCCCATCATCGCTTGATAGGCCCGCATCGCAGCCAACCGTTCTATCGTAATAGCCGCCAGCAGCGGTTGTAGCGCTTCGACCATATAGCGGAATTTCTTGAACGCGACGCGGGTGCGGTGAATGGTTTCGGCCGCCTTGGCGTCCATTGCCTGCTGGCATTGGACGACCCGAGCGAACGCTGCATCGACCGCAGGCAGCAGGCGAGCTCTTTGCAATGGGAGGTCTGCGGCCTCCTCGGCCAGGGCCGAAACCGGGCGGGAATGAACTCCCACCGCTTTGGCGATTTTTCGGAGTCGCGGCGTAGCGCGTTTCCGGAGCCGTCGATCCCGCTTGGCGAGCATTCGTCCGAGGCCCTTTGTCTCCGGGAATTGCCGGCGGTTCTGGTCGAGCAGGAGTCGTTGAACCTGGGTGTCACGCAGCAGGTCGAAGGCATTCAAATGCCGTTTGAGCAAGTGCCGTATTTTCCTGAGGCGAGATGAGCCGGAGACCGCGTTGAGCAATTCAATGACCGAAAGCAGACGGCGCGTCTCGATCCGGGACGCATGCACGTTCTTTTCTGTGACTTTACGCCGGCACCGTTTCAATGCGCGGCGATATCGCTTCCACCGCTTCTTAAACGAAGCTCCAAGCGTTGTTTCCCATGCGTTCATCAGGCGGCGGTAAATGCGAGTTCCCGGGCACGCGCCAAGAGAGCCTGGGCGCTTCCCCTTAAACGCGTGCGGGAAACTCCAGACCGGCAATTGCGACGGGCCGTTCAACGAGCATGATGGCTCGAATGCACACGGAGCAGGCGCGCTTCGGATTCATGCGGTCGACGTCTCTGATCGCATAGGGCGTTGATTGACACCAGGGAAAAGAAAAGACAGCCCTCCTACTCCCTTTCCGTGGAGCATCAAGAAACCAAATTCCTACCAGTAACAGCCCCTTCATTCACGCATGACAAAGAGACGCTTCCTGACCGCCGGCATCGTTCTGTTCGCCTCGGCTTCACTGAACTATCGAGCCTTCGCCCAATCGGCCTCCTACGCCGGGCGGCCTTTCGTCCCGAATGCGCGGCCCAACGCCAATGACCCCGTTGCCGGATTCGTTTCCGGCTTTGGACGCGCACAAATGGTGGGAGAATCGGTGGTGTTCGTGCCCATGTCCGGGGTCAGTGCCGGTGGCGTGTTCCGCGGTCGCGACGGCCCGCTGACCAAGGTGGCCGCGCCGGGAACGACCGGTCCTGATGGCAATCAGCTGTTCTTTCATGACGGCTTTGCGCGCGGAGCGGCGACGCCTTACCAGACGGCGGAGCCATTGACGGCGTCATCAGCCCGCCCTTCGTCTCGGGCGGTGTCGTCTACTTTTTTGCCTACGACGCGACCGACGTGACGCGGTTGCTGAAGTTCGATTCGCGCCGGGTCCCCACCCAGGTCGTAGACAATGAATGATTCATTTCTCTCCAAACGCACCGCACTCCTTCAACAAATGGCCGCCCTGGATTCCATGGAACTGGATAGTCTCAAGGCGGAGTACGGCTCAAGCCCTTCGGGTTCTAAGTCCGGTCCGTGCCTGTGCGGGAAGCTCTCCGCCGGGGAATGGGATCGGCCAATGAAGTGGTCCTTCTGATCGACGGAGCTATCGGCTTGGAGAACATGGGACGACTTTTCTTCAAGAATGCTATTGTCCTGCACCCGCCGCGCCGCCCGTCGCTTGAATCGCTGGCGTTTGTGCCGGAGTAAGTCCAACGTCCCGGCTCTGCTTTGGGGCGGGACGTTTTGACCAGGCCCTCTGCATGGATATTCCAGTAATCCAATTAACGGGAGTTTGGAACCACCGATGAACGCCGATAAGCGCTGATTCCGGGCGCCCGCTCAGAAAGTGAGAGGCAACGGCTTCCCCCTATCCGCGTCAATCCGTGTGAATCCGCGGTTCTTCCTCCCGGCAATATCCGAATCGAGTCAGATCAATGCCGACGTTGTTGCCCGAGCCGGCTCTGCATTGCTTCGCGGCTTCGCGTGCGAATCCTACCGCGTGGCTCCGGTCGGGAAGAGCCCGATCAAGGCATCGACCCGTTGGCAGGAGTAACGGGGGTGACGCTGGAACTCGTGAAGATTTTTGTCATCCACCCTCCGGGGATTTGGGTGATCGTCCCCGGTTGCGCCCCACCCCTTTCTGGGCGAGAATCAATTTCGTTTTGTGACCACAGCCCCTAAACACACCGCCGCCCATCCGATCGCACCGCGTGATCCGACGTGGAATTCCGCA
This sequence comes from Akkermansia muciniphila, assembly GCA_945861565.1. Lineage (GTDB taxonomy): Bacteria > Verrucomicrobiota > Verrucomicrobiia > Limisphaerales > UBA9464 > SIBK01. The sequence goes on from CAMAUY010000038.1 coordinate 14,915, forward strand.
CGCTGGCTACCCACCACCCGCGACGAGGTCGAGGCCCGCGGCTGGGACTACTTGGATGTCATTATTGTATCCGGCGACGCCTATGTGGATCATCCGGCATTCGGCACTGCGGTGATTGGGCGAATGATCGAACGCGAGGGACTGCGAGTAGCGATCATTGCGCAACCGAACTGGCAGGACGACCTCCGTGATTTCAAGAAGCTCGGAGAGCCCCGACTGTTCTTTGGAGTGACCTCCGGCTGCATGGATTCAATGGTGAATCGCTACACCGCCGCCAAACGGCAACGGAGCGAGGACGCCTACACGCCGGGGGGCGAACACGGATTTCGCCCGGACTACGCGGTAACCGTCTACACCCGGATCCTCAAGCAGTTGTATCCGGAAGTACCGGTGATGATTGGCGGGATTGAGGCCAGCCTGCGCCGGGTCACCCACTACGACTACTGGTCCGACACGCTGAAACCCTCGATCCTGGCGGAAAGCGGAGCGGACCTGCTGGTCTACGGCATGGGTGAACTCCCGCTGAAGGAGGCTATCCGTCTGCTGAAACACGGCGTCCCGTTCTCCATGCTGCGCCATATTCCTCAAACCGCCGTCCTCTTGCCGCCGGGGACGCCGCTGCCGAAGAACCAGAAATGGGAGGATTTCACGCTGCATTCCCACGAGGAGTGCGGACGAGATCGCACGTTATATTCGAGGAATTTTAAGGACATCGAAACCGAATCCAACCGGGTGATGGCCCGCCGGCTGATCCAGCCCACCACCGACCAACTGCTCGTCGTAAACCCGCCGTTCCCGACGATGTCCGAGGCGCAAATCGACGCAAGCTTTGATCTGCAGTACACCCGCCTGCCGCATCCGAAATACCGAAAGCGCGGCCCGATCCCGGCCTACGAAATGATCAAGCACTCGCTGAATATGCACCGAGGATGCTTCGGCGGTTGCAGTTTTTGCACAATTTCGGCGCACCAGGGCAAGTTCGTGGCGAGCCGCAGCAAGGCGTCCATCCTGCGCGAGGTCGAGTCGATCAAGCAGATGCCCGATTTCCGCGGCACCATCACCGATCTCGGTGGCCCGTCCGCCAACATGTATAAGATGAAGGGCAAGGAGCAGTGGATCTGTGATGAATGCATCCGGCCGAGCTGCATCTGGCCAAGTGTGTGCCGGAATTTGGACACGGATCACACCGCGCTGCTCGACATCTACAAGTCCGTGCGGGAGACACCCGGAGTGAACCACGCGTTTGTGACGAGCGGACTGCGTTACGATCTCTTCCTGCACGATCACACGACTCCTGAAGTCAAGGCGAGCCACGAACAATACGTTGATGAATTGGTCACGCACCATGTATCCGGCCGGCTCAAGGTTGCCCCCGAACACACGTCGGACCACGTGCTGAACGTGATGCGCAAACCAAGCTTCGACCTGTTCTACAAGTTTAAGGAAAAGTTCGACCGCATCGCGCGGAAGGCCGGGAAACCCCAGACCCAGATCATTCCCTACTTTATCAGTTCCCACCCGGGCTCGCGCCCTGAGGACATGGCGGAGCTTGCCCTCAAGACCAAAGACCTCGGGTTCCGACTGGAACAGGTGCAGGATTTCACTCCGACCCCCATGACGGTCGCCACCGAGATCTATGCGACAGGCGTGCATCCCTATAGCCAGGAGGCCGTCTGCGTGGCGCGGTCACCCGAGGAGAAACAGGAACAGCGAAGCTACTTCTTCTGGTACAAGCCCGAGATGCGCGATGGCTTGCGCAAATCCCTGAATCGGCTCGGTCTCAAATCTCTCGCCGCCCGCCTGCTGGACGGCCGAAAAGTCGCAACCGTGGACGTCACCCCTCCGCCGCACATCACGCCGTGCGGAATGCCCGGCCGCCGGCTCGCTGCGGCCCTGGAAAAATCAGGAAAAGCCGACACTCCGCCACCACAAGCCAAGGCACGTCTCAAAACCTGACGGCAGGGTTGCCCTCGAAAGCACTGAAGACCGGGCTGGCACCCGTCCGTTATCGACCGCATCGGTGTTTCCCGAAAGGCCTATCGTCGACCAAACGACCGGTGTAGTCTGCAGAAAATCCAATGAGCGACATGAAGACTGCACCCCCACGGGACGGATTCACTCTGATCGAACTCCTCGTGGTCATTGCCATCATCGCGATATTGGCCGGAATGCTTCTGCCGGCCCTGGCCAAGTCAAAGGTCAAGGCCAACGCAATCCGCTGCATCAGCAATCAGAAACAGCAGCATCTCGGATATCACATGTACTCCGAGGACAACCGCGACTCAATGCCGGCTCACGGGGACTGGGGCACCGGCGGCGGCGAGATCTGGTCATCGACATTCGGTGTTCCCCTGCGGTCGAGTTCAACAAAAACCAAGGTCTCGATCGTCCACGACGGATTTTCATGGGAGACGAATCGCCCGTTGAATAGCTACGTCTCGACGCCCGAGGCGTTTCGTTGTCCGTCCGACAAAGGCGACAGCTACTGGCCTGAACAATCCAAACGCGGCTGCTATCTGGCCTGGGGCAACAGCTACCTCGTCATGTGGTCCGTCGATTTGTTTGGTGTCAAACACATCACCGGCAACTTGACTGGCCCGACCGCGGCCGGCGACTCGAAACCGATCAAATCATCTGAAATCGCACAGCGGGCATCGACCAAGATCATCCAAGGTGACTGGCCCTGGATGGGGGATCGCGATTCGGGCAGTGGAACCACTGCGGCGGCCAGCCGAAGCCTCTGGCACAACAACAAAGGCCAACGCGGATGGAACATGATGTACGGAGATGGACATGTTGCTCTATTCCGGTTTCCAAAGGATTACGACGCGACAGACTATTCGAACAAGGCCGATGTCAATGCCGCATGGTGGTGACACCGTGCAGACCCCGTGCACGAATGCGCCACCGCGGAACAGGCAAACCACGTATCACTTGCTCCCAACGTTGTCGGCAGCGGCCATGACGGTCTGTCCGCCGCGGCATCATCGGCCAGGAGCCAGATCAAGTCCGGGAATTCTATGCCACTGCCGCCCAACCCAACGCAGCCTGCCGTTCGTGTAAATGCCCCGACGGAGATTCGGGCCACCGCGACTGAGAGCCTCAACCGCCGCCGGTTATTGAAAGCGGTGGCGCTTGCGGCTGCCGGGGTTTGGCCAGGCCACAAGAGCTTCAGCCAGAATGAGCAACCCAACAAACGGGGCACTCCCGCCCCTCGCGGCTCGGAGCTAAATGGCAAACACAACCGGCGACTCAGTTATAACTACGATGCCTGGAGTCCGTTCTACGATGGCAAATCAAGGGAAATCATCCATCACAACATCGACCGGTTCCGCGGCACTCAGGTTACTACAATCCTGCTAAGTCCCAACGCGGGGCAGAGTCTCACCTTCCCGAGCGCTGTGGGGGAAATGTGTCTTTCCAAAAAGATCAACGCCGAGCAGAGGAGTCACCTATATAAGAACATGGGCGAGGAGGCCGCCCGGGCTCTGGACGGTATCGTCGAGCTTTGGCGAGACCAGGGGATTGATCCTTTCGGCGTCCTCGTAGACCGATCCCTTGCCCAAGGATTTGAAACCTTTGTCACCTTTCGGATGAATGATCTCCACATGGTGGACATGCTGGACGGACAGGGCCCCTACACCGATGCCTTTTACCGGCAACATCCCGAATGGCGAATTCCCGGAAGTTGGGGATTGAACTTCGCAATCCCCGAGGTTCGAGCACACCGCCTGGCAACGCTGGAAGAGATCGTCCGTCGATATCCCATCCATGGGCTGGAACTCGACTTCCTGCGGCGCCCGCCCTATTTCCCGATGGATCCGGGACTGCTGGAATCTGGCGTCCACGAAACAGTTTCGAAGAAGATCCCGGCGGTTTCTCCCCCAGGGGCGGCGGAAGCATCGGCTTCTTCGGCATTCCGAGAGAGTCCCGATACCGTGGCAACGGCCTTTCCGGTGTATATGGCGGAGGAATCGGCCCCGATCATGACTGACTTTGTTGACCAAGTCCGAAAAATGACCCAACGGATTTCCCAGGAGATGGGCCGCAAAATCTTGCTGGCTGTTCGGGTTCCTTCGAGTCTCTCGGGTTGTCGACGTGTTGGGCTCGACCCGGTTGCCTGGCACAAACGAGGGTGTCTGGATTTCCTGACCGTCGGCCACTTTCTTCACCTGTTCTATGATCTGCCCATCCCGGACTTTAGAGCAGCCTTGCCCGGCTTAACCGTCTACGCTTCCCTGGATTTTTCGTTGGGTGGGCCAAGAATCGACGGTTACCTCTACGAACGAGATGCCACGGCCGAAATTTACCGGGGCGCCAGCGCTGCACTGTATTCAGCCGGGGTCGACGGCATTTACCTTTTTAACATGTTTGCCCCGCGCGGCCATGGCTTGGATGCGAAGGGACAGAACCGGAATCATCCCGAACCCCTGAACGTCCTGAGAGAGATCGGCAATCCCCAGACCCTGGAAGCTCTGCCCAAACTCTATCTGGTGGACTCGCGCTCCCACTGGCTGGACAAGCGTTTTTACGATGTGAAGGCGACCCTTCCGCAGGAGGTCTCTCCCAATAATCCGTTGGTGGTCAAGCTGAGGACCGGCGAACGGGGGATCACCCCGAAACGAATGACGCTCCGCGTCGAAGCGGCCCAACTGTCGCCGAGGTCGGTGATCCGGCTCCAGTTGAATGGATTTGGCCAAGGGAAAGGCAAAATAGGAACGCAGGCGCGGCTCTTCAAAGAAGAATACGATCAGCTTCCTCCCAATCCCCGCAATTGCGTCGACTTTGCGGTCCGGAGCGACGATCTGAAATTTGGCGATAGCGAAGTCGTGGTCCTGGCGTCCGAGCCGCTGACGATAATAAACATCGAGCTAGCCGTTGTGCCCGTTGGCGCGTGACGAAGGTGCCCATCAGAGCGAACGAGTCGAATCCGAGCTCGGAATAGCTCGGAATAACTTCTCGTCTCGTTCCATCAGATCCCCTTCACGGTCCAGCCGGTCTGCACGGTCAGGTCGCCCCTGTAGGTCGCTTTGCTCCGCTCGTCCTGGACTGAATCCAGCGTTATTTCCCCGACCAATTTTTCGCCCGTGAAGCGAACGAGCAGGCGGAGAGATCAATATTGGTAACTTGTGCCCGCCGGGTTGGAGCCGGGAAGAATTCCACTGACAAACCTAAACCAACTGATAGGTTGCAAGGCATGAAGGCGTCGGCCAAACGAATAAATATGCCTAGTGCGCGAAGCTCGAAAAAAGTAAAATCTAGCGCCTTACAAAAACCGAAGACGAAGCGGATCAAGTCGCGATGGACCCCAGAAGAAGTTAGGATTCTTCGGCGTTACTACAGAACACACAGCAATGCGGCGACCGCCAAAATTCTTGGCCGTGAGGTGGCATCCATCGTATTCAAAGGATTTCGCCTTGGCCTGTCCAAAGGGATTCGGCGAATGCGAGAGATGGGGCGCGAGAACATAAGCCGGCGTTGGCACCCAAAAAAGCCGGCCGCCAAACGAATTAAAGAACGCGCCTGACCGTTCTTGAGTTCCGTGATTCGCAGATCTCTCCGGTGGATACCCGGATTCCTACGCGGGTCGACCGAACCTTCGCAGAATTACCAAAATCCCCAGTGCCCGCCGCCCGAATAGACCAGGTAGTTCGTGGTCCACAGCTTGGAACTGCGCCAAGTCACCGATCCATCAAGCGTAGCGACATTGCCACCCATCGCGCCCAACTGCTTGGGATTCTTGCCGCCGGAAGGAGTGATCCCGGTGCCCTTGTAGGCACCCGATCCCCGGACCTGACCCCCCGACCCGTGCGGGACGGTAACCCAGGCGTCATTCCAAACATTTTGATCGGAAAACAGCACGAGCAAGGGGCTCTCGCTGAGGCGCTGGGGTGAAACCCACCCGGAGTTCGCCGGCATGACCTTTCCACCGTGATAGTTATAGCCGATGTAATAGCCGATGCCGGTCTGATATCGGCCGTCCGGCTTATCGGTTGTTCCCGGATAGCGGACGGGATACAGGTTCGGGCAATCGAACACCTTGTCGCCATACTGATTGCTGACGTACCTGTACATGAAACTCTCGATGCTTAGGGTGTAATAGTCTTTGCCATCCCGATAGCCATAAAAAACCTTGTCCTGGTTCTCAATCCCGTAGAGGTGGGTGGCGATCTGCAATTGCCGCAGGTTGCTAATGCAGTTCGCCCGCTTCGCTCTCTCCTTCGCCTTGGAAAGGGCCGGCAAAAGCATTCCGGCCAGGATTGCAATGATGGCGATCACAACCAGCAATTCGATCAGCGTGAAAGCCGACCTCGATCGCGTGAATCGGGTTAACGTGGAGGACATTCTCATGACAGCAGTTTAAAGGTTTGGGTTCAAGACCTGCGCTCGATCCATGGATCCAAGGCGAGCCCGGGAATCCACCAAATTCCCCGGACCGCAATTCGCTTCGGGACGATTCGTATTCACACAGACGCAGTTGGGGTTATCTCGGTGGAAAGTATTTAACCAACGTCTCTTGCATCCCGTGGGGTGTCAATTCAGATCTTACCGCCGCCAATCTGATGACAATTCTGATCAAGCCTTGCACAAGTTGTGGGTAGCTCTTTTCGCTCCGTTTGATAGCAAGTTCGCCAGCCAACGGCTGAATGGCGAGGTTGCCCGTGGACTTCGCCGTGCCGGCTGATATTTTATTTATGTTTTCGCCACTGATTATGTTTTCGACTGAATTTGAGGCTTGTTTTCGAATCCGCGCGGCGGTCGTCGCGGCCGCCGCGCTGGCGTTGCCATTCACCGCCACCGCGGCCGACATCCAGTTCAATCGCGATATCCGACCCATCCTGGCCGATCATTGCGCCGCTTGCCATGGCCCCGACCCCGCCGCCCGCAAGGCCAGCCTGCGACTCGACACCAAGGACGGTCTCTTCGGCCAAACGAAGAAGGAAGGGCCGATCATCGTCCCGGGCCAACCGGAGGAAAGCGCACTCTGGAAAAGGATCAACGCGACCGACCCAGACACAGTCATGCCGCCGCCGGAATCGCGAAAAATACTGAAGCCCGAGCAAAAGAAACTTCTCCGACACTGGATCGCGCAAGGATCGCCCTGGCAGCCCCACTGGGCCTTCATCAAGCCCGAACGACCGGCCGTGCCCGATCGGTCCAAGTTCAAAGCGGCCAGGGCAAACTTTGCTGTCCGCAATGGGATTGACGCGTTGGTCGTGGCGAAGTTGACCGAGAAGGGGCTTGTCCCGAATGCAGAAGCGGACCGGCGCACCTTGGCGCGACGGCTCGCGCTGGATCTCACCGGACTGCCGCCGACGCCGGCGGAAGTGGAGGCTTTTGTCGATGATAACTCGCCCGGCTCTTACGAGAGCTACGTCGAGCGATTGATGGACACGCCGCATTGGGGGGAACATCGGGCCCGTTACTGGCTCGACGCGGCACGATACGCCGACACGCACGGACTACACTTCGACAATTACCGGGAGATGTGGCCCTACCGCGACTGGGTCATTCGGGCCTTCAATCGCAACCAACCTTTTGACCGGTTCGTTATCGAACAGATCGCAGGAGACCTGTTGGATGATCCGACCCAAGAGCAACTCATCGCCACGGGCTTCCATCGGTGTAACTTGACGACGAATGAAGGCGGCACCATCGAGGAGGAAAACCTTTCGATCTACGCCAACGACCGGGTCAGTACGACGGGCTGGGTGTTTCTCGGCCTGACCGCGAACTGTGCGGCTTGTCACAACCACAAGTTTGACCCGATCACACAGAGGGATTTCTATTCGATGGCTGCATTCTTCCGCAATACGACGCAGAGTGGTTTTGATGGTAACGCGAGGGATGGTCGTAACGCCGCCATCTCCGTGATTTCTGATCCGGACGATGATGCGCGCTGGACGGAGCTTCCGGCTTTGACGAAAGCCGCCAAGGCGCGCGTGGAACAGCGGAGAAACGACGCGCTGCCGGACTTCGAGAAGTGGGTCCAACTCACGGAGAAGGCAACGCTCAAAGTGCCCACGGAAGGGTTGGACGTGCACGCTCCCTTGAATGAAGGCACCGGCAATGAGGCGTCAGGCGACGCGAATGGGCCGGTGAAATTTACCTCGCCCGGCAAGGTGGAGTGGAAGGCCGATGGCAAACTCGGCTCCGCGCCGCTCATCAGGGCTGGCGCAACCTTCGCTCTGGGCAACGTCGGGGACTTCGAGCGGGATCAGGCCTTCAGCTATGGCGCCTGGGTCAAGGCACCGGGGGGACGCCAGGAAGCCATCCTCGCGCGGATCGATCAGGGAAGCGATTCCCGGGGCTGGGATCTGCTCACACACAACCGCGAGTACGCCGTCCATCTCGTCAATCACTGGCCAGACAACGCCCTGAAGGTTATCACCCAAGACAACACGCTGAACCCCGGGGAATGGCAGCATGTTTTTGTCTCCTACGACGGATCCAGCAAAGCCGCGGGCGTGAAACTTTTCGTCAATGGCGTCGAGGCGAAAATCAAGATTGAAGTGGATAAGCTGACCGACACCATCCGGAACGACACGGCCTGCCGCGTCGGGCAGCGGAGCAAGGACCAGGTGCTCAAAGACGGCCAGGTACAAGATGTTCGAATCTACCGCCGCAAGCTCGACGCAGCCGAGGTGAAATCGCTCATGACCGACGGCGTGACGCAGACGCTGCTGGCCGTGGCTCCCGAACAGCGGACTGACGCACAGAAGCAAGGTCTGCTGAACCATTACCTGACGACCGTGGATTCGGCTTTCCAATCTGCGACCGAGTTGCTGGCGAGTCTGGAAAAGGAGCGTGCTGCAATCCGGCAGAAGTATCCTGTCGCCCACGTGCAGCAGGAGAAATCCCACACGATGGCGATGGCGAACATTCTCTTTCGTGGCCAATACGATCAGAAGCGCGATGCGGTCATTGCCGCCGTGCCCACCGCATTGAATCCGCTGCCGTCGGGAGCGCCAACGAACCGCCTCGGGCTGGCACAGTGGCTCGTGGCGGCCGACAACCCGTTGCTGGCTCGCGTCACGGTGAACCGCTTCTGGCAAGAGGTTTTCGGGGTGGGTTTGGTGAAGACGACCGAGGATTTCGGCGTCATGGGTGAGGCTCCAGCCAACGCTGAGTTGCTGGACTGGCTCGCCGTTGAATTTCGCGAGAGTGGCTGGGACGTAAAACATCTATTCAAACTGTTGGTTACCTCGTCCACCTACCGCCAAAGCGCGGTCACCACGGCGGAAAAGCTGGAAAAAGATCCAGGTAATCGGCTGCTCAGCCGCGGCCCCCGTTTCCGTATGGACGCCGAAATGGTGCGGGACTATGCCCTCGCTGCCAGCGGGCTGCTGGTGCCAAAAATCGGTGGGCCGAGCGTGAAGCCCTACCAACCCGAGGGAGTTTGGGAAGCCGTCGCGATGCCGGAAAGTGACACCAACCAGTACCGCCGCGATTCGGGCGCCGCCCTATATCGACGCTCGATGTATACTTTTTGGAAGCGCGCTGCCCCCCCCGCGTCCATGGATATCTTCAATGCGCCCAGCCGCGAGGTTTCATGCACCCGCCGCGAACGTACCAACACACCGTTGCAAGCGTTGGCGACCCTCAATGATCCACAATTCATCGAGGCGGCCCGGCATCTGGCAGAACGGGCTTTGCAAAAGGCCCATGGCGACTCGAATCAGGCCATGGAGTTCGTGGCGGAACAGTTGCTCGCGCGCCCACTAAACGGGAAGGAACGATTCCTGGTAACGCAAAGCTATGTCGAATTGATCGACTTCTACGGCCAGCAACCCGAGGAGGCCACAAAGCTCGTCGCGGTCGGCGAATCCAAGCCCGCCGCAGCCATTCCAGCCCCTCAACTCGCCGCCATGACGATGATTGCGAACCAATTGCTCAACCTCGATGAAGTGCTGAACAAGTGACACCTTCTTTCCCCTACTATGAGCCTCTTCAACGATTACCGCATCCTGGAAACCCGCCGGCAGTTCTTCGCCCGAGGCAAGAATGCCCTGGGCACTGCCGCATTGACCACCTTGCTGGGCGATCAACTCGCCGCGCCGGCGGCCGCACCCGATTACCCCGGAGCGAACCCGCTTGGGTTGCCCCATTTCGTACCCAAGGCCAAGCGCGTCATCTATCTGCACATGGTCGGCGGCCCATCACAGATGGACCTCTGGGATCACAAGCCTCGGATGGCCGATTGGTACGACAAGGATTTGCCCGAAAGCGTCCGGGGCGGCCAGCGACTTACCACCATGACGTCCGGGCAAAGCCGGTTCCCGATCGCGCCTTCCAAGTACAAGTTTAGTCAGGTGGGCGAGAACGGTCTTTGGATGAATACGGAACTGATGCCGTGGCAGTCCAAAGTCGTGAACGACCTCTGCGTCATCCGCTCACTGCACACCGAGGCGATCAACCACGAACCGGCCATTTGCGCAATGCAGACCGGCAATATGAACACGGGCCGGCCCTGCATCGGCTCCTGGGTCAGCTATGGCCTGGGTGCCATGAATCAGAACCTGCCCACATTCGTTGTGCTCGTCGCCGAGCCAACCAACAAGGAGCAAATCCAAGCCATCAGCGGGCGGCTGTGGTCCAGCGGGTTCTTATCCGGTGAACATGCCGGCGTGTCATTCCGCAGCGGCAGCGACCCCATTCTATACATCAACAATCCGCCGGGCGTTTCGGCCGAGATGCGACGGAAGCAGCTCAACGGCCTGCGCAAACTTAATCAACTCAACTACGAGCAAATCGGGGATCCGGAGACCCAGACGCGCATCCAACAATTCGAGATGGCGTTCCGCATGCAGAGCAGTGTGCCGGAACTCGCCGCCGTGACCCATGAGCCCGATTCCACCTACCAGCTCTACGGGGAGGCGGCTCGCAAACCCGGCAGCTTTGCCTACACCGCACTGCTGGCGCGCCGACTGGTCGAGCGCGGCGTCCGCTTCGTCCAGGTCTATCTCAACAACTGGGACCACCATAGCAACGTCGCCGGACGCATGCCAATGCAGTGCAAGGATGTCGACCAGGCCATCTATGGGTTGATCACCGACCTCAAGGCGCGCGGCATGTTCGAAGACACGCTGATCATCTGGGGCGGCGAATTCGGCCGGACAATATATAGCCAGGGCGGACTCACAAAGGATAACTATGGTCGCGACCATCATCCGCGTTGCTTCACCATGTGGATGGCCGGCGGCGGCGCGAAAGGCGGCACGGTTTACGGCGAGACCGATGACTTCAGCTATAACATCATCGAAAATCCGGTGCATATCCGAGACTTTCACGCCACGCTGCTCCATCTCTTGGGCATCCAGCACGAGCGCTTCACTTTCAGGTACCAGGGACTCGACATGCGCCTAACCGGCGTCGAGGAAACCCGCGTGGTGAAAGCGCTGCTGGCCTAGCGCAACGCGAGGAGGACTCCTTGGGGTTTTCGCTCGAGCCTCACACATCCGGCTCTACATTGCTGCCAGCCATCCTCCATAAAGAACTGGGACAAGAGCTCAGTCTCCGAACCTATGATTCAATCATCCATAAGTTCTGTTGCCACATCCACAACTCCCTCAGCGAAAACTCCCGTCTCTATACGTCATCACAATAAACCGCCCCTTCGCCCGCGCTTCGGATCGAGGATTCATCGAGCTTGTCTGCGTGCTGAAAGCGGCGTGGCGTGCCGCTCTCGCACCGGAGCGGACGCAAACGCTCTACATCTTGGACTGCGGTGGCAGAGCGCAGCGGCGACACCGCTTTCCGACGTGAAGTAGTTTACCTAGAGGGCTGCAGTCTCCACCGCGTTTTCGTCCAACGGCGAAATAAGTCAAGCGGTCACATCCTTGCCCCAAATCAGCCCTTCTCCGCTCGACCTATTCCGCTTGGGTGGTATGGCCGGCCGGCGATGTCTGGGCACGACGGAAACGCCGCGTCGGCGCCACGCGCTTGCGAATCTGCATCATCTACTGAATCACAACCGCTGACCCGAATCGATGAACCCGGGCGAGCGTGCCCACGAATCACACAAATCATACGAATGGGGACGGTCCAAAGTCTCGCCCCACCCTGTTACGCTGTCCTTCGTGTGATTCGTGCATTTCGTGGGCCACCACCCCTCTGGCCCAACGCCGCTGCTCAGTGACGCGCCGCCGAGCGCATCCAGCATGGAACCACGACGCAACCGGCGCGTTCACTCGAGCCGCCTGGTTCGGCCTCCGGACCCCGAAGAACTCCCGCGTCAATCGGCTCAGGCATTCGTGTGATTGGTGTGATTCGTGGGCAAAAGAAAATGCGGCGTGCCCACGAATGACACGAATGAAAACCTGGCGCTCATGTTGAACGGGGAGGTTGGCCTGGCCGAACAGTATGTTTCAGCCAAAGTCTTAGCGAGGATAGCAAATCTTCAATCCTGGGTAATCTGCACGCACTTCAGTAGGACGCACGGGAAACCCGAAATCAAGCGAACTCCCTCGTCAATTGACTCGGATGCCGTGGAAAAAGGCCAGTTTCAATTCTCGAAGTTCGAGGTTGATCGCCGACCGAATCAGCCTTCGAAACGAGGCTTTACTTTGTTTTTACACAGTTCTAATGGAACTGAGAATAACAAAGTCGAGCTGAAACAAAATTCCCTGCAAATTTGCGATTTCCGATTCTCCAGGCGGACGGATATGAAATGGCCAAACTCCAGGGGCCGCAGAGCAGCCCCGAACTGTCTGGCCGGAGGTCTGACCCGCAGCATCGGGATGCCCCCCCGGCATAGGGCCGGGTGCAGGCGATCCACCCGATTTGACGCGTGAAACTTAGGAAAGCCATTGACGCGTGATCAAAACAGCGTTAATTGCGTCCATGATTCCAACAAGGCTGCCGGGGCCCCCGAGATCCAAATTCAACCTCGGCTTCACACTCATTGAATTGCTCGTTGTCATCGCAATTATCGCGATTCTCGCTGGCATGCTGCTTCCTGCGCTCGCGCGGGCGAAAGCCCAAGCGCACAAGTCGCTCTGCGTCAGTAACGGTAAACAGTGGGGCTTGGCTATCAACACCTACGCGATCGATTTCAATAACTCGTTTCCCGCCAACCCGAATGGGGCGGGATTTAGTTGGATGTCGCCATCCATGAGCAATTTTTGGAATAATTATCTAACCCGAAATAAGCGAACGACGACCGCTTCGACCCGGGCGGCCAACGACGTCTTGTTCTGTCCGACCGACGTGTGGCACCGCGCGGCGGAGAGAGGCATGATTTCATCGGACGGAGGCCAGCAGCTGATGGGGTATTTTTACCTGCCGGGGCGCAAACGGGGCGACACGGATGTCACGGCCGGCGCCCAGGGGACTGCGGAATGGTTTTTCCGTACCAAGCTCAATTCCGAGTACGGATCCGCGCCCATTCTGATTGATCGCATGCAAGCACTCGGATCGAAGACGACCAACATGTACGATGCTAAGCTGACCTGGGTGACCGACTACGAAGGAAAAAAAGTTTTTACGGCCGTTCATCGCCGATCCAACGGTTCCCCGGACGGAGGAAACTTCACCTTCGAAGACGGCCACGTTGAATGGCAGGCGGGAAGGAAGGTTTCACTCGGCTCAGATTATGGTGGGTGGCAGTGCTTCTTCAAAATCCCCATCTCTGGACCCTGAGTTCAGACAACCCGCGCGACGTCCTCTTCGCCAGCAAACTGCGCGCTCGCTGACGTCGTGCAGGCGAAATTCGCTTCTGTTGGGGAATGAGAACCACGGATAAACGCCGATAGACGCAGATTCCATGCCCTTTCTATCCGCGTCAATCCGTGTTCATCCGCGGTTCTCCTTATCCGCGGATTTGGGCGACACTCGCGGAACCTCCCAATCCGTCACTCAAACGGGGCTCGCGCGTACTCTCGCACCCATGGAGGTCAGCAGCTGATGGGGCATTTCTACCTCCCGGGGTGAAGGAGGGGTGACACGGATGTCACGAACAACGGGTCCCACTGGAGCTCCGGAAAGCAATTGACGTCTGATCAAGACAGCGTTAACTGAGGCCATGATTCCGACCCGAAATTCTCAGACTGAGCGACCCAAATTCAACCTTGGTTTCACTCTCATCGAGTTGCTCGTCGTCATTGCGATCATCGCAATCCTTGCCGGCATGTTGCTTCCATCGCTGGCAAAGGCGAAGGCCCAGGCGCACAAGACCCTTTGCGTCAGCAACGAAAAGCAATGGGGGGTGGCCATCAATATGTACGCAGCGGATGCGCAGGAGTCTTTTCCCCACAATTGGGATGGGTATCACCTCAGCTGGATGATGCCGTCGATGAGCAATTTCTGGAGTAACTATCTGATCAAAAACAAGCGGACAACGGCTGCTTCGACCCGCGCCGCCAACGATATTTTATTCTGCCCAACCGACTTGTGGCACCGTGCCGCGGAGCGAGGCATGATCGCCAATGATGGCCAACCCCAATTGCTTGGCTATTTTTACCTACCGGGACGAAACCCGAATGGCGTCGAGGCTAAATCTCATGCCAAAGGCACGGTGGAATGGTTCACCCGTCAGAAACTCGGTGGCCCGTATTCCCAGGCACCCATTCTCATCGACCGACTCCAAGGCCTGGGCCCAGCGCTGACAAACCTCTACGATACACGAATCGCCTGGGTCACAGACTATGAAGGCAAAAAGGTGCCGAGCGCGGTCCATCGCATAGATCGCGGAGCGCCCAGCGGTGGCAATTTCCTGTTCGAAGACGGCCACGCGGAATGGTTTGCTGGGAAACGAGTTTCCCTGGGATCGAGCGTTGGCGATTGGCAGTGCTACTTCAAAATCCCAATCGCTGGACCTTGAATCCAATAAGCTGGCTTTACCTGTTGCAATGGCCGAGTTAGCCTTGCCCTTGTGGAACTGACGGCAGATTGTTTTAAGAATGAGATTGCGACGGCGTTGAAATCGTACGACCGCCATGTGGTCTGTCTTGAGAAGATCCCGGAGGAGGCGGCGGCGTCCCTCAAGTCCTTAATGGAAAAGGCGATCAAAGCCTACGA
This sequence comes from Akkermansia muciniphila, assembly GCA_945861565.1. Taxonomy (GTDB): domain Bacteria; phylum Verrucomicrobiota; class Verrucomicrobiia; order Limisphaerales; family UBA9464; genus SIBK01. The sequence goes on from CAMAUY010000038.1 coordinate 29,933, forward strand.
GAGCCGCGGTGCGACGATGCGACACGGGATTGCCCTTGATCACCACATTACAATCATTCTGAGCCAAACCGAGAGCGAGCAACCTTTGTGCGGAATTTATTTCAATCTGCACTCGCCGTACTCGCGAAAGCCGGAGGCTAAGGCCGAACCCACACGGGGTTAAGGTCCTGCCCACGTCCTTGCCGCAGCTGCCAGAGTTCCTCGCCATGTCGCGGATGTTAAAGTCCTCGGGTGCGGCCGGAATCGCCACCTTGATCAGTCGCGTACTGGGGTATGTCCGTGAATGGTCCTACAGCTGGTTCATGGGCATCACGGCCGTGGCGGATGCTTTTTATGCGGCCTTCCTCATTCCGAACCTCTTCCGGCGACTCCTCGGCGAAGGGGCGCTCACGGCAGCATTTGTTCCCATCTTCAAAGCCCGCGAGCGTGCCGGCGACGTTGCGGGTATGTGGCGCGCAACCAACGCCGTGTTGTGCGGCGTCGTGATGATCTGCGTCGCGATAACCCTGCTCGGGATGGCGGGCGTCACCGGCGTCCTGATGTGGGGATCCGCGAGGCAGTCCGCAGTGACGACGCAAGAACTCCCCGGGGGTCCAAACACCCAAGACCAACCGTCCGGCGGGGTAATTCAAATTGCTGAGAACGGGCGGTCGAGTCTTGCCCAGCCCGCACTGGCAGTTTCCACGGTCCCTGTTTCGACCGAACTCGACCTCCGTCGCGAACTGATGCTGCGGCTCCTGCGGGTGATGTTTCCGTATGTGATTTTGGTCTGTGCTGCGTCGGTTTTTATCGGGGTCTTGAATGCTCGGGGCCAGTTTTTTCTGCCGGCACTGGGTGCCTCCATGCTGAACGTCGTGATGATTGCCTCGGTCTACGTGGTCGCGAGCGGTTGGGGGCAGAAGTGGTTCGGCAGCAGCCGGCAGTCGCAAGTGTTTGGGTTGGCCATTGGCGTCTTGCTGGCTGGCGTTGCGCAGGGTGCATTTCAGATTCCGGCCCTATTGCGAGAGGGGTACCGACCCGCGTGGGTGACGCCGTGGACGGACCCGACCGTTCGCGAAGTCGCTCGTCGGATGGGTCCCGCGACCCTTGGTGTGGCCGCCTTTCAGATTAATGTTTCCCTCAGCTATTGGCTGGCAATCGATACCGGGGTTTCGATTGCTTCTTCCTTTAATACCGCCGTCCGACTGATGGAATTGCCTCAGGGAGTTTTCGGAATTTCCCTGGCGACCTATCTGCTGACCGAATTGAGCGGACTCGCGGCGGAGAAAAAGTTTCCAGAGTTTCGCGCCACGCTCGAAGAGGGAGTCCGGCACCTTTTCTTTCTGAACAGCCTGGCCGCGGTGATCCTTCTTGTGCTGGGACGCCCAATCGTCCGACTGCTCTTCGAGTACGGCTATTTCGATCCCCTCGCCACTCCCATGGCAGCCGTCGCGCTTCAGTTTCTTGCACCCGGGCTTCTTGCCTTCTCGCTGAACAACATTTTGGCCCGATCCTTTTACGCGCTGGGCGACACCGGGACTCCAATGAAAATCAGCGTCGTTTGCCTCTCCGTAAATCTCTTCCTGGTTGTGATCTTGATGACACCGCTGCGTCAGGCGGGTTTGGGCCTCGCGAACACGTTGAGTGCCATGCTCAACACCAGCCTGCTGGTTTATGCACTTCGCCGAGCCCTGCCCAAACTCGCGCTCAAGTCTCTGGCACAAAATGCTGCCAGGGTCATCGGCATCGCCGCTCTGGCGGGCATTGCCGCCGCGGCTGTCCATGGCTGGTTGGAGCCGGTTTTTCCCCCTGACCAATTCATTCTGCCGTCCCATCTTGCTCCGGGCCTTTCGCACAGGTTTTCCGTCTTGCAGGTAATTTTCGCGCGCATGGCGGTCGTATTCATCCCCATGCTGACGGCCAGCGCCGTCTACTTTGGGGTCGCTGCCTGGCTTCGACTGCCCCAAGCAGCGGCTTTCTGGGCTCTTCTTCAGCGACGGGCGGGACCGCTGGCCCGCTGAGCTCTTACCGATCAAACCCACTCACTCCAAAATGACAACGGACGCCCTTGCTCGTCAGCGACAACTGGTTACTCAATATCCACGGAACGAGCTCGCTCGCTTCAGTCTTGGAAAAGCTTTGTTCGATCGGGGCGACTATGCCGAGGCACAAATCCATCTGGGGGAGGCAATTCAAAGAAAACCGGACTGGATGGTCGTGGAGATACTTTGGGGAAAATGCGCATTGAAGCTCGGAAATCAGGAGGCGGCCCGGGCGGCGTTTGCACGCGCGCTGGACTTAGCCATCGCGCAGCACCATGAAGGACCGCAACTGGAAATGCAGCAGCTCCTGGCTGAGTTGCAATGACTGCCATGAACCGACTCCATTTCGCAATTCGAGGACGAAGAACGAGCGCGACCGACGAGGACGATTTGAAGGACCCAATGAAGGACCCAATGAAGGACCCAATTGGGGCGCTTTCGTCCTCGTCCTCGTCCGTCGTCCGTCGATGGGGACGAACAGCACACCGACCTATGTACCGGGACGCACCTCGATCGACAGACTTTTCACTTGCAGATCTTGAATCTTGATGCCTCTTAGGATGATGCGCTCAGGGTGGAGCTCCGCAAAGATCCGGATTGGCAATACCGAGGCCAATCCGAGTGCCTTTACCCTGATCGAGCTTCTCGTAACGCTGAGTGTGATCGCAATCCTTGCCGGAATGTTACTACCAGCGCTCGCCCGTGCCCGGGAGGCCGGCCTCGCAACCGTGTGTCGAAACAACATGCGCCAGATCTCGATTGGCACCCTCCTCTATGCGGGTGACAGCGACGATCGGTTGCCCTCACCGGGAGCTGAAGATCGCAACCTCAGTCCGGACTGGGTTTTTGGGGGGCAAAGCGACGCAGAATTGCTGAACCGGAATAGCTGGAAACGGCCTCAATTCGGGTTCCACGCCGAGGCCGGATCGGTATTCAATCACGTCACCGGCCGTCAGCGGTTGCCCTATTCGGAACGTTTCACCAATTCATTTCCGACCTACCGGTGTCCCAGTACCGGAATTCTGGGCTCCGCTCTGAGGGTCAACTTCAGCCTCAATGGGTGGGTGGAAGCCGAACGCCACCAGGGGGGGGTTCGCCTCGGCGATGTCCGCAATGCCGCCACGAAAGTCCTCTACGTTAACGAGGATCCAAGAACCATGAAAAATGCGGCATTCCACCCCGAAGGCACTGCGAAGGCGCGGGGCGTTTTTCTCGTCCACCATGGCCGCGTCAATTTCACCTTTATGGATGCTCACGGGGAATCTCTGCAAAACAAAAGGGTGCGGCAGATCCTCGACCAGGCCGCGTTGGCCAATGAGTACTTTGATCCACTGCGTTGAAGCCGCTATTCGATTGTCGCTTATATGCGTTCGTTGACTCGGCTTACCTGCACGGAAGGCCGCCGGGCGAGATCGCGGAATCCCTTTGTCGCGGAGGCGCCGATCTAGTCCAGCTCCGCTGCAAGAATTGGACCCCCGACCAGATCCGGCCCGTCGCCCGTGAACTCAAGTTCGTTACCGACCGTTCGGGGGTGCATCTGGTGATCAATGATTTCCCCGAGATTGCCCGCGATGTCGGGGCTTCTTTCTTTCATCTCGGGCAGGAGGATTTCCTGGCCTCGCAGCACTCGCATCTCGCCGGCCTAGGATTATCGGGCCCGCGGATGCCCTTGGCCGGATTGAGTAGTCATGGCCCGGACGATGCCCGGCGGGCTGTGAACGTTGGCGCGGCCTACGTGGCAGTCGGTCCGGTCTTTCCGACCCCGACTAAACCGGGTCGACCGGGAGTCACCCTCGACTATGTGAGATGGGCGGCGACCCACCTGACATTGCCGTGGTTCGCCATTGGCGGAATCAATCTGGAGAACCTGGATTCGGTGTTGGCGGCGGGCGCGACGCGAGTGTGTGTCGTGTCGGCGATTCTGAACCAAGCCGATCCCGCTGCAGCGTGTCGGGAATTTCGTCGTCGGCTCGGCTGAGCCGGAACCTGAGTTTCTTGGGGATTTAAGGGGGCCGATTACTCAGGGGGAGTCGGCTTGACCCGTCCTCGGCACCGGGCTGCCTCCGCGTCAAACACCAGCCGCTCCGCTGGGAGCTGCACGGCGAGTCGTTCATAAATGCGGGATGCGATTTCCCATCGTTCCATTTCTTCGAGCAACTTCGCAGCGGCTTGTCCGGATGTTCGCAGCCAAAACGGATCCAGCACCTCACCGGGACGGAGAATTCTTCCGTAGAAGACATCCTGAAAATGTCCGAGAGCCACCTCACGCTGACCCTGTTTTTGAGCGACGAATCCCAGACCCATGCGGGCTTTCGATCGGACCGTTACACCCGAGTTCGCGGCCTCCGCAACTTTTCGGTAGGCTTCGAAAGCAGCAGCGTAGCTGTTGGCGTGTTTCGCCGCCAACGTCAGGTGGCAATCGCCCACGGCTCCCCACGCCGCGAGGGCAAGCTCTCCGGTGTTGTCCAACGTCGGCACCTTGGAATAGGCGATGATTGCTTCACGGAAATTCTGCAATGCGTCCGCGGGTGGTGTCGGGAGTTCGCGTCGCAGGAGATCGCCCATGGCAAAATATCCCTGAGCACGCAGATGGGTGGCACAGGACAGATCGTTCAGCAGATTCGTGAGATAGCCCCGCGCATTGGCAAGGCCCGCGGGCGTGCGTTGATCGAGAGCGGATCGGGCGGCGAGCAACCGCGCATGTTGCCAATTGGGACGGCCCCGCCAGGATGAATTGGTGAGCACCACGAGATAGGCCACTTCCGCTTTTTGAAATTCCTGCTGCCCATAATAGTGATCCCCGAGCCATAGCTGTGCCAGCAAGGCGTGACTGTTGGTTGGATACAACGCCGCCAGCTCCGCAAACATCGCTACGGCATTGGTCAGCCGTCCGGCCCGTTCGGCAGCCAACGCCCGTTCCACGGCTGCTTGGGGAGCGGATTCGTTGTCCGCAAACCGGGCCAGCCAATCCGTCAGAACGGTCAGCGCCGCATCCCACTCCTCTTCGCGCTGGTAGGACCCCGCCAGGGCCAGTTGAAGAACGGGTCGAAGTGCGGCGGGTCGTCCTGATTCAATCATTTCCTGCTGCAGGATGCGGCGGGCATCCTTTCTCAACAGTCTCTTCTCCAGGGTCTGCGTCACCAGTAGTATACCGCGGGGCAGATCGGAGCCAGTCGGTTCGTTGGCGACCCAACGCCGCAACCAGATTGATGCCGGCTCCGGGAATCCCGCCTCCGCGGCCGACATCGCCGTCTGAAGCCTGGCCGCCTGTTGCAGGTCCGGATCCATCCCATCAACCTGGGCGTACCCTTCGGCCGCTCGTACATAGTTGGTAAAGGCCAGCAAGGACTGTCCGGTTGCCAGTTGAACATCCGCCAGCTTGAAGGTCGCCATCTGCTGATCTCGGGAAGGAGGTAGTTGGCTGGACGCTCGCAGAAACGCGGTGCCCGCGTCCTCGAGGTGGTTGGTACCACCGCCTGCCTCATACCCCTCCCAAAAACACCAACCCCGTCCCAACCACGCCGCACCCGTCAGGGTCGTTGGACCGCTATTGGTAGCCACCATCTCGAACAATCCTGAGGCCCGGGCAATCTGCACGAGCGCGGGGGCACTCAGCCCGCCGCCGACGTTCGTCATGGTGAGCGCCTGTTGCAGTAACAGCCGCGCGAGCTGAAGTCGCACGCGCGACGCACCCGCATCCACGGGGTTCTCGTTCAAGTAAGATTCCAGAGTAGCCCGAGCCGGGCCAGTCTGGCCGCGAGTTAACTGGATCTCCCCGAGCCGCCAGGCCGCTTCGCTGCGAATGACCCCTGGCAGTTCCGCGGCAAGATTCTCCCGCCACACTCGGATCGCTTCGTCATTCTCGCCCAGGACCTCCAATGCCCGCCCCAGCATCGCCGCCGATTCAGGCCGCCGGACAGCCAGGACGTCGTTGGTGGCTAGAGTACGCAATTGCCTCGCTGTGTCGCGGGCACCCGCCCAGTTGCCAGCATCGCTCCGCGCCGTGAATTGCACCGCCAGTCGCCTCCAGGCATCGGTCGGGAGGCGGACATAGTTGGTGGCCTGCTGCAGGTAAACCTCCGCTGCCGCGTATTCGCGCCGCTCCGCCTCGAGTTCGGAAAGCAACAACAATCCCCTCAACAGGACTTCGGGAGGTCGGCCGGCCGCGAGGGCATTGCGGAACCCGCTCTGCTCGGCCATGAGTAGATCCCGCGCCCGTGCCGATTTGCCCGCCCGCCGCGCGGTCTCCGCGGAACCTACGGTGGCGATCCCCCGACGTTCCGAATGCGGAAACGCACCTTCGAAACCTTCGAAGAGTTTCTCTGCCACGTCCAAATTTCCCCGTTGCAGAGCCAGCTCGCTTTCCGACAACCACGCTCGTTCCGCCGCTTCCACGATCCGCCCAGACTCCGGGAACTTCTTGCCATACTCACGAAACTCGTTCATCGCCCGCTCGAAATTCCCGTCCTCCATCGCCCTCGCCGCTGCATGAAATGCGATCTGCTCCGCCGTCTCACCCAGCTGCCCCAATGCAGACCCACCCGGCAGAAGGCATCCTGCCAGGACCCATCCCAGAATGAGGACAGCAAACCTGATCACGGTAGGGAGGATCTCTGCCGGCCTGCCAACACGCGACTCAAAAACCGTCCCGTGTGGCTTTCGGAAACCAACGCAACCTGCTCCGGCGTTCCCTGCGCAACAATGCGCCCTCCACCCGAGCCCCCCTCGGGCCCAAGGTCTAGAATCCAGTCCGCCGTCTTGATCACTTCCAGGTTATGCTCAATCACAATCAGTGTGTTTCCGAACTGCCGAAGTTTGAATAGAACATCCAGCAATCGTGAAATGTCCTGGAAGTGTAATCCCGTTGTTGGTTCATCCAACAGGTAAAGTACCCGGCCGTTCTGGCGCCGAGCCAGTTCGGCGGCCAGTTTCAACCGCTGCGCCTCGCCGCCTGAAAGGGTCGTCGCCGCCTGCCCCAGCTTCAAGTACCCCAATCCAACCTCCGCCAACGTCAAACACGGATCATGAAGTTTGGGGGCCGCCCGAAAGAACCCCACCGCTTCATCCACCGTTAATTCCAATACGTCCGCGATGTTCAAACCCTTGTAGGTCATTTCCAACGTTTCCCGGTTGTATCGCCTCCCGCCGCATCCCTCGCAGGTCACGTACACCGGTGGTAGAAAATGCATTTCAATCTTCAAGACACCATCTCCTTCACACTTTTCACAACGCCCGCCCTTGACGTTGAAACTGAAGCGTCCTGCTCCGTACCCGCGTACCCGTGCCGCCGGGAGTGAAGAAAAGAGATCCCGAATGGCCCCAAACATTCCCGTATACGTGGCTGGATTGCTCCGAGGCGTCCGACCAATCGGTGCCTGATCGATCACAATGCACTTTTCCAGGGACTCGATGCCCCGGATTTCCCGATGCAGACCCGGACGTTCCTTCGATCCGTACCACTGCCGAAACAGGGCCCGTCGCAAAATATCATCCACGAGCGTTGATTTTCCACTGCCACTCACTCCCGTGATGCACGTCAACGTCCCCAAGGGAATCCGCGCATCCATGTCACGAAGGTTGTTTTCTCGCGCCCCCAGAATTTCGATCCATCCGCGGTCCGCACACGGCGCCACACGGTTCTTTGGTATTGCTATCTCCAAATCTCCGGCCAGGTAACGTCCAGTCACTGACTTCGGATTTGCCAGGATTTCCGCAACCGTTCCCTGGGCAACAATCTCCCCCCCGTGGATCCCAGCCCCAGGGCCCATGTCAACCAGATGATCCGCCGCCCGGATCGTCTCTTCATCGTGCTCCACAACGATGACGGAATTACCAAGATCGCGCAGCTGCTTCACCGTCACCAGAAGGCGTTCGTTGTCCCGCTGATGCAGGCCAATGCTTGGTTCATCCAGGATGTAAAGCACACCCACCAGACCCGCCCCAATCTGAGTCGCCAGTCGAATGCGTTGCGACTCCCCCCCACTCAGGGTCCCGCTCTCTCGATCGAGCGTCAGGTAGCCAAGTCCCACCTGACGCAGGAACCCTAACCGCGCCGTGATCTCGGTCACCACGTCTCCTACGACCTGACGTTGGAATTCGGTCAACGGGACCCGTCGAATGAACTCAATCGCATCCTCAATCGAAAGACTGCAAAAACCGGCGATGCTGATGCCCGGCACGGGCGACGCCGGATCCCGGGCCGATGCAAACCGGGGATCCGGCACCGGCAACGTCATGGCGAGAATTTCGGGCTTAAGGCGTCTCCCCATGCAAACATCGCACGGATGTAATGTCATATAGGCCTTGAGACGATTCCGCGTAAACTCGCTGTCACTCTCCGCGTAGAGCCGCTGGAGATTTGGAATCACCCCCTCGAAGGGTCGCTTTGTCGGACTGGATTTCCCCACACGCAGGAAGGTAAATTCTACTTCCTCGTCCCCGGTGCCGTGCATTAGTTTTTCCCGAATCGACACCGGCAATTCCTTCCACGGTCGGGTCACCTCGACCCCATACTTTGCGGCGACTCCCTTGAGTAAACTCTGGTAGTAAGTGACCATGCGTTTCCCCCCCAGTCGGCGATAGGGTTGCACCGCGCCGTCTTCCAGGGTCTTTGCTTCATCCGGAACCACCAAGGCAGGGTCGAAGACTAGCTTCTGCCCCAGGCCCAGACAGATCGGACAGGCGCCGCGCGGCGAATTGAACGAGAAATGCTGCGGCGTGGGTGTTTCGAAGGACTTCCCCGTCGTCGGCGAATAAAGGCGGTTACTATGCAAAACCTCCGTCCAGTGGTCGGAGGCCTCGACCGGTGACGGCGCGGCCGACGCACGGATGGACCGTTGCGGGCCGGCAGGCCTGGGTGCGGGAGTTTCCGCCTGATGCAATGCCAGCAATCGCCCATCGCCCCATCTCAAGGCGGTCTCGACCGAATCGGTCAGTCGCGTGCGAATGCCCTCGCCCATCACCAGACGGTCTACCACCACTTCGATGGTGTGCTCGTGCCGCGGATCCAACCGCGGCGGTTTATTTGCAACCAACTCCAGGATCTGTCCGTCGACTCGAGCTCGAACAAATCCCTCGCGGGCAAACCGCTCCAGAATGTCCCGGAATTCACCCCGTTGCCCATCGACCGCCGGGGCAAGCAGCAACAGTCGAGTTCGCGCCGGCAGGAGCAGCAGCTTATCCACAATCTCGCTCGTGGACTGGTGAGTGACCGGGGTGCCCGAGACGGGATCATGGAATTGACCGGCATTAACGTACAAGAGTCGGAGGTAGTCGTATATCTCCGTCGTTGTGGCTATCGTCGAACGCGGATTCGCCCCACTGGAGCGCTGTTCAATGGCAATAGCCGGGGACAATCCCTCGATATGGTCCACCTCCGGCTTCTGCATTTGATCGAGAAATTGACGGGCGTAGGCCGATAGAGACTCGACATACTTCCTTTGTCCCTCGGCAAACAGGGTGTCGAATGCCAGCGAAGATTTCCCCGAGCCGCTCGGCCCCGTAAACACCACCAACCGATCCCGGGGGATCGTCAGCGACAGATTCTTGAGGTTATGCTGCCGGGCTCCCACCACCCGGATTACGTTCGTCAACATCCCCGTCATTGAAGCAGGCTTCCCAGGGCGACTGCAAACCATGGAGTGCGGGCATTTGGGTCAGCAGTTCTCCATGAACCACCCCTCCCCCTGCCCTCGGGCGGTGTGAGGGACACCTGACGTGAATCTCGTGACGGCGAACAACCTTACCGTGCACTTGGGCAATGCCGGCTTCCGTTACTCTTGATTTAGTACCGTGTCCGAGGCGGGAAAAGTTCCAGAGGTTCCCGCAACGGGTTAAGCATCTGGAGTGTCTTTATGGCGAATGTCCATTTAAGCGACCGACACGCAAATCGATCCGGCGCTCCCGGACCATGCGGTGTCATCTCGCCGCCCGGGTCAGAATCTCCGCAATCTCCTCACACGGATCCCCCCGACTCATGACGTGATAATTCGTGCCGAGATACTCCACTCGGAATCTCCGGGCCAAGTCCCCCGGTGTGATGGCCTAACAAGAAGTTGTCAATACCAAGAACCGACCCCTTTTTAGAACCGACCCCTTTTTTAAGCCACTCATCTTGAATTGGTTCCGGGCGAAGGGCGAGCTTTCGAGCGGCGCGGTCGAAGGTCTCAACAATAAGATTCGAGTGACTATCAGACGGACCCATGGTTTTCGAACCTTTCGCGCTCTGGAAGTGGCTCTCTATCATTCACTCGGGAAACTACCCGAGCCAACTCCTACCCACAGATTCTGCTAGCGAAGCAAAAACCCTTCTCCCAGCCCGAAATGGGGGTCAGTTCTTGGTATTATTCACTCATGAGTAACCATTTACATCAATGTCCCCTTGCGCCAGCGGTACAGGCGATTGTTCACATAACTCGCCGTTCCCATCGCCAAACGCTCGGCAATCCACCTCACCGTTACCATCGTTTCCTCCCGTAACCTACCCGCAATTGCCACCTTTGCAACATCACCTTTGGCGCGTTCCACCAACTCTCCTTCCTTCCACTTCCGCCGTTTCAACTCCGCGTGCACAATGCGCTCCGCCCGGGCCACTTCCGTCTCCAACCGCTCGTCGCCGCAATGCTCCGCCCCGATTCGTTCCGTCATTTGCGCCAGCAATTTCTTGCGGAAGGATTCCTCCCCCAGACACCACCCACGTCGGATCGCCCTATATTCCGCAACTGCTTCTGCGGCGCGCCGCGCTTCCACCGCCTGTTCCAACACCTCCCGACCGGCAACACTATCCTTGGGGATTCGATATTCGCCCAGCAACCGATCCACTCGCAACCACTCCCACCGTTTCCCCGGCGCTTTCAAATACTCAGGCCAACTGCTCCACCGATATGCGCTCAACGGCTTTTTTGGCTTCAACAATTTTGCCCGGGACGGATTCAAATGCACATAATCACAAACCGTCTTGAGATAACCGTTTTCGCTCCCGTCCACGATCAACGCCTTGTAACGCCCACTGAACAAATGCCCAAACAACTTGTGCCGCCGATTGAACCGCGCCGTGTAGATGCCCAAAAACCATTTCATGCCTGCGATCAAATTTCCATGCGGCGTCTCCACCACCAGATGAAAATGATTCCCCATCAAACATACGGCATGCACTTGCCAGCTCGTTTTGACGCAAACTTCTCCGAGCGTTTCTAGAAACCGCTCACGATCCGAATCTGCCTTAAAAATCTCCTCACACCGATCCCCGCGACTCATGACGTGATAAATCGCGCCGGGATATTCCACTCGTATTTTGCGGGCCATGTCCTGCAGCGTCATGATGTCATGAAAAGTTGTCAATACCAAGAACCGACCCCTTTTCATGAACCGGAGCATCTCAAACAACTCTATGGTCTCGATCAGAAGCATTGTCGCCACTTTGCCGCGCAATGCCTGACGGCCCGGCGCATGGTCGAACGCGGCGTCCGATTCGTGCAGATTTATTCCGGTGGCATGGAAAACCAGCGCAGCTGGGACGGACACGAGGACATCGTCGGCAATCATCGCGGGTTCGCCCGCGAGACCGACCAACCCATCGCCGGATTGCTAGCCGACCTGGAACAAAGGGGTCTGCTGGAGGAGACCCTCGTCATCTGGGGCGGCGAGTTCGGCCGTCTGCCCATTTCTCAAAAATCCAAGAACCCGGGCCGCGATCACAATCCGCATGCCTTCACCTACTGGCTGGCGGGCGGCGGAGTCAAAGGCGGCGTCCATCACGGCTCGACAGACGAGTTGGGACACAAAGCCGCCGTGGACAAAGTGAGCGTGAATGATCTCCACGCAACAATCCTCCACCTACTGATCAGTCTTTAGCATAGACTACACTTGGCATGTATCCTGCTAAGCAACTGCATGTCGAAAATTGATGGGCGCACATTGGATCACAAAACGCTTCAACATATCCGCATCTTAGCGGTGAAACGAGTGGTCGAAGGTGGAGAA
>CAMAUY010000039.1 GCA_945861565.1 Akkermansia muciniphila
AGAAAACCTAAAGCCCACCCGGGTTGAGTGGGGGGAAAACGGTCTGAAAACCGCGCCGCCGCGCGCCTCCGTTTATCGTCACTTTCACGGAATTGAACTTCCGCGTCTTACTATCCGATTTTGCCGGTTTTACTGAGGTCTGAGGATAGTTGAAACGGCTCAGAATTCTGAACCTTCCGCCCGAGCAGGCGGGGCAAACAGGATCCACAAGTGGCGATAAGGGGTTGTGGTGGGAAAAGAACAAGGGAAAAACGCCAAAACGGGCCTGAATTAGGACGCGCCCTTTCATTTTTTAAGTTAAGAAGCGGAGGGGATTTGGCAACGATGAAAGCGGCGCGGCGTTCACGGCCGCCGTGCGCGGTGCGGAACTGCCGTTGGAATTTCTGGATTCCTGCCTGCGTCTTCCGATTCAGAAGTCGGACGATTGCCCCCGCAGCAACCCGGAGGGTTGCACCGGAGATTGGCAGGGCTGCATCACGCTCATGAATTGAAGGCCACTGAGCTGCGGCTGGGAGCGCTGGTGTCCTGCCGGCGCGTGGAATCGGAACCCGCCAGCAAGGATGCCGCGCTCCCAGGCGAGCTTGATGCAGCCCTGGGAGATTGGCCAATCTGGGAATTCAACATGGACGCTCTTCTAACAGCTGAGGCGTACTCCGGAGGCGCGGAGCGCCGTCGGAACGTAGCCCATGGCGTTAGCCGTGGGTTCCCGGGTGCGCCGCACGCAAGCCCCGGAGGGGCGACAGAGAATCTGGCGCAAGACGCACTCCTCCAGCTCTGTCGCCCCTCCGGGGCTTGCGTTTTGTTCGAACATCATCCCCACGGCTCGCGCCGTGGGCTACGGTCTGCCGCCGCTCCGCGGCTTTTCTAAATGCCGATTGTCCAGCGGCAACACACGCGCCGGAGAATGGTCAAACTCCGGAGCATCGGTCAGTCACGGGTGTTGACCTCGACCGGGTGAAGACTGATCAATCGGCGCGTGACCGCGGCAGAACAAACGAAACGGAGCTACGAACGGCGTCCCTATCCTGGACCCGATATCGGGAAGCTCGTCGGGAAAGGCGGCTCGCTACCGTCGCTGAAATGGATGCAGGCCATCGGCCGACCGGACCAACCGGAACCGGATCGAGTGCTCGTAGCGGGCTGTGGCACGGGCGTGGAGGCCTTCGTCATTCGCCGCCGGTGGCCGAAGGCGGAAATCGTGGCGGTGGACTTCAGCCCGCGTTCGATCGCGGTGGCTCGGCGTCTCCAACGGTCCGCCGGAGTGGTGCGGCCGATCACGTTTCTCGTAGCCGACCTGACGGATCCGGAGCTGGCAGTGCACACCGGGGGACGGTTTGATCTGATCACGTGCCATGGCGTGCTGAGCTATATCCCGAAACCCGGAAAGGTGTTGACGCATTTCGCCGCATGTCTTCGTCCCGGCGGAGCGCTGTACCTCGGGGTGAATGGAGAGTCCCATCCCGCGACGAGACTGCGGCCCTGGCTCGAACGCTTTGGGCTCGATGTCGTTGAGATGAAGGATGAACGCCGGCTCCGGGAACTCCTGCGATTGTGGGATTGTCTTCACGATGACGGAGCGCGGGACTTCGCCACGATGTCGGCGAGCTATCTGGCGGGTGACATCTGCGGACCTCATTTCAACAACTGGCCCATGGACCGCTGGCGATCCGAGGCCAATCGTTGCGGATGGGAGGTGGCGGGCGTATGGCTTCTGCCGCTCGCGCTGCGGCTGACAATCGAGCATGGGAACCACTCTCCGTTGTTCCCTGCCGGTATCGGAGAAGTTGGCGAGCGTCTGGATCGGGCGCGACCGGCCGGCTTCCACAAGATCGTTCTTCGGCGAGCGAAACCCGGTGAGCTCGACGTGGAGTTCGGAAAAAATTCCGAGCGGAGGCTGCGTTGGACGGGGCTGTACTCGGTGCGCTTTGTTAGGCTGCCTGGGTCAGGGACAAGCACCGCGGTGCTTCGTTGCCCGACCTTCAACCTGCGCCTTGATTGGCCGCTGACGGCCGGTCAGGTGGAGACTTTGAGGACATTGGTTGATTCCGGAGTCTTTCCGATCGGTTGGCAGAGACATTGGATCCGGAGCGAAGCGTCGAGACGAATCCTTTGGCTCTGGACCGGACTCGGAGTCGTGACCATCAGTCGCATCGCCTGGCCCCCGGCGAGCACGTAGCGTACGCCTGCATCGTTCCATGCCCGGAGCAGTTCATTCATCTGCAGCCTTTGCGCGCGCTTGCTCACGAATTAAAGCGCGCTTCCACCCGTTCATTTCCGCATAGGACTTAAACCGCTGCGGCAAAAAGCGGACGGATAGTCTGAATGGAGGCAGGGGACACACTTTGGGATCGGCAACCCACAACCGAATCTTTGCGCGATAATCGTCAGACAATTTCATTACTGTGAATTATCTCTACCACCAGCCCGGTAGACTCGTCGAGTTCTGTGTCGGATGTTGGCTTGCTCCGAGTGTATCCCAACGCCGTTGGAATAACTACAGAAGCAAACGAAGGAAACAACGGCAGGAGGAATCTTCCTTCTCTTCGTCTGCTTCTGTTCAAAGAGGTTGCATCCTATCAACCGGAGTTGGAACCGCGGATGAACGCGGATAAACGAGGATTTCAGGGGCTTGGGCAGTGTTCGAGCACTCATTCCGAAGGTGATAGACAACGGCTGCAGCTTATCCGCGTCAATCCGTGTGAATCCGCGGTTCTTCCCCTCACCAATAAATGCTCTCATAGAATGCGCGAAAAATTGGAGGCGAACCAGGCGATCAACGCGGCCACCAATCCTCCGGCCACCAGAACCGCGAGGAGCCAACCCCACCAACTGAGCGGGATCCGCAAAGGGGAGGCATCCGCACCGGCCTCCTTGCGGAGATACAGTCGCCAGGTGGTCAGGAGGACGAGGAAGTCGAGGGCGAGCAGCAGCGGGACCGAGATGGCACCGGTGAGTTGGTCCCAGCGTGATTCCTCGAGCCAAAGACCGAGTCGAAGGGTGCCGAGTGCGACCAAGCTGCCCCAAACCCATGCGGAAAAGGCTACCGTGCGCGTTCGGGCGAGCACTGCCATGCTGAAGCCGGCGGCAAAGACCGAGAACGGAAAGACCACCACCAGACTGTAGAGAAGCTGCGGCTGACGCACCGGGAGGCCTTGCAAGCCCTGGATAAGGCCCGTGTTCAGGAAAAGTCGGTTCAGGACGTCGGAAAGATTGAGGTTCAAGGCGGCCAGGGTCATGCCGGTGAACAAAAGTAAGGAACCGCCGCCGAACAACAGTCGGCTCAAGAACCGTTCACTGCGCGTGGGGGGCATCGACAACATGAACTCCTCGCAGCCGTGGATAACGTCGGCACCACCGAAAGCTGGCGCCGCGACCAGTGCATATAAGATGGGAAAGGACACGACCCAGAGAGGCTGGGCTACGAAAGGGACCACCCAGATGACAGCCAGCCAGCCAAGCAAGAAGAAGAGAAACAGGCGGCTGTGCGCAAACCATTCAGACCAAAGCAGAATACCGATCCGCCGCAATCCCCGAAAGCGGGCGTGCAGGAGAGCATCTGCCGGGTCCGACGGCGTCTCCGTTTCGATGACAGTAAGCGGCATGGGGGATCGGCTCATCCTGGGTGTCTAATTCCCCAGGGGTGTCCACTGATCCACGTAGTA
Source organism: Akkermansia muciniphila (assembly GCA_945861565.1). GTDB lineage: Bacteria > Verrucomicrobiota > Verrucomicrobiia > Limisphaerales > UBA9464 > SIBK01. Next base: position 3,663 of record CAMAUY010000039.1, read on the forward strand.
TTCCCAGGGGTAATCATTCATTCGAATGGGAATGAGCGGAGAGCCTCCTCCGGATTCGTTCCCGTGGAAGAGCCGGCGGGAAACTACCGCCCCATCCCGCTGCGCGCGGAGGGTGAGTCCTTCCCAGGCGAGAAACGGTTGGCGCTCGACGATCGCCAGTCGGGCAGGGTCCGAAATGCGAACCCCATGAAGCTCGCAGACGCTGATGCCGGTCAAGGGTCCGCCGAGTTGAAGGAGATGGCGCCAAGCGGGTTTGACCCAGAAGAAAGGGTGCAGATAAGAGAACGGTCGGGATTCCTGGGTAACGATGAGTTCCTGTTCCCAGCTGGGTTCCTCGATGTCCTTGTTAACTGCAATCTGAGCGGGTTGTTGCGAGTGATTGACCAGATTGCCCCAGGCCTCATTCGTCCGTCCGGGCGTACCGGCCGCCCCCCGCTGGATCGGATCTTGTGGACAGAGCAAAGAACGCGGGTTGCGCAGAATGGCTGGCTTTCGGGCGAGCGAACTCAGCGACCGGGGGCGTTTGCCAAAATCATCAAGGTATAGTTCGGAGGCGACGATGATTTGACGCAGGTTCCCGAGGCAGATCGTCTGGCGGGACTGCTTCTGGGCGGCCGCGACGGCCGACAGTAGCAGGGTGGCGAGGATCGCCAGGATGGCGATCACGGTGAGGAGTTCAATCAGGGTGAAACCGCGGCGGCGGGTGGCTTGCCAGGGCCGCAGCAAGCCACCCTCCCGAATCCTCGGGAAGGAGGCGGCCCCGTCCGCTCGATGCGACGGGGCTAAGGCTGAAGCGGGATGTGCCAAAGGCCGTAGCTGCCGCGGGGGACCCAAAGGCCGCTGGCGGCGGAGGCGCCACTCCCTGGCCAGTTGATCCACAGACTGCATGGTTTCTGTCCGCGGCCAAGGATCTGTACCGCTCCCAGGGAACTCGCATCCAGGAATAGAATATCGCCGCCTGCCGGCTCGGCAATCACCACCGAATCGACGCGATGCAAGCCGGTGATGACATCATTGCCCAGGGACAAGGCACCATATTTTTCAAAGGTTGCATTTTCGCTAACCGCCCACGACTCAAGCCGGGAGGGAGTTCCGTTGGTGTTACCCGGTCGGGCAAGGAGAATTCCGCCGCCCGGGAGAATCAAGTACACCGGGGAGGTATTTTCCGGCAACTCCAACGAATGCACCAGGCTGACCGAGGATCCATCGTAGGCTAGCGCCTGAAGCTGAGGCTTGGCCACTGCGCCGTCGAGTGGCAGGACACCCGCTAGGCCCAGTTCGGCATAAAGAAGTGCCCCCCGGTGGGAAAGCCCCTGGAGCGTGCCAGGAAAGCTCGCGACGGGCCGAACGATCGGGCGAGAGGGAATCGTGAAATCAATGACATCCAGGTAGAATTTGTGCTCGTAACGGGCCGGGACTCGGACCTTCCAGACCCCCTTTGCATTCGGGTCCCCGATCCATTCACCTTCCTCCTGAAAATACCGGTCCGTCTGATGGCTGAAGTACAGTTTGCCATCGGATCCAAACGCAGCACTGAAGCCGCTCCAACTGTCGTTGGTATCGTCCCGCCGGTCAATCGAACCCGCCAGGAGCTCGAACACTTGACCGGGTTGCGAAGTGCCATCGGAGCCCCCGATTCGAAAGCCGCTCGCGAAAACCGGCGCCTGCGGATTGCGCACATCGAAGGTATAGAGGTTGCGAGAACTGCCGCCCGACCAATACCACCACCACCGGTTACCCGGAAACGCCCCGATCTGCATATCCGAATCAAAGGCGGCGCCAACAGGAGCCCGCTGGGCGAGGGCAACACCCGGGGCGCCGTCCATGACCGCCAGGTAGGGAGGCCAGAATCCACCCGCCTGCGCCGGCTCCGTCCATACCACCGTTTCATCATTGAGCCAGACGGCCTCCAAAGCGGCGCCGTAATAGTTTGATCCGGTCTCAAAACGGACACTCCCGCGAATGGCCAACGCCGGCAGTCGACTCACATCAACGATGGTCAGTTGACCGGCAGCTGGTATGCGCACGTGGATGATATTCGTATAAACTACCCAGTTTGTCTGGAGCAGATCCGGCTGCGGTACGGCAATTTTCGTGACCGCGACATTCGTTCCGAGGCGGGGAAGTTGGGGTGTCCCAGCCGCGTCCGTGACCCCGTCGGATTGCGGGTCGTCGGGCGCGGGGTTCTTGATTGTCGTCACGACGTCATTCGTTTCAAACCGGATCAATGGAGGCTGTGGTAGATACCGGATCTCCTCGTTGGTGAAGACCCTTGTCACGGGTTGGTAGGTATCGTCGCCCCGCTCAAGAATATAGAGATTCTCACCGTGGAGACTCAACCCGAGGATGTTCTGAGTGGAAACATCCAGGGAACTCAGCGGGTTTTCTGGATCGGACACCAATGACACCTGGACGCGAGCCGGGCGCAATTGCCCGGAATTGGCGGCCTGCCGGTATCGGAACTGAATCAAGCGATCACCGCGAACGGAGACCCAGTCCGTCGCGGAGGCCGCGAGGTTCAAGTCGGCCGTCACCACCGGATGATCGCGATCGGAAATATCCACGGACAGAAGCTCGGTTCCCGAGAGGGACAACACCCGGCCGGCATGGACGGCGGCGCGTCGGGCTTGGGCAGCGTGGCTGATCGTTCCCCGCAGTGCCAGCGTGTCGACACCGAGATCAATCAGCTGCATCCCGGTGAAATTCTGCGAGGACATCGGCGATTCGTCGGACTTCGCGCCGTCTGCTGGGTTCCACCCGGACCAAGGCACTAGGATCAATCCATCGGCTGGAAGAATATTGATAGCCTTCTCGTCGAAGTTGGCCTCGGACCAGCCCCACTTTCCGAGGAACACCTTCTTGAGAAGCGATGGATTCGCTGGGTTGGATACGTCGAAAAGAGCGACGGCGGGGCTACCAGCATCCCAACCCATTGTAACGAGCCGGGTTCCGAGCGGTTGAATGTAGGTGCTATAGCCTGGCACTTCGAGCTTGCCAGTGATGGCGAGCCGGTGGGGATCGGACAAATCAATGATCCAGAGCGGATCCGTGATGCGAAAAGTGACGACATAGGCCCGGTCGCCGTCGAAGCGGGTGCCGAACAAGCTCTCATCGCGAACGAGCGAGAGTTCGGCCAGCTTTGCCGGTTGGGTGGGGTTGGTGAGCGAAAAGGTTTCAAGGAATGTTTCCGGGCCAACCCAGCTTCCGGAATTTCCGGAGGCACGCCACCTCCCGGGTTTTTGGGAAACCACCGCCAGGACGTCTCCCCGGAGATTCATCTTGAACTTGTCGGCCACGGCCCCTGCGGTCGAGAGGGAACCGACCTGCCGGACAATTCCTTCGGAGTCAGAAATATCGAACACCACGATTCCGGAGTTTCCTTGCAGCATCCAGGGCGGTGTGGCGGCGATCCATTCGGGGGAACCTGGCGTCTGGGTTCCATTAACCGCGACAAATAGGAATCGATCGGTCGCCTGGATGGCGCTGGGGCCGGAGATCAGGCGGACGGCGGTGCGGGCAATTGGCTGAGCAGGATCGGCGAGGTTGTAGGATTGAACGATGGTTTCATACTGCCACTGGACACTGATCGTGGGCAGATCCGTTCCGGCGGAAGCGTCCGAAGTCCCGGTGGATGATTTCGCGGGCGGATTGGTGACAGTGATCTGCGTCCAATCAGACGCGGCAACATACAGGGCCTTGCCGACGAGGCGGCTCTCCTGCAGATAGCCACTGACGGGCATCCGGGCTACCTCGACCGGAAGGGCCCCATCGGTCCGCGCGATCACCACCTGGCTGGAGGAACTATTGCAATAGTCGCGCACCAGCAGAGCGACGAACTGGGCTCCCGTCGGATCTTCCGGCAGCAAGTACATTTGCTCTCCACCCGCCGCTATGGGCAGGAAGCCGCGAATCTGCGGAGCTCCGGCATTCGAAATGTCGATCACCTGCAACCCTCGGTTTTGATTGAAGAAATAAAGGGTGTTGTCGCGCACCTGCCAGATGTCCGACTCAACGACCGCACGGGCGGGAGTGGTGACCTCGGACGTGGCTGGCGGCGAGTTGGGGGTGTTCAGCAGGGGATTCCCGCCTCCGTCGACAGCGCCTCCGGTCGCCCCCCCCGGAACAGCGGTGTCTCCCCTGAATTCATTGCCGGTTGCCACTGTCGTGACACCGTTCCACTGTTTCTTGCCCTGGTAAAAGGTTGCGGGCAGCGGCATCGATGTCGTGTCGGTGGAACGAATGCGAATGATTTCCAAGGGATGACTCACTGCGACGCGAAACGAAAATTCGCCGGTCTTGCCGTCGGGCCACTTGAGTTCGCGGGCTTCCCAAAGCGCCTCGCCGTCCACCCGGTAGCGACTTTCCAGCGTAATCCGCCGAAACCCCTCCGGCACATTCACGACGATCACTAGATTGGTGCCGTCCGGAGTGACGCTCCGGATCTCGGGCTTGGGGTTCGACGACTGAGAATCGATCTCACCGATCGCACGGACTGCCAGACTGGGGAGTAGTACCCACGCAACCAACAGCCCGATGGGGCGATGGACCCACCGGAGGAACTGAAAAAGGCAAGCGGAACTCATTTGAATAGGTTTTGGGTTTACCGAATCACTCCACTAGCCTGAAGCGTGCCGTAGCAGGCCAGCCCGGTCTCTTTTAATCGCCATCCCGCTTGGCGGGCGCGACCGTTGATGGGGGAGCACTGCCCACACGACTGGTATCTCCCCCGTCAACACGAGTTCCGGGCTGGCCTGAAATGGTCACAAAACCCCCTCCGCAGAGCTCCGTCGGCGGATCAATGGAAGCTGTCTGTCGGTCTCGAAACATCTCCACAAAGACCTCTTCCAACGTGAGAGGGAACACACTAATCCTTGCTCCGTAACGGGTTCGGATTGAATCCCAAACCGAATCGTCGGGCGCACGGCAGATTGCCGTGATGACCGGTCCGAGCGTCTCGCTCTGCAGAGCTCCGGGCATGTTGAAGTCGCGGGGAACCGATGCACCGGGGAACACCACCTGGGCCTTTCGAACGGTTCGCTGCCAGTCGTCCACCTCGCCGGCCGCCACGATGCGGCCTCGGTCCATGATTCCCACCCGGGTCGCTAGACGCTCAAGGTCACCGATCAAGTGCGTGCTCAACAGGATTGTACAGCCGTCCGAACGGAGCAGTGCCTCGATCAGACAGTCATTCAGGGAATGTCGAGCAATGGGGTCCAGGCCCGCCGCGGGCTCATCGAGAAGCAACACACTAGGCCGTGTCGCCAGGGCCGTCAGTAATGCGGCAAGCCGTTGTTGCCCGCCGGACAACCGCCCGATCGGACGGTCCCACGGAAGTTCCCATCGCTTCGCCAAGTCACGGGCGATATCCTGGTCCCATCGATCGTAAAAATGGGCGGTGTACCGGCAAAGGTCCGTTAGGGACATCCAGTCAGGGACCTGCTGGCCTTGGGAAACATAGGCAACTTGCTGCCGGATGGAGCGAGGTGCGATCCACAGGTCGTCGCCAAGGATTCGCACTTCGCCCCGGTCCGGTCGCAGCAAACCCATGAGCAACCGTAAAGTCGTTGTCTTCCCCGCTCCGTTCCGCCCGATCAACCCGTACACCACGCCCGATTCGATCTCGAGATCGAGCCCGCTGACGGCGACGACCCCGCCGCGAAACGTCTTGGTGAGATTCCGGACTGCAATCGCGGATGCCATGCGAAAAAGCGGTTAAGGCGAATTCAATAGAATTGATATCATCCGCCGAAATCTGCCATCAGCCGCCCGTTACCACCGAAAATTTCAACGGAGCCTCCGCCTCGTTCTTTTCCGAGCCCAAAGCTTCCAATTCCTCGCGAACCACCCGCACCACCTTGGGGGACGGGACGTGCATTTGGGCCGCTTCCACGGCGAGATGCTTAGCGGAGCGCCGCAACGCCTCCACCTGTTCTTCGGTGGTCAACCGCGCGGCATCGACCGCCACAAAAGCGCCCCGGCCGTGTTTCATCGTGATAACACCGTCCCGTTCCAACTCCGTGTACGCTTTGACCACGGTGGTCGGATTGACGGAGAGCGCCAGGGCGAGTTCGCGAATCGACGGAAGCTGGTCCCCGGGACGCAGTGTTCCGCCCGCAACGTAATATTTCATCTGATCCATCATCTGGCGGTAGACTGGCACGCCGGAGCGGGGATCAATCTGGAGATGAAGTTTTGGAGTCATAGAACTCGTTGTTGTGTGTTTGATAACACTCCTACAGAGGAAGTCAACCCCCCAAATCCGCGGATAAGGAGGCCGCGAAGAAGAACCGCGGATGAACTCGGATTGACGCGGATAGAATAGGCCTGGAATCTGGGTCGATCGGCGTTTATCCGCGGTTCCCACTTCCCTTTCGTCGGGGGCGACGAATTCAATACTCATGGCAAGCACTGCCTTCTGGGAAATAGGGCTGCGTGCCTGTGTTCAATACAGCATATATAACAACTGCACCCGGAGAAAAGGCACCGTCGAGAGCTTTTTTTCTCATTTTCAGATTCCTATCCGCGGATCAGGGAACCCGGAATGAATGGCCCGGGGGGCCTGCGACTCCGCTTGACGTCTCCTCGGCACTCCCCTTGACTCACCGCCTCTTTAGAATGTTTCTACGAATATGACGAAAATCTCTGAAATCCTGGCCCGCGAAATCCTTGATTCACGCGGAAATCCAACCGTCGAAGTCGATGTGGTGCTGAGCTCCGGCATTTTGGGCCGGGCCGCGGTGCCTTCGGGAGCGAGCACCGGCGAACACGAAGCGCACGAACTGCGGGACGGCGACAAGAAACGCTACCTCGGCAAGGGCGTGGGCAAGGCGGTAAAAAACGTCGCCGAAAAAATTGCCCCCCGCCTCTTGGGAATGGATGCGCTCGACCAACTCACGGTGGATCATGTCATGCGGACGCTGGATGGCACCGAGACGAAATCAAAGCTGGGTGCGAATGCGATTCTCGCCGTGTCGTTGGCCAATGCGAAGGCCGCCGCCGCCGCGCTCGGTCAGCCAGTGTTCAAGTATCTGGGCGGACCCAATTCGAAGGTGTTGCCGGTACCGATGGCCAACGTCATCAATGGCGGGGCCCATTCGGACGCCCCGATTGATTTTCAAGAGTTCATGGTCATGCCGCATGGTTTCGCAACCTTTAGCCGAGGACTCCAGGCCATCACCGAGATCTTCCATGCCCTCAAGGCGGTTCTGAAGAAAAAGGGCCTGAGCACGGCCGTCGGTGACGAGGGCGGATTTGCGCCCAAACTCGAAAGTGCCGAGGCTGCTCTCGAAGTGATCTTGCAGGCGGTGAAGGATGCCGGATACACCGCCGGAAAACAGATCTTCCTCGCGCTCGATGTCGCGTCCTCCGAGTTCTACAACGGTGATGGAACCTATACTTTCAAGAAGAGCTCCGGCCGTAAGTTGAGTGGCGATGAGTTGGTCGATTTCTATGTCAAACTGTGCAAGGATTACCCGATTGTCAGCATTGAGGACGGCTGCGCTGAAGGCGACTGGAAACACTGGAAGACGCTCACCGAAAAACTCGGGGACCGCATCCAGTTGGTCGGCGATGATCTGTTTGTCACCAATGTGAAATTCCTGCAGAAGGGCATCGATACCGGCACCGCCAACGCCATTCTCGTCAAGGTCAACCAGATCGGGACTCTCAGCGAAACCCTCGACGCCATCGAATTGGCTCAAAAGAATGCCTATCGGGCGGTCCTGTCCCATCGGTCGGGCGAAACGGAGGATTCCACGATTGCGGACATTGCGGTGGCTACGAATTGCGGTCAAATCAAGACCGGATCACTCAGCCGCACCGACCGCACGGCAAAGTACAACCAGCTGCTTCGGATCGAGCAGTCGCTGGGCCACCATGCCGTCTATGCCGGCACTGGCGCACTGCCGAAAGGGCGTTGAGGCGAGGTGACAGGCAATCACGGGGCTGGGAAATCCTGGGCCCCGGTGTGCCGTAATCACCGCGGAGACATTTCCCGACCGGCAGCCCGTTTGTTTTGAGGATTGGTTGCCGGCGGGTTCGCCATCAAGGTTGGGAAGAATGAGCACCGTAAAATTGAATCCGCAACTCGAGACCATCCCGGTCTACACGCCCGGGCGCCCCATTGAAGAGGTGGCCCGGGAACACGGACTGGATCCCTCCACAATCGTAAAGCTGGCTTCGAACGAGAACCCACTGGGCCCCTCCCTCAAGGCTCTCGCTGCGATGGAGCAAGTCCTCCGAAATCTCCACCTGTATCCGGACGGTAGTGCGTTCTTTCTAAAGAGGAAACTGGCGGATCACCTAGGCGTTGAGCCCGATCAGTTGATCCTGGGCAACGGCTCCAACGAGATCATCGAGTTTGTCGGGCATGCCCTCCTCGGGTCGGAAACCGACGTGGTGGTCTCCCAGTATTGCTTCGCCGTGTATCCGATCGTTGCCGCACTTTTTGGAGCCCAGCTGATCACGGTGCCCGCCCGGAAGCTGAGCCACGACATCCCAGCAATGATCCGAGCGATCACCACGAGGACGCGAGCGATCTTCGTGGTGAACCCTAACAATCCGACGGGCACCTTGGTGTCGCGTGAGGACATCAGCCGGCTGCTCGCCGAGGTTCCACCCGGGGTGCTAATCGTGCTGGACGAGGCCTACGTCGAGTTTCTGGACGACCCGGTGGATTGCCTTGCCTTGGTGCGAAACCGTGCCACGCCAAATCTCCTGCTCATGCGGACATTTTCCAAGGTGTACGGGCTGGCCGGCCTGCGTCTCGGGTATGGCATTGGCCATCCGGAACTCATCGCCGGTTTTGAGAAAGTGCGTCAGCCCTTCAACATCAACGCGGTTGCCCAGGCGGGCGCGTTCGCCGCGCTCGACGATGGGGAACACTTGAGAAAGACGCGGGAAAACAACCGACGTGGCGTGGAGTTCTTTCAATCGAATTTCACGCACCTAGGGCTCGATTTCGAGCCATCCGCCGCGAACTTCGTTCTGGTGAAAGTTGGGGATGGTTTGCGCATTTTCACCGAAATGCAGAAGCGCGGGATCATCACCCGGCCGATGGGTGGCTACCAACTGCCAGCGTGGCTCCGTATTTCCGTGGGGACGCCGGCTGAAAATGAGCGCTGCCTCAAGGCTCTGCGGGAGATTCTGGGCCGATAGAATCTGGGGGCAGCGACGGTGATGCCGCCCAGGCCTTTCCGGGGGCGTGACGGCGAAGGAACTTCAGCGCCACGTTCAGGTCCTTGGGGGATTCCGCTCGAATGGTCACCGGCAACCGCGTTGCCGGATGCAGCAACTCCAGGCGCTCCAGGTGGAGGGCGAGCGTGGGAGTTAGAGGCCGCTCTTCCCGGTTTCGCTTGAGACGGTAATCGGACTTGAGGGTTGAGAGGTAGAGGCGCGAGTCGCCGTAAACGAGATCGCCATAAATGGGGTGACCGGAAAACTTCAGATGAACGCGGACTTGGTGAGTCCGTTCCGTGAGGGGCCGGCACTCGATAAGTGCACTACCTGCAAACCGCTCCACAACGCGAAACCGGGTGATGGATTTTTTCCCAGCCGGCGTCCAGCGCATCTGCCCCGGCTGGTTTAGATCGGGCGCCAGCTTGACGTCGACGACAAATTCGGTTTCCGCAGGTTCGCCACGCACTAAAGCGAGATACACCCGGTCGGGCTTTTCCGCTCCGAACTCGTTCGCTACTGCCATCAGCGACGCTTTGTCGCGAGCCAGCAAGAGAACACCCGTGGCGTCGGAGTCGAGCCGGTGGGTATTCGCTAGGTAGGTCAAGCCCCGAGCGGTAGCCCAGGGAACCCCCCGTTGGATGCCTTGATGAATCAGCGGCATCAGACTCGGTCTCCCCGGATCGTTACGATCTGGAGAGGTCAGTAAGGATGCAGGCTTGTCGATCGCCAGCAGTTGGGCATCTTCGTAAATGACGGGAATTTCCCAGAACTCCCGGGTCAACGGGGACGAAAACTTTAGAGGGGGCAGGGCAGATTTCATAGAGCCGTCAGAAAACATCAAACTCCGGGAACAAGACGCAAAGGTTGATTGCGTACCCGCACCGGGGCCATCGCTCCGCCATTCGCCATGGCGCCATGGCGCGTCCGATCTCGAGAGCGTCAGGCCCCTCCGTGTTGCGCTCTGCCGGCAAACCCGTGAACGTGGACAAATTAGGGAGTGGTCGTCGCACCCTCCCCAGATTTCTGCCTAGCCTGGAGTCGGCTGGCCAGACCCGAGCGCTCGAACTCGCGGTTAAACCACTCCCCAAAGCTTTGGGATTCACTCCGGCGACGCTGTTCGTCGAGGAATTTTGGCAATTCCGCTTTTAATTTTTCCTCACTTACCGGCCGGCGTTCCTTCAGAAAAGCCACCATACCACCTTCGCGAGTCGGAATAAAATCGCTCACTGCACCGGGTTTCAAAATAAAGGCTGCGTTCTTCAGGGAGCCTAAATCCACGCGGCCCTGCAATGCATCGAGAGACTGTGTACTGATGGCGATCGGCGGAAGCTCGATCGCGTCAAATTTCTCTTGCTTCGCGATCGATTCAAAAGACTTGCCCTGGGCAAGCATATTGGTGGCAGCCGCATGAAACGCCATTCCTTGTTTGCGCCCCATTTCTATCGCTTGGCTTCGACGATAGTCTTCCGCAACCCTCGTCCGAACTTGATCAATCGGAGGAATCTCACTGGGCAGTCGGTTTTTCAGCGCGAAGAGGTAGACCGCCCTCTCGGCCACGATGGGCGCCGTGAACGGTTGGTCTTCCATTAGCTTGAAGGCTTCCTCCGTCAGGTTTTGGACATCCGCCAGACTCCGCGGCGGCGAGAAACGTGAGAAGGGTTCGGATGTTTGGAAGGTAAGTCCGCTGGAGGCGGCAACTTTCTCCAGATTCTCCGGCTTCGCCGGGGTCATGTCGTAGACGTTCTTGGCAAACTCGGCCGCTTTGGTCCGGGCCACGCGAAGGGCCAAGGCATCGCGATTTTGCTCCCGGAGCGTCACGAGAGCCGCCTCCTTCGAAAGGGTTTTTCCATCCGAATCTCGGAACGCTTCGGCACCCTGCTGCGCGTAGGTGCTCTCGAGGAGGTTGTCCAGGTTCGGGATGGCGGCAAATTCCTTCTCCGCCTCGGCCAAGTAATTCGAAGCGGCAAACCTCACGAAGCCTAATTGCAGTCGCTCCGGTATGCGGTAGGAAGACACGCGATTGCTGAAAAACTGCTCGACCGCCGGCGGCGGGACAGTGATGCCCGCCAAGTAGTTCGACGTGTTGAAGAGAACAACACTCATGAGTGATTCCTCGTTGGCCCGCCGGTATTCCGCTTCAGCCTCACGCGGAGGCATCAGTTTCCCGGCAACACCTGCAACCTGAGCAAGATGGCGCTGTGCAATGTCCTGCCGAATATATCGGTGAAAATCGGCCTCGGTGAAACCCTGCTTCCGGAGTTCCTGCAGGTACGGGTCGTAGTTCAACTGACCCGTCTGCGGATTGCGAAAATTCTGCTGAATCCAACGCGCCACCGCGGCGTCGCCGACCTCGATCTTGTATTCGCGAACTTTCTCCGACAAGAACAGCTGTTGCAGAATCTGCTGCTCGTCGTCCGATCCGGAGTTCTCCCCACGGTTAAATAAAAACCGTCTTAACGCGGCCTGGCGGTTGGCGGTACTGACCATCTCCTGGGTGATAGGTCTCCCGTCGATCGTCCCGAATTGGCTACCTCCATCCCCGAGCAACAGATTGCGATAACTGGTCTGGTTCGGACTAAACCAGAAGACGAAACTGAGGATCACCGCGCCTACGATTACGATCCACAGCCAACTTTGATGCTTTCGAATGGTTCCAAACATACGTCTGGTGCGATAAAATTAAGAACAGGCAGCCTAGCCTAGTCTTCAAACCAGGGTCAAACTCCAAAATTTTCGCGTTTAGTTCCTTGGTTCCTTCGAAAGGGTGTTTTTCGAAAGTGAGGTGGGTTCTTAACGGCGGGGCGATCCGAAACGTTTGACGGCCGGCACGGATGCGACCGACGTGAGGCCGAGTGCGACAGGGTCTCCACCCTCCGCTTTGGAACGGATCACCGAATCCGACCGACTCGTTGTGATGGCGTTCGGGTTGGATACAATCCGGGACAGCATCCAAACGCCTGATGAAACGCCTGACTAAAATGGCTCAAGCTGTTGTAACCGACTTCAATGGCAGCTTCGGTAACGTTATAGTTACCCGATTTAAGCAATTCTGAAGCTTTTTCTAAGCGAAGTTGGCGAAGATATTGAGGAATCGTACTGCCGGTTTCTTTGGAAAACGTTCGACTGAGGTAGAAGGGGCTACATCCCGCTTCCCGGGCGATCTGCTCCAGAGGAGGTGTCTGGGTCAGGTCTCGGCGCAGAATGGCGATCACGGAATCGACGCGATTGCGGGCGACCCGTTGTTGGCGGTGGCAGAACAACTCTTGGGCATCTTGGGGTTGGAAGAATAATTCGCCCACGAGTTCGGCCGCTTTGGCTTGGAACCAGAGTGCCTGGGCACTGGCCAGCACGGGGGGTTGTCGCAGACTGGCGACCAGTTCCCGCAGGCGAAGATTCATGGGCTCGGGATCCGAGACCCCGGATTCGCCGCCGGCGTCCTGCACAATCGCACGAATCAGCGGATGGAGGTCGTTCGCAAACGAGCGGAGCATGCGTCGAAGGAACGCGGGAGAAAGTTCAACGGTGACGAATTGATGGTGCTGGCGGGCATTGCGCCGAGCGGTGAGGGGCACTTGAGCTTGGCGATAAAAACCCGCAATCCAGGGGCCGAAGGCGGCACGGCGTCCCCCCAGTGAGACCTCGCCGGTCCCCGTCAGATTGAGGCAGATCTCAACGCTGTCGGGATGAAAGCTGCGAGCCCAATCGAGGGGAGCTTGTGTGGTGAAGTCGTGCCATTCAAAGCTGAAACCGAGCTGATGATAGCTGCCCGAGAGTTGCCGCCAGCCGGCACCGATTGCCGCCCAGGCCGCCGCTTCCGTCGAGGGAACTTCGGGAATGGGGGTGTTGCTGGGTGCTTGGGTACTCATGGAGACGAGCCATCGAGCGTCGGTATGAACTCACTGACGGCGCCGAGGGTGTGAGCGTAGCGGGTTGCGTCTCGAGGGCAATGCGACCGATGAATTGTGAACGGCTTTAATGCCGAAGGATGGCATTTCCGGTTTCCTTTTGAGCGGGTGACGATATTTTGCCGGTGGCAATGGCTCCGTTTCAGATCATTTTCAATCCGACAAGTACCGGGGAGTTGGCGAAGATGCCTCGTGACCTGCAGCTCCATATCCTGGGTGAATTTCGCGGCCTGCCGCAGGAACTGCAGCGGGAGACGGGTCATTTTGGCCAACTCAATCGGAAGAATCGCAGCTTAATCCGGTATCGCTTGGGCGATTACCGCGTTTACTGCGAACGGCATCCACTCGGGGTGGTGGTCCACCGGATCTTGAACCGGAACACCTTGAAGGATTTCCTTTACCGATCGAGTCTACCCACCGGTGAAGATGAACAATTGCAGGACAACCCGAAGTTCTGGGAATTGATCGAGCAATCCCGGGGCCGATAACCCGAATCACCTGATGCGTATCGCGATCTATCCGGGAAGTTTCGACCCGTTGACCAATGGACACTTGGACGTAGTCGAGCGCGCGGCCCGCCTCTTCGACCGAGTTGTCGTCGCCGTGGCTGAAAACGAAGGGAAGCGTCCGCTCTTTTCCACGAATGAGCGGCGAAAGCTGGTGACGGTAGCAGTGGCCGGCCTAGCGAATGTGGAGGTCGAGACGTTTGGGGGTCTGCTCGTGGAATATGTCGTGCAGCGGGGCGGGTCCGCAATCGTTCGGGGGTTGCGCGCGGTGAGCGATTTCGAGTTTGAATTTCAGTTGGCCCTGATGAACCGGAAGCTCAACGATCATGTCGAAACGATCTTTATGATGCCGAAGGATACGTATACCTTCGTCAGTTCGCGCCTCGTAAAGGAAATTGCGCGTCTGGGCGGGGACATCCGCCCGTTTGTTCCGCCGAATATTGAAGCCGCTCTCCGGAAACGTCTGGCACCGGTCAAATCCGCTCGAAGTAACGCTGTTTCTCCCGGGGTTTAGGCCCCAAACTTATCGAACATTTTCCCATGTGCCTGCATCAGACGGATCAGGTACTTGGCTTCAAAAATCCCCAGCGATCCATGGTTCGCCCCCGTCTCGGTGAACCGGGATAGTTTGTCGGATCCGCTCGCCGAGGAATGCAGCAGCACCGGCTGCGGATGCCACGAGTGCCCCTTCAGCGAACAGGGCGTCGAATGATCCCCGGTGATCGCCAAGACGTCCGGCTTGCGCGCCAGCAGAATGGGCAAAGCCGCATCAAATTCCTCAATCGCCTTCTTCTTTGCCTCAAAATTCCCGTCCTCACCCGCCTTGTCGGTGTACTTGAAGTGAATGAAAAAGTAGTCGTAATTGGCGTATTCCTTGGCGTACCGCTCGAACTGCTCCCGAATCGTCGCCGGCCCCTCGATCTTGACCATTCCGACCAACTGGCTCAGACCCTTGTACATCGGATAAACCGCAATCGCGGCCGCCTTCAAACCATAACGCTGCTCAAAGGTGGGGATCTCCGGCTGGTGGGCCACGCCGCGCATCAGGAAGCCGTTCGCGGTCTTTTCGGCCTTGAGCAAGGGCAACGCCGCCTTGTAGAAGTCCGCGATCAGCTTCGCCATCTTCTTTTGACCTGCATTCTTAGGGTCGATCGGCTTGGCGACCGCGATCGGAAATCCCTCTCGATTGGGATCGGTATCACTTAAGGGTCCCTCCAATCCCGTCCCGCGAAACACGACCACGAATCGATGTTCCTTGCCCGGCACAATCTGGACTTCCGTGGTGCCAATCTTTTTTATCTTCGCCGAAAGGATCCCGCACAACCGTTCGCAGACCTCGGTGGCAATGCGGCCCGCCCGGCGGTCGGTGACGATGCCCTGATCATTCAGGGTGCAGAAATTCGCGCGGGCAGCGACCTCGCCCTTTTTCAATTCGATTCCCAAACCGAGGGTTTCAATCACGCCGCGGCCCACCTCAAACTCGACCGGATCATAGCCAAACAACGCGAGATGACCGGGTCCGCTTCCCGGCGTGATGCCCGGCGCCACCGGAATCATGCGGCCCTGGGCGCAACCCTGAGACACCAGACCATCCAGATTCGGTGTCGTGGCCGCCTCCAGCGGGGTCATCCACCCTTGCTCGCGTGTCGCCACATCGCCCAGACCGTCGAGTACCACCAGAACGAGCTTAGCCCCGGTTTTGATTTGCAGTTTTGCGTAGATGTCATCGATTCGACTCATAAAAAAGAGGGCATATCTTGGGGCAGCATCCGGGAATTCCAAGTGAAGATTTTGTGACGAGCGGCGAGAGAGTGTGAGATAAAAATCTGCGGGCTAGCCTCGTTGTTCTCCGCCGGAATTATCGCATTCATGGAGCAGCCAGCCTTGTCTGCGGACCGGCATACTCGCGCGAAGTCGCGAAGCCGCGACGAGAGCAGGAATTGGGAAATCCGCCGACGGAGGTGCCCTTCAATGCGTCCGATCCATCCATGCCGGAGTTGTTGCCCAAGCCTGCTCGGCATTGCTTCGCGGCTTCGCGGCTTCGCGTGCAATTCCTGCCGCATGGTTCCCAAAGAGTGCCAGGTTCACTTGCCGTATTGAGCCTGTCACTTTTTATGGGAGGTCGTGCCGTAGAAATTGCCGTCGCTGCTCAGCGTCAGCTCCGGGTATGGATTCGCCCCCTGGCTGTTGGCGAACGAAACGAGCGTGGTCAACGTGCCGTTGGTCGTCACTTGAAACACCGTCCCGGCTCCGATGCTGCCGCCTTGGAAAGTCGTGCCATAGAAAATGCCGTCGCTGCCCAACGTCAGGCCCGCATCCGGATTCGCCCCGTTGGCGCTGTTGAACGAGACGAGCGTGGTTAATGTGCCGCTGGTCATGACTTGGAACACCGTCCCGTAACCACTGCTGCCGCCTTCGTAAGTCGTGCCATAGAGGTTGCCGTCGTTACCCAGCGTCAGGCCTTTCGGCCCCCCAGTGGCGAAGCCGAAGGGGACGAGCGTGGTCAATGCGCCATTGGTCGTCACCTTGAACACCGTCCCGTAACCACTGCTGCCGCCTTGGAAAGTCGTGCCATAGAAATTACCGTCGCTGCCCAGCGTGAGACCCGGGTACGGATACGCCCCGTTGGTGCCGTTGAACGAGACGAGCGTGGTTAGTGTGCCGTTGGTCGTCACCTGGAACACCGTCCCGGCTCCGCTGGTGCCGCCTTGGGAAGTCGTGCCATAGAAACTGCCGTCGCTGCCCAGCGCCAGCGCGTTCGGCCCATAGCCGTTGGCAATGTTGAACGATGCGATGGCGGTGATTGCGCCGTTCGTCGTCATCTTAAACACCTTTCCGCCTCCGCTGCTTCCGCCTGCATGCGTGGTGCCGTAGAAAAAACCGTCGTTACCCAATGTCAGCCCGTTGGGCTCAAACCCGGTGGCGGAGTCGAACGAGGCCAGCGTGTTTAATGTGCCATTGGTAGTCACCTTGAACACCGTCCCGTAACCACTGCTGCCGCCTCCGTAAGTCGTGCCGTAGAAACTGCCGTCGCTGCCTTGAACCACATTCCCATGAGGGTTTGCCCCTCCACGTGGGAAACTAAACAGCACTTCCGGCTGGAGCGGTTGGGCGTGCGCCGCCAGCAGGCCAGCCAGAAGGATTGCGCCAGGGAGACAACCGGCGCATGTCCGCACCCCCAGGATTCGGATTTGAATCAGGGTTTTCATATTCATGTTCGGTTGGTTGAAGTCGTTTTTAATTGTTTGGGTCTATGGCCACCGTAACCGGAAGAACTGATTGTCGGAATTGCTGATCGTGACGCTCACCGGGCTGTTGCTGGCGCCGCGCACATTGGTCCAACCGGAAGCGGTTGAAAGGTTGGAATTGCGTTGCAGCCGGAAACCGGGGCCGATCCAGGAGAAGGCCAGCTTGTTCGTCGTTTGCGCGGCGAGCAGCACGGGATTGCCGATGGCCGTCTGGTAATGTGCCTGAATGCGGCTCGCCGGCAGCGCGGTGCCGTAAATCGCAAATTCATCAATCTCGCCATCGAACCAGTTCGCGGTCCCGATCCAGGCCCCGATATGCGCTGCGGCCAGATTCACCGGAACCGTGGTGCTGTTGTTGTTGGTGAGCACGGCCCTTCCGTTCACATAAGCGATTGTCTTGTGTGCGGCGCTGTCGTGGGTGGCCACCAGATGCACCCATGAGTTGCTGGGGAACAGCCCCGCGTTGCCAGCTTCAAAGTCCGTGTGACTGGGATTGATCGCCAGTTGCCATCGCTGGTTTGGGAATTGGCCGATAAAATGGGTGTGCAGCGCACCGGGAACATAGTTGTCCGCAGTATAAATCGAGTTGTACCCGCTATGGAATGGATTGCCGGGACTGGTAACGCCGAAGGTACGCGGCTTGGTCCAGAACTCGATCGTAACCTGGTTGTTGGTGCCCAGCGCGGGAACCGCCACGCTGCTGTTGGTGTTGTTGAATCCCGCTGCAAAACCGAACGCCGGCACGAGGCTGGTATTGCCCAGGGAGACGGTGGCGTTATACGTCCCGTTGGCGGGCGCGCCGAGGAATCCGGAATTCAGCGCACTGGTACCGCTCGCTTCATCAAAGCGGTAATAAACCAGCGGCTGGTCGGCCAGGACGCTCTCGGCATAGGCATTGAGCGACGTGCTGATCTGCGCATCAGCGCCAAAGGCCATGCCAAGGCTGTTGCTTGCGGCCAGCCGGAAATGGTAGGTCACCGCTGCCTCCAACCCGTCTAAGAAATTGCTGACGGACAAAGCGGATCCCACGTTGCCGACATCCCCGAGCTGCACCGTGCTTCCGTAACTGACATTGGTGCCCCATTCGAACCAGGCGGATGTGGGAAGTGAGTTTGGAGTGACCCGGCCATTGATCCAGGCATTGGTGCCGGTGATGAAGGTCGCGGGCCCGGTGACGGCCAAGGGCGCGCCAGGAGTCACAAAGGTGACGTCACCTCCGATTGCCAGGCCCAGACTGTTTGAGACCACGACCCGACAATGGTAAAGCGTGCTAAACGAGAATCCTGCGATGACATCACTGAAGTTCAATGATGCTGCGCCGCTGCCGACACTGGTTACCGGCGTCAGATTTCCGTAATCGGTGGTGGTTCCCCACTTGAACCACGCGGTCGTGGATCTTCCTCCGGGGTTGACGGTGGCGTTGAGCGCGACGCTGGTCGTGGTAAGCACCGTTGCCGAGAGCGTGACCGCCGTCGGAACGAGACCCACTTGCAATGACTGATCCGTTCCATACGCGATTCCGAAACTGTTCGAGGCAACGACGCGGTAGTGATAAATCAGCTCGCCATCCAAGCCGCTCAAAGCTTTGCCGAACGTCACCGTGCCGCTGCCGCCGAGGAGGTTGGTGACCCCATGAAACTGGCCATAGTTGGTGTCCGTGCCCCACTCAAACCAGGCGACCGTCTCGGCGGGCCCGAGCGTCACCGATCCATTGAGCACCGCGCCCGTGGCGGTAAGCTCGTTGGCCGGCAGGGTGGTTGCCACGGCGGGCAGAACCGTCAGCACGGCGTTGCTGCTCGATGCGGTGTCAAGGTTATTGGTCACGCGCAGGGCATAATTGCCGGACATGGAGAGACTGACGTTGGTGAGCTTGAGCGAGGCGTTTGTTTCGCCGGGCAATTCCGCGGTATTGAAGAGCCATTGATAGCTCATTGGAAGAGCGCCGAAAACGCCGGCGTTAAGCGTGACGTTCACTCCCGCCGGAACGACTTGATTCGTGGGCTGGGTGAAGAATTGCGGCACATTGCTGAGCCGAAAAACAGTTCCTAGGCCATCGTTACCGCCTGACCGCGTCGTGCCGTAGAAGTTGCCGTCGCTCCCCAGCGTCATGCCCGCCACCGGATTTGCCCCGTTGGTGTTGGCGAACGACACCAGCGAACCCAACGTGCCGTTGGTCGTCATTTGGAACACTGTCCCGGAATCACTGCTGCCCCCTTGTTCGGTCGTGCCATAGAAATTGCCGTCGTTGCCCAGCGTCAGGGCCGCCCACGGATTCCTCCCGTTGGCACCGTCAAACGAGACGAGGCTGGTCAAGGTGCCATTGGTTGTCATCTTGAAGGCAGTCCCAGCATAAAAACTGCCGCCCTGAGAAGTCGTGCCATAGAAATTGCCATCACTCCCCCGTATCAGGGCCGCTCGAGGAAACTGCCCATTGCCGAGGGTAAACAAGACGAGTGTGGTCATTACGCCATTGGTCGTCACCTTGAACACCAATCCGTTACCACCGGTGTCTACGACAGTAGTGCCATAGAAATGGCCGTCGCTGCCCAGCGTCAGGGCCGCTTGCGGATATGCCCCATTGCCGTTGATCTCGAACGAGACCAGCGTGGTCAATGTGCCGTTGGTCGTCACTTTGAACACCGTCCCCTGATCACTGTTGCCGCCTTGGGAAGTCGTGCCATAGAAATGGCCGTCGTTGCCCAACGTCACGGCCGCTTGCGGACCTCTCCCATTGGCGATGTCGAACGAGACGATGCTGGTCAATCCGCCATTGGTCGTCACCTCGAACACCGTCCCGGCTCCGTTGCTGCCGCCCGAGTACGTCGTGCCATAGAAATTGCCGTCGCTGCCGAGGGTCAGCCCCGCGACCGGATTCGCACCGTTGGCGCCGTTGAACGAGACGAGCGTGGTCAACGTGCCAGTGGTCGTCACTTGGAACACCGTCCCCTGATCACTGTTGCCGCCTTGGGAAGTCGTGCCATAGAAATGGCCGTCGCTCCCCAGCGTCAGCCCGTTTGGGGCTTGGCCGCGGATGTTCCCGAGCGAGGTGAGCCGGGTCAACGCACCGCCGGGCGTCACCTGGAACACCGTTCCACCGCCAGGTGCGGAAGCAGTGCCGTAGAAATTGCCATCGCTGCCCAGCGTCAACCCCGTCGCCGGGGACCATCCGCTGGCACCGTTGTATGCGAAGGAAACCAGGGTGGTCAGTGTGCCGTTGGTTGTCATTCGGAACATCGTTCCATTCCCCTCGCTGCCGCCCAGTTGAGTCGTGCCATGGAAATTGCCATCGCTGCCCAGCGTTAGTTCGTTCGGGTGTGCCCCCTCAAGGAAGCCGAACGTGACCAGCGTGGTCAGCGTCCCGTTGGTCGTGATCCTGAACGCGGTCCCATTCCCGATGCCGCCACTATAAGTAGTCCCATAGAGATTTCCGTCGTCACCCAGTGAAAGACCCGCAGTCGGCGACGCCCCGTTGGCATCGTAAAGTCCCTTGAAGGAAAAGAGGCTGGTCAACGTGCCGTTGGTCGTCACTTTGAAGACCGTCCCGTATCCGTCGCTTCCACCTTCGGCGGTGGTGCCGTACAGAAGGCCGTCGTTCCCGAATATGAGTCCCCCATAGGGAAATTTCCCGTTGGTTTCAGAAAATGACGCCAAAGTGGTCCGGGTGCCGTTGCTAGTCACTCCGAATACCGTTCCGTAGCCGAAGCCAATGGTGCCGCCAACTTTGGTTGTTCCGTAAAACCTGCCGTCGCTCCCCAGCGTCAATCGCCCGCTCGGAGCCCCGCCGTCCGCAGCGCCGGTGAACGAAACCAGGGTCGTGAGCGTGCCGTTGGTGGTGATTCTGAATACCGTTCCCCAGTCACTGCTGCCCCCACCGGCGGTCGTTCCATAGAAGTCGCCGTCATTTCCCACCGCCAGACCCGCGTAAGGATACGACCCGTTGGTGCCATTGAACGAGAGCAGGATCGTCAACATGCCATTTGTCGTCACCTTAAATACGGTGCCCAGATTGCTCCTGCCCCCGCCGCCGGTCGTGCCGTAGAAATTACCGTCACTCCCTTGAATCACAGCCCCACGAGGATTCGCCGGTCCGCGCGGGAAATTAAACAGCACTTCCGGCTGGAGCGGTTGGGCGTGCGCCGCCAGCAGGCCGGCCAGTAGGATTGCGCCAACGAGACATCCGGCGCATGTCCGCGCCGCCAGGGTGTGGTTTTGAATCACGGTTTTAATATTTTTGTTCGGTTGGATGAGGTCGTTCATGGCGTCCGTATTCATTTCGCTGTCGCGGGTGCTGCAGGTGTCAATCTCAAGGCCCCTTCGTCCGGGTGTTAGTTGTTTTTGTTGGCTTCAGGGTGCCGCGCTCGCGTGGAAGAACTGCGGACTATCGGCTTGGACCGCAGTGGTGAAGGAACTCGCGCCGCCGGTGAAAACGTTGGTGCCGACCGCCTGCCCAACAGCTTACTACCGGAAAAATGCCCTTCATAAGTCGGATCCCTCCATTCGTCGACGTTGGAGGGTTGATCACCAATTGGGACAATCAGGATCGGAGCGAAAAGGTTACAGGGGGACTTTTCTGAAGCGTCGCGGGCGCGTTCGCATCCCGGACTTTCGCGATCTCTCGACGCGTGCCAACCTCACGGATCGGCGGTGATGGCCACCAGGATCGGCACGGCATGCGTCCCGTCGTGAACGAAGTCCAGGCCGCGGATGGGGACGTCCGGCCGCAGATTCTCCCACGTGCTCTTATACAAACGCGTCGTGGCACCGTGACGCCGGCTGTCGCTCGTGCTCCCGGTCCAGGCCGCGACCAACGCCGGGTCGTCCGGGGTACTCTCGGGAAACTTCCAGTAGTCGCGAACATCGCGGCCGTGGAGTATTGGAATATCGACCTCCTGGCCGTCGGCGTAGTGGATACGGTAATGGCCCACCACCGTCCCCAGCGGCACATTGAACACTTCCTGGCGAACTCCGCTCGCACTCGGAGGGACGTGACTGGCAAAACTCGCAGTGTGGAGAAAGTGCAACCGCCGGCACGGTCGTTCAATCCGAATCCCGTCAACCCGCTCGGGCAAATGGTTGACTCCCGGCAGGACCCGACGGAGGTCGAGGTGGATCCAGCCGCGAACGTCGAAGTCCGTGCCCGCAAGACGCTGAAGACCGTTGGGAAATCCCTCGGCGCCGCCGCCATTGAAGCGGGCTCCGAGATCGATGAGTTGCGGGCCGGCGCGGGGATCGCGTGCGGCCAATCCGTGCCCAGCTGCATTATCCGCCGAGGCCTCGGTTACGCGCCCAAACTGGAGCAATGCAAACCGGCGGCGCAGCAGGAGTTCACGCCGTAATTGCGGATCTGTTTCAAGGGGCTTATCCCGTTCCCAGATTTCCAGCGCTCGGTTACACGCACTAAGCATGCCGTCAAATTGTCCGAGTCCTTCGAGCGCCCGCGCCTTGCTGTTCCATGCCGGAAGATTGTGCGGCGCTCCCTGGATCGCCAATTCCGCTTCCACGAGAAGATTCGACCACGCACCGCTCTGTTCCGCCCCATTGATCCGCTGCTGCCAGGCGCTGACATCGAAGGGCGCGAATTTCACTGCCTGACGGCTGGCCCAATCCGCCCGCCTTGCATCCATCGAATCCGGTAATCCCCCCAAGCTCAAATGATGCTTTGCCATCGACGCGAAGGCCAATCCGTTCGTCGGGCAAAGCATCAGCGCCTCGCGCCACGAAGCCTCGTTGGTCTCTCCGGCACGAGAGCGGATGTAGTCCGCCACCCGGACCGGAGAGTACGGCGAGATGGTGCGGGTGTTCCGGTCGGCAAAAAACCAATCAAGCGAGTGGGTTAATTCGGCCTCGCGAGCGAGATTCTCGACACGCTGGCGGATTTCGACAAGGCGGGCGGATGAAACGCTCTCCAAGCCACCCTGTGCATTGACTCGCTTCCCGATGACCGCCTCGGCGATGTCAGCGAGCAGGGTGCCTTCGATTCCCACGTCCGGCGAAGAACGCCCGGCCTCACGTCCTGACGACTGGGAAATCCCCGACGGTACGTCCCAGATGCGGGCCTCACCCGAGTGCCCTGCGGTCAGCACGCGCCGTCCGTCAGGACTGAAACGCGCGGAATAGAGTTTTCCGTCGTGCCGAAACGGCTCGGCCACAAGGGTGCCGGTATCCGCGTCCCAGATGCGGGCCGTTCCGTCCGAGGACGCGGTGACGACCAATTCTCCGTCCGGACTAAACTCCGCCATGTTTACCTCGCCCCGATGCCGCAATGGTTGACCCAGCGGCTGGCCGTTGCGGGCGTCCCACACCTGCGCGGTGGTGTCCTGTGAGGCGGTGACAAGCCGTCGGCCATCCCGACTGAAGCCCACCCAGCGAATGACTCCCTTGTGGCGCAATGGGGCCGTCAGAGGCTGTCCTGTGTGGACGTTCCAGACTCGCCCCGTTCCATCCTCGGAAACTGTGGCCACCCGCTGCCCGTCCGGGCTGAACTCCGCGTGCATCACCCAACCTTCATGTCCGCGCATTTCGGCGAGAATCCGGTGGGTTGCCACCTCCCGGATTTGTGCAAGGTCGCTTCGCACGTCACCGGACAAAACACGCTCTCCGTCGGGACTGAAGCGGATGAAACCCACCGGGCTTTGATAGCGGATGGGTTCTCCGTTTTGTTTCCCGGTCGCCACGTTCCAAACCTTCACTGTCCAGTCGTGGGAAGCGGTGGCGAGCCATCGCCCGTCCGGACTGAAATGCAGGTGGTCCACGGTGTCGTCGTGCCGGAGGGGCTCCGTCAAGGGCCGACCGGTGCGCACGTCCCAAATCCTCGCCGTGCCATCGAACGATCCCGTGGCGACTCGTTCTCCGTCCGGACTGAACTGCGCGGCCACGATCCGCCCGTCGTGTTCCAGCGGAGGGTCGCGCGGCTGGCACAGGCGCGAATTCCAGAGTCGAGCCGTACCGTCGTCCGAACCCGTGACCACCCATTCGCCATCTGGACTAAACTCCGCCACTTCCACGGGGCCATGGTGGCTCATGGATTGGCTCCGCGCGCCGCCGAGCCGCACATCCCAAACCCGCGCCGTCTTATCCGACGAGGCTGTTACGGCCGACAACCCGTCCGGACTGAGCCGTCCGGACCAAACCACTCCGTCGTGCTGCATCGGGGGCGTCAGCGGCTCGCCGGTGTGAGCATTCCACAGGCGTGCCGTGTTGTCGGCGGACGCGGTCAGCAGCCGCTGCGCTTCCGGGCCAAATTCTGCAGCGGTAGCCCAGCCGCCGTGTGGCATCGGCCGAGCCAGAGCCACCCACTCCTGCGCGCTCCAAATTCGTGTCATGCCCCCGACGTAGGGGGCCGTAGCAATGCGCTCGCCATCCGGGCTGAACCGGACCACGAAAGGCATCTCCGGATGAATAAGCGGATTCGCCAGCGGCCTGCCCGAGGCCGCGTCCCATACACGGGTCGACAAGTCCCCCGCCACGGTGACCACCCACCTGCCGTCCGGGCTGAACTCGGCCCCATCCACGCGGTCCGCATGTTGTAAGGGCGGAATGACCGCCCGACTCGTGAACGCATCCCACACCTGCGCCGTCCCGTCTTTGCTGGCCGTAACGATACGGCTGCCATCCGGGCTGAAACGCGCCGAGCGCACCGGCCCTTGATGGATGATTGGCTCCTGCACCGGCTTGCCGCTGTTCGCGTCCCAGAGCCGTGCGGTGCCATCTTCCGACGCGGTCAATATGCGCCGGCCGTCCGGACTGAACTTCGCCGTCCAGATCTTCTTCGTATGAGTCATTCGCTGGCCCAATGCGAGGCCGGTTTCGGCATCCCATAAATGCGCGCTGGAGTCGTCTCCGTAAGTCAGGAGGCGCTGGCCGTTGGGACTGAAATGAGCGAAACGAACCGCATTCAGGTGGTGCAAAGGCGGGGTTAACGGCTCGCCGGTGGGTGACGTCCAAACGCGGGCGGTGGTGTCAATCGACGCCGTGGCAATCCGCCGGCCATCCGGGCTGAATTCGGCATAGGTGACTTTCTTGGCATGCTGGAGCGGAGGGCCGACGGGGAGGGCGAAATCGCGCTGGATCAACGCCGACAGCAGCCGTCGCGTGGCAATGCGATGAGTCGGTTGCTGCCGGACGACGCGGGCGAGATAGGCCACCCCCATCACAATTTCGTCCTTTTCGAGCAAGTCTTCAGCGCGTTGCAGTTCGAGGACCGTGACCGCCTCTTCTGCCCGAAGACGCTGAATGGTCTCATTGGCGGCGAGTTGTTCCGCGCGCTTGCTCTGGTTCGCGGCGGATTGCGCGTTGCGCTCGGCGCGCCGCCATTGCGAAAGGATACCGCCCAATCCCAAGCCGAGAACCACGAGCAGCGCCACGATCAGGCCCGCCACCACGGGACGCCGCCGGCACCAGAGCCAGAGTCTTTCCGATCGGCCGACGGGGCGCGCCTGGATCGGAACGCCCCGCAACCATCGTCCCAGCTCCGCCGCCAGCTCGCCGGCCGAAGCGTAGCGGCGTGACGGCTCCTTGTTCAGGCACTTGAGGCAAATCGTTTCCAGATCACGCGGAACGTTCGCGTTCAACTGCCCGGGCGCCACCGGGTCGTTGTGTAACAGTTGAGCGAGCGCGGCTTCGAGTGTCTCGGAGAGGAACGGTGGCCGGCCAGTGAGCAAGTGATATAGAATCGCACCCATCGAGTAGACGTCGCTGGCGGGAGTGATCTGGTGACGCTTGCCGCCTGCTTGCTCCGGCGGCATGTAGTGCGGCGTGCCCAGCACCTGACCCGTGACGGTCAAATCGGCGTACGCTGGCCGGGCGTCGTCCGGTGGGATCTCCGGGGCTGGTCCGCCGGAAGCGAGGATTCCTGGCGCTGCGCCGGTGACAACGATGCGTTTAGCCAGGCCGAAATCGGTGATACGCGGCTGGTCCTGCGGATCAATGAGCACGTTGGACGGCTTGAGGTCCCGGTGCAGAATTCCCTGTTGGTGAGCGTAGTGAATCGCCTCGGCGATGGCCTTGAGATAGACGGCGGCGCGTCGGGCCGGAAGCGGCTTCTCGCGAACGAGGGCCGCCAGATCCTGGCCCTCGACGTAGTCCATCGAGAAGTATTGCTGGCCCTCGTGCTCGCCGACTTCGTGAATGGCGACGATGTTCGGATGCTGAAGGCTCGCCGCGGCTTCGGCTTCGGTGCGAAAACGCTTCGTGAATTCGTCGCCAGCCATTCTGCCGAACAGCAGCATCTTCACCGCCACAATGCGGTTCAACGACACATGCCGGGCTTTGTACACGACCCCCATTCCGCCGCGGGCGATTTCCTTGAGTAAATCGTAATCACCAAAGCTATGGAGCCTGCCGGGTGCCGTGCCCGCAGCGTTGCCGGACGCCGGGTCATCCCCCGTCGGCAACGGCGAAATAGCCTGACCGAGCAGACACCTCGGGCAGAGCCACGCCACCGAATGACCACGCAGCGTGGCGCCGCACTGCTGGCAATTCTGAGTTATCTGCATCACGGGAGACTCCGTGTACCCAATCAGGAAACCGGGTCGAAGGTTACGTGCCGAACGGTATCACCTCACTCGCCCGCAAACACTGCAAACAACTGACGGATTTCTTCGTCTACTTCCGCCGGGGTCGAAACCGTCTGAGCGATCTGTTCCCGGAGGCAGTTACGATAGCGTTGGCGCAACCGGTGCACCGCGACCTTGACTGCGCCTTCGTTCATGCCCAGGAGGGCTCCGGCTTCCGCATGGGAAATTGGGGCGCGATCGCCAGACAGGAAAACCTTGAGCTGATCGAAAAGCACAGCCCGATCACTGGTCCGGTATTCGTGATGGAGTCGCTCGCGGGCTTGCTCGAGCGCGGTCATCGCCCAATTTTGATCGAACAACTTGTCAGCCGTCGCGTGGTCTGCCACCTCGTAGCGGTATCGACCCTCGGCGGTCTCCTCGTCGAGCGACACCACGGTATGCCCACCGCCCCGTTTGACGGCGTGGTCGCGGTTCCACTCGTTGGCAAGAAACCGTTTCACGGTCGCCAGGAGGAACCAGCGGAACTTCCCTCGTTCCTGCCGCACCGCAGCCAGGAAATTCTGTTCCAACAGCCGGGCGAAGAATTCCTGCGTCAGATCCTGCGCGTGATCGGAATCGTGCCCCTGTCGGCGGATGAAGGCATAGAGCGGATACCAGTAGGTGCTGCAAAGCTGCGCAA
Organism: Akkermansia muciniphila; assembly: GCA_945861565.1. GTDB lineage: Bacteria > Verrucomicrobiota > Verrucomicrobiia > Limisphaerales > UBA9464 > SIBK01. Next base: position 30,693 of record CAMAUY010000039.1, read on the forward strand.
GCGCATCGGCGGCGCGGGGCGACTCGTCATCCCGAGCGGCCAGTACCACGCTCCAATGTGTGGTGGCGAACTGCCCCGAGGTCGGCCGGCTTGACACCTCCTGGTCTGTTTCCCGCACGGATTCGAGCGAAGCAAAAAAGCGGGATCACCGCACGCTTATTGTAACGGCCCGAAATGTTCGGTGTTCGGGAAACGCCTCAATCGAGCCAGATGATTCGGATCTCCTTTTCCAGAACCTTGAATTCCCGATCACCCGTGAAAAGTTCCGCCTTCTTGAGTTTTGCAAGCGCCGCGGCGAACGCATCCAGGACCGCGGTCTTCACGTCAGCGATTTTCCCGCTCACGCTCGACCCGGCGGTCTCCGATCAATTCCTGCACCGCAGGCTTTTCACCCGGTTTCAATTTGAAAACTCCGCAGAATGAATCGATGTATTCGGGCGTGACAGGCTGGAAAATGATCCGCCCATTTTCTTCGACGAAATTCACGCGCGTGCCAGGCGTGATCCCGTATTTCCGCCGGATTGCCGCCGGCACAACCATCTGTCCCTTCGAAGTCACGTAGCAGGCATTCATGTTTTATCCCCCATCCTCGGCAATACTCTCCATAACGGATTGTGAAAGGCTATATTTAAAAGGTAAGACACGCGATCTTGCGGGCCCATCCGGCCGCTAGCGATCCCGTTCAAGCAGGTACTTGGCGAGCGCTTCGAGGGCGACGGCCCTTCCCCGAAACGGCTTGAGAGCGGCGTAGGCCTTGGCCGTGAGGGCGGCGGCAATGCGCTTGGATTGTTCGAGACCGACGATGGACGGATAGGTGGCCTTCTGGGCAGCAACGTCCTTGCCCGCAGTCTTACCCAGCGTTTCCGAGGATTGGGTGACATCGAGAATGTCGTCGATCACCTGAAACGCGAGCCCGACATGATACCCGAAATCGGTGAGGGCCCTGAGCTGGGCCACGGAACAATTTGCGCTCATGCCACCGAGTCGGACGGAGCAGCAGAGGAGGGCACTCGTCTTGCGCTCGTGGATGTAGCGGAGTTGGGTCAGGGTGACTCGGTGACCCTCGCCTTCGAGATCCGCCACCTGGCCGGCAATGAGCTGAAGAGATCCTCCGGCTCGGGCAAGCTCGAGAATCAGATCCTGATGCGAATAGCGCGCCCACCCCGTTGCCTGTGCCGCGATTTCGAAAGCCTGCGTGAGCAGAGCATCCCCAGCGAGCACCGCCATCCCCTCTCCAAACACCTTGTGGCTGGTCGGCCTTCCCCGCCGGAAATCATCATCATCCATCGAGGGCAGGTCGTCATGGATCAGCGAATACGTATGGAGACATTCGACCGCGCAGGCCAGCGGCATGGCGGCGTTGTCCGACCCTCCGCAGGCTTCGGCGGCGGCAAGCACGAGGGCGGGGCGCATGCGCTTTCCGCCGGCGAAGAGCGAATAGCGCATCGCCTTGTGGATGGTGGCCGGCTTCACCGTTTTCTTCGGGAGAAAATGATCCAAAGCGCGGTCCACGGCACGGGTCCGGCTTTCGATCCAGGAGGGCAGAGAGAACGCGGCGGGGGCGGGCATATTACGGATTGTTAAGAAGTCGCCGGGCGGGTCGCAAGCCGCCCGTCACAAAAAGTTCCGTTGGAATTGGGAATCTGAGAACGTCGTCTGGAAGGGGTGTAAGACAAAAATCTGAGAAGAGTCAGTTTTTCGGCCTTTTTTGATGAAAAGTGTCTAGCACCTAGGCATTATTTTCCGATGAATGATTCATTCCTGTCCAAACGCACCGCACTCCTTCAACAAATGGCCGCTCTGGATTCCATGGAACTGGGCAGTCTCAAGGCGGAGTACCGCTCAAGCCCTTCGGGTTCGAAGTCCGGTCCGTATTTCAAACACCAGGTCTGGATAGACGGTGCCAATCTCAGCCAACGTGTTAGCCCCCAGGATGCCCCCTCGCTTGAGGCAGCCATCGATAACCGGCTCCAATTTGAGTCCCTCGCTCAGGCCGTCGTCCAACGGACCGTCGAGCATACCCGCCAGAACAAATTCCCTGAGTCGCAAAAAAAAGACATCGCTTGGCGCCGCACTCCATAAGGGCGCACTCGCAATTTGGAGTGCGCCGGCAGAGCTCTCAGCGGCGACGGCGCTTTCGATCCGCCGCCCGGCGTGGAGCGCTGGTATTCTGCCGGCGAGCCTGCAGAGAGGACCACACTCGCGGGCCTGATGTGAGCGATTCTAGAACGAGTGAAGATTCTTGTCTCACACCCGTCTGGAAGCATGGCTCTCGATTCTTCTCGCCAATGGGATCGCAAGGGGACACACGCTGGGAATGCATCGAAGACGATCGTTTGTTTCATTCCCCCCGGCCATCCTCCGTGTTCCGTTCTTCTTCATTCTGGCGTCCGGTGCTTTGTTTACCGTGCAAACTGTCAACGGGGCCCGCGAAACCTACGTCAGACTGTGGGGAGCGACCGGGCCCTATGATGCGGCGATCACATCCGCCTTTCAAGGCGTGAGCGGAACCTTAAATCGGAGTCTCGATTCCTGGAACTGGCGGAATTACGCAGCCGCAACCTTCGGGGGCTTGGCGATTTCGGCACGCGAAACCCTGGTCACGTTTTCCACGAGAACGCACCAACCGGTGATGACGGATGTCCGTTGGCAGGATGACATCACCATCAATTCGCCCGGACTGACCGGGCAGTCCGGCGTAATGACGATCACGTATCGCGTGAATGGTTATCTGACCTTCACCGGCTCCTACTCCCAAACCCCAAACTACAACCGGGCGTTTCTCGTCAGCACGGTGAACATCGACGGCAACGACGCGGATTTGGCCCGCTATGAACTCTCGGATCTCGGGGTAAGCTGGGGTAGCAACTTTCTCAATGCGGACAGGACCATTCAGTGGGGTTTCACCTTTGGAACCCCGTTCAACATCCAACATGCGCTTCATTCAGAAACGGCGATCGATGGCCGCAATGGAGCCGGAAACAATGCCGGGGTCGAGGTCGCGGCAGTTTGGAAGGGAATCACCGTGCAACATCAAGGCGCACCGCTGGCTGGTTTTACCGCCAGTTCCTCCAATGTGCCAAGTTGGTCGATTCCGCTGCCTCCAGCCCTGCCCAAACTCCTTAGCACCACGGCGACGAACGAAATCGTCTTCACCTGGCCTGAACAGGCGGATTGTTTTCTCGCCGTGTCACCGGATATGACTGCGTGGTCGGCATTCGACGCAATCGGCACGCTCAGCGGAATGTTCAAGACTGTGAGGGTGCCGATGACGAATCGACAGTCATACTTCCGATTTGAGCCAGCACCCTAGTCTTCTTCCTAAGCATGGGCAGTCCTCAGCCGCTATTGGCCCCAGGCGCGCTCACTGAGCGCGATGTCATCCAAAAGCGCCACACTTGCAAGACTGTCGACTGACGAAATCTCGAAGACAAACGTCGCAACCGTCCCCGCAAGCAGGGTGATGTCGACGCTTACTTTCTGCCACTGATCGGCGACCGTTCCCCTGCAGACACTGTCGTTTTTTGCCGCGACGGTGCCATTGATATAGACCGTCAGGGCGTCATAATAGGGAACATCGCAACTTTCCTCCGAATGGAGCCAGAGCGCGAAATTCAGATAGAGGGGCCGAATGTTTGGGAGCGTTACCCGCTGGCCAAGCCGCGCCGACTTTCTGCTGTCTTGATCGTAGCCAAGCCAGACGGCGTACTGCCCCGAAAAAGGAATTACAGTCAACCTGTCCCTCTATTCCCTATTTACTTGGCCTTGACTGGACTAAGTCATATGACTAAGTTCTTTCGGTTGAAAGTCATTTCCATCCACGAAGCCAAGACTCACCTGTCCCGGCTGATCCAGCAGGCGCTCGACGGCGAGGAAATCATCATTGCCAAGCGGAACGAACCCATGGTGCGGCTGGAGGTGGTCCGGGAAAAGCGACCGACGCGGCGGTTCGGCGGACTCCCATCGCTGGTGTTGGCGATGGGGCCCTCCTTTGATGAGCCCCTCGACGATTTCGCGGACTACGTTCCCGGGCCACCGGCAAAAGTCCCGGATCCTGCCCGCCGCCAGCGGACATGAGATTGCTTCTCGATACCCATGTGATCCTCTGGATGATCGCCGCCGACTCCCGTTTGCCGGCAAACGCCCGTCAGAAAATCCTCGCGGCCGATGATCTCGCGTGGAGCACGGCATCGCTTTGGGAAATCGGTATCAAGTTGAGCCTCAACCGGCCGGATTTCCGCCTGGGTGCAGGTTGGGAACGTGCCATCCCTGAGGAAATGACCCGTAACGGCATCCACCGACTCGACCTCCAACCCGCTCACTGCGCGGCGGTTTCCAAACTTCCCTGGCATCATCGGGATCCGTTCGACCGCCTGCTGGCCGCCCAGGCGCTGTGCGAAAAGCGAAAACTGCTGGGTCGCGATTCCTCGTTTGATGCCTATGGCGTCGATCGGGTTTGGTGAGCCGGGATGTCCCATAAGGGGTTTAGACCAAGATAATTGACAGTAATTCCCCTGGCTGCGAAGGCGGTGACGAATAAATAGAGCCTCAGGACTCCTGATATCGCAGCGAGACTTTTTACCGACTTGGAAAAAGCATGACACCGGTAGGCCCCTCACCCCTGCCCTCTCCCCACATCGGATGTGGGGAGAGGGTGGCCGCAGAGGCCGGGAGAGGAGTCACTTATATTCCACGAGTCAGTCCTGAGCCTGTCCCCTGAGCGCGAGAGCAAGCAGGGCGGGGCGTTCGAGGCTGTTGGCTGAGAGTAAAGCAGGCCAAATTCCTGGTTCGCAGCAAAATCTTGGCGTTATAAAGGGCGCTCAGACCCCAGTTCAGCTCCGGAGGAGCGCCACGTTTATAGAAACGCCACCATCCCACAACGCAAGCTCCGTAGGAGCGGCATGAAAAGAGCCCATCGAAATCCGCCTTTTCTGTGGCACCTGCCGCATCATGCCGCCCCGCTGGGGCTTGCGATCGAGTGAATCATGTCTCGGGGCTATAAACATGCCGCGCCGCTGGCGCTTGGAATCCACGTAGCGCTCCCGGTTTTTGGTTTTTCGCCAAGGAAATTGGAAAATGGTCGTTCTGGGGACAGGCTCTAAATAATCACAGTTGACCCGTCCGTTTGTCTGTCGCCGGCAGTCTATCAATATTCTTCTCCTGATCCTTTTTTGCGTCTGTATGACAGCCTTCCTGTGGCCGGCCTTCCCACGTTGGGGAAATTCTTTGGCGGATTCCACCGGTCGGCCTCGATAGGACATTGCTTGACGCTCCGCGGTTAGATCGACTTCCTCGGACGCAGTTGGTACGATGCCACTCGGGTGCAGGTGCGTTGTTGGTACAAAACGTGTGGAATGCGGGCTCGAGTGGGTGCCTGGCTTATCGAATCTGGATGGTGGAATCGCCTCTATCCGGTGAGTGCCTTTGTGCTTCGCCTCTTGCCGGACGGGCGGCGAGCAGACATTGAGTTTTGGAGCGTACCGACTACGCTGTAGGATTCGCACGCGAAGGCGCGAAGGCGCGAAGCAAAGCAAAGGGGTGCATCTCGAAGTTGTTGGAGAAGGTAGCGGACGCCGCGCAGCGGCCCTGTCCGCCCGCTGGACGCCGGCGGGGTTGTCGCAGCGCGACAACCCCAACAACTTCGGAATGCACCGACAGCAAAGCAGCCGCGGAAAACAACACTGGCATGGTGGCATGGAGAGGACGCACTGAAGAGTGACCCGTCGGCGGATTTCCAATTCCTGCTTCCTTCGCGGCTTCGTGACTTCGCGCGAGTATTCGGGTCCGCAGACAACGACTTGAGTCTGGCTAACAGCATTCAGAACGGACCCGGCCAGTCGGTTCCTAGACATTTCATGCCAGGAAAATGGGCTGTTTTTCAACGGATTCAGATTATATGTCCTACACCCTTCGCACCCTCAAATCAAACCCCGGATCGGCACGCCCCGGGTGACCGCTTCGAGCAAATTCCTCGGCAACCCGTCCGTCACCCGCACCTCGCCGATGTCCAGCAAGGTGTGCATGATCGTGGCCATCAAATCCTGCATGCCGATCGCTTCCGAAGCCGGTTCGCCTCCGTCCCGCGTGGACTGCCCGATCACCTGACCCATTTTCAATCCGCCGCCGTACAACATGAGCGGCGCAAGGTTCCCCCAGTGATCCCGGCCCCCGCTGCTGTTGATCGCCGGAGTCCGGCCCATCTCTCCGCAGCAGACGAGGAGGATTTTTTCGCTCAACCCGCGGGCTTCGACGTCGTCGATAAATGCGGACACCGCGTGGTCAAATGGCACACCCACGTAGCCCATCCCGTCGGTCATGGGGGCATTGTTGACGTCCGCGTGCATATCCCAGACAAAACTGGTTGTCACGGTTACGAAGCCGCAACCCCGCTCGCAGAGTCGCCGGGCCAACAGGAGTAATTTCCCGAGAGTGGCCGCGTTGTCCGCATAGTGCGCACGGTTATTCCACCGGGTGCTGATCCGTTCCTTGGGAACCAGGGGGGCCGTGTCGTAACGCTCGATCAGTTTCGGATCCTCCTTCGACAAATCAAACGCCGCGGACACGCCCCGCAAAAGCGTGTCAAACGCCTGCTGTTGAAAGGTGCCGAACCCTTCCACGACCCCGCTCGTGTCCGCCCACCGCTTCCACCGGTCCAGGTCGGCCAGCAAACCGCGACGATCGTTGAGTCGCTCGCGCGGCAGATTCAACAGCATGTCCTTCTGCAAATTGCCCCCCGCTCCCGGCACAAACGGCGCATACGCCGTCCCCAGATCGCCGACCGCGCTGAAATTCCCAAAATCCGTGATGGCAGGCCCGGCCTCGGGCATCACTGCCCGCGGAAACAACGCCACATTTGTCGGCAGACCTGTCAGCCCCTGCAACGGCCCGACAATCCGCGAATACAATGACCCCATGTTTGCTCCCAACGTATCGCGGCCAACGACGGGTTTGATGTCGTGATTCGCGTCTCCGGTGTAAAAGGAACGGATCACCGCTAATTTGTCCGCCCGACGCGCCAGCTTTTCGAACGTCCCGCCGAACGTCACCCCAGGCAGGGTGGTCTTGACCTCTCCGGTGGTACTGCGAATCCCCGAAGGTGCCTCCATCTTGGGATCGAAGGTCTCAAACTGCGAAGGCCCCCCATGCATGAAGAGGAAGATGACCGACTTGTCCCGCGCCGCCCGCGCCTGGCCCTTGGCGAGCGCCCGTGCCGCGCAGAGATCGCTCAGGCTCAGACCACCCAACCCCAGGCTGCCGACCCGTAAAAACTGGCGCCGATCCATCCCACCGCCGGCCGCGTCTTGAAAGGTCAACATGAGTGATGCCCGTTGCAAACCCCTCCTGAGGGGAGCGTGTCTCTCCAGTACGCCCGGTGTCTCGCGGCCCGGCAATGTTAAATTCAAAGCGTATTCGGTGCGACGCCGACCGACGCGGAGCGGTTTCGTCGGGCGAGTATTTCAGCCTTGAGTCTTTGCGCCCGCCGAACCGCGTTTCACGGACGCCGAGCGCGCCTGGAACTCCACCGATGTCGCCATGTTCCGCGCGCGTCTTCCGCAGACCGGTGTGCCGAATGATACTTCCAAGCAGTATCTAAACGCGGGACACTCTCTCCGATGCTTCGGATCGCACCATGGATTTCGAGAGCGAAATCGAGATTTTTTGACCGACTCAAGCGGCACCCGATCGCTTGTGCTCGAGCCCGTGCCGCGCTGTCAAGGTATCCGTTGCCGCCGGGTGACTTTGTGACACTCGACCTCCTCGAGAAGACAGATCGGGATGCGATCCGCCGGCGGACCGAGGCGTTGGGACCCGTGTTCAAGGGAATCGCCTGGAATGAGTTGTGCATCTGTATTGTCGGGCTCGACCGTTGCCGACGGTTTACGGAGACGCACCGCTCGGACTTGCGGGTCCTCTCGCTTCAACTCGATCATCTCATCCCGAAGGGCTTCTTTTGCGCGATGGAGGGAGCCGACCATCGGGACATCCGCCGAGCCACCCATCGAGCTCTGCGCGGCTGCCCGGTCGCGCCACAGGATTCATTCCCGAACGAAACCGTGCTCGAAGCCATTGCCGCCGGGGCACTGCGCAACTACGCCGACCGGGCCGCCGAACATGCCAATTCCGCGGCGGCTTATACCGCCTCGATGTCGTCCATCGCGACGTCGATGCTGACCTGGATGTTTTTCGGAGCCGAGCCGGGCACAGCCGAGCATCAACGATTCCTTGCCTACTTCCACGAGCTCGGTCCGGACGGGCTCGTTTGGAACCCCCAGAAACGGGAGGAGAATACGTTCCGGGCGTTCCGTGATGATTTGTGGGCCGAGGTTGAGGCTCTGCAGGCTGGCACAGGACGGTTGTCCGGCGGGGGAATGTTGGCGCGAATGGTGATGGATGGAACCTTAGATGAGTCGATGCTCGGCAATCTCATTTACCAGGTCGAGATGGCACGTTCCGATCTGGAGAATTTTTTCCGCTGGCTGACCCGTCACGCCAGCGATGATTCGGCTCTGCTTGAACAAATTGCCGCCGAAGACAGGGCTGATGACGGCGTGCGCCCACTGACGGAGGCCTTTGTGCTCGAGACACTGCGCACCGACCAGAGTGAGCGGGCGATGCGTCGAGCGGAGCGCGACATCGTGTTCGACGGCTTCCTGATCCCGCGGCACGCGATGATCCGGTTGTGCCTGTGGGAGTCGCACCATGCCGAGAGCTCGTTTGCGGATCCCCACCGCTTCGCACCGCAGCGGTTCCTGGCCGAAATGCCGGGGACCGACCGCTTCGCACCGTTCGGGATCGATCATCACAAGTGCCCGTATGGCGGGGTCGCCACCCGGATCGGCGTGGTGTTTCTACGCACGCTCGCCCGCGGGTATCGAGTGACTGCGCTAACGCCAGGTCCGGCGGTGCGGGGTTCCAATCTCTGGGGTCCTGCTCCCGAATTTGCCGTGCAGCTGAAGCCACGATGACGTTCGATCGCAGCAGCAGAATCCTTCCCTTCGATGAAACCACTTCCCGCCCTGGCCGCATTGCGCCAACCGCGCCAATTGGGCATTCGGCTGCAGCTCGACCCACGGATTCCCGACTTGGGCGACGAGGACATTCAGTTGTTACTCAAGCTGCTGGCTCGGCACGGCGTCCTCTGCATCGTCAACCAACCTGTGAGCCCTCGCGAATTGCACGAGTTCGCAGCCCGATGGGGAGCGGTCATCGAACTCCCGGCGGGACTGGCTCTCGCCAATCAGGAACCCGGCCTGCCGAGCATTACGCGCGTGGGTAATATTCGTCCCGACGGCAGTCTCATCCCGTCCATGCGGTTCGCCGAATACTGGCATCACGATGGCGATTTCTGGGCATCCGGTCAGAATTTCATCTTGAACTTCCTGAGCAGCGTTCAAGTACCGACTGTGGGAGGACACACCGGATTCCTGGATTCCAGACGGGCGTACGAGAGGCTCGAGGAGCCTCACCGATCAGGTCTGGAAGGGGCGACAATAACGGTCCGGGCCTCGCAAATCAGCGACTTCAAGAAGGCCGCTCCCCACGAGTTGCCACCCGATGTTCAGCATCCGGTCCTATTTTCGCACCCCTTGACCCGGCAACTTGCCCTGTACTTACCCGATTCCTCGACCGGGATTCAGAAGAAGGACGGGCAATTTTGGGGGACCGTTGAATCCCTCATCGAATCCTCCCAGCAAAAGGTAGGCATCGTCGAACACGCGTGGGCGGAAGGCGATTTAGTGATCATGGATAACCTGCAGGTCATGCACCGCGGCATGGGTGGATATGGTGATCACCCTCGGCTCCTGTACCGCTGTCAGGCCCGAATTCAGAGCCCACGGTAGTGTTCGAAGCGGGGACGACGATCTAGTGAGAGAATTCGCGTGGGCAGGCTCGCGACGCCGTCGTGTTATTTCGGGCCAACGGGCCCGCGATTCTCAGCCCAGGCCATCGGCCTGGGTGCCGGGGCAATAGCAGATCGATGCACCCCAAAGGGGGGCGATGGATGGCGCATCCAGCCAATTAAATCGCGGCCCTACAGGCCGCCGACCCTCGCCACATCTATACCCAGGCCGATGGCCTGGGCTAAGGGATGACGCTCGAACAAAACGTAAGCCCCGTCAGGGGCGACAGATCCGGAGGAGGATAACGCGCCTTGTGCCAAATTCTGTGTCGCCCCTCCAGGGCTTGCGCGCGGTGCACCCTAGAACCCACGGCTGACGCCATGGGCTACGTTCTGACGGCGCTCCGCGCCTCCGGAGTACGCCACAGCAAGCCGCTGCAGAGTAGGAATAAGTCGGAGATTTTGAATGCGCCGAGTCATTCATCCATTTCACTGATGGATACCGCCGCTAGGCCGCCCTAATGCTAAGTCGCGGAGAGCCGCCAGAAAGTGGAGTACGCCTGAGGCGTGAGAAGCGCTTCCATTTTGTCGTCGCAGAACGGCCAAACTCCACGGCGGCGCGGCAGCACGGCCCTACCCTACCTCAATTGTCAATTAACCAAATAAGCACGGTTCGTCGCGAAGCACGGCTCGTCGATATGCCTCGCCTAATGGAACGTATTGTCTTTTAATTCCCTTCCACAAGTTATGCATGCATCG
>CAMAUY010000040.1 GCA_945861565.1 Akkermansia muciniphila
GGTCGAAGGTCTCAACAATAAGATTCGAGTGACTACCAGACGGGCCTATGGTTTTCGAACCTTTCGCGCTCTGGAAGTGGCTCTCTATCATTCACTCGGGAAACTACCCGAGCCAACTCCTACCCACAGATTCTGCTAGCGAAGCGCAAAACTAATGAAATCGGTGGTGGCGTTGTTGGGCAGCCTCACGCTGTTGGAGCCGGGGGGCACTTTGTCAGCGGCGACGGTGGAATATGATCTCACCATTGCGCAACAGGAGATGAACTTCACCGGCCATCCCGTCAAGGCGATGACGATCAATGGCCAACTGCCAGGGCCGAGCCTGCACTTCACCGAGGGCGACCACGCCGTGATTCGCGTCCACAACCGGATGGACGTGGCCACCTCGATTCACTGGCATGGGATTCTGCTGCCCAATGCCATGGACGGCGTGCCCTTCCTAACATATCCGCCGATCGCACCGGGCGAGACGTTCACTTACACGTTCGATCCCCGGCAATCCGGCACTTACTGGTATCACAGCCACACCATGCTCCAGGAACAGCGGGGACTGTTTGGAGCGTTGGTTATCGCGCCGAAGTCCGCCGGCGAATTTGACGGGCTCCGCGATCACGTCGTGGTGGTGTCCGACTGGACGAATGAGGACGCGAGCTCGGTGCTCCACACCCTCAAACGTGGAAGTGATTGGTACTCGGTTCGGAAAGGCACCGGTCAAAGCGTGTTGGGGGCGGCGCGACTTGGCCTGCTGGGCGCATATTTCTCAAGGGAGCTGCAACGCATGCCGCCCATGGACCTTGCCGATGTCTTTTATGATCGCTTTCTGCTTAACGGCGCGTCGCAAGAGCCCCTCGCCGCCGCTTCGGGCGAAACGATTCGGCTCCGGGTCATCGCGGGTTCGGCATCTACATTCTTCCATCTGCAGTTTGCCGGCGGTCCGATGCGGGTCATCGCGGCGGACGGGCAACCGGTGCAACCCTTCGACGAAGACCGGATGCTGATTGGCGTGGCTGAGACGTATGATGTGCTCGTCACCGTGCCGGCGGAGGGCAGCTACGAGTTTCGCGCAACGGCTCATGATGGATCCGGGCGCGCGTCGTTGTGGATTGGCGACGGAAAGCGGCACGCCGCGCCCCACATCCCGTTCCCCAATCTTTACGTCAACATGGGCGGTCTCACCATCAAACGCGTGCTGGCGTTAACGCCGGGCGGCACGATGGGCATGCCTGGCAACGCTGTACGCGCCGGCAAGTTTGATCAACCGGGCATGAACGGCATGAGCGGGATGAAAGAGATGGACGGAATGAAAGGGATGGAGCATGGCGACATGGCGTCTGAAGTCGGTAAAACGAACCATTCTGGGATGGCCTCCGCACCCGCGATGAGCCATGCGGGCCATGACATGAGCGGTACGGCGCACGAGAAGATGCCCATGGTCGCGGACCTCAAGGGCCACGCCGAACCGGCCATGGCTTCTCACGAGAAGCCCGTCGCGCCTAAAAGCACCTGGCTTGGGCTGCTCGCCGGAGACGTGAGTTCAAAAGCCCCGCTGGCCGCTGACGGCATGAGCCCGGAACGTCCCGGCCCGCCTTACGACAAGCTGCGCGCCTTGCAGCCCACGGCTTTCGATTCCTCAAAACCAGTCCGCGAAATCCGCCTCACCCTGGATGGCGACATGGAGCGTTACGTCTGGTTTCTGAACAACAAACCGCTGTCCGAATCCGATGACATTGAAATCAAACGTGGTGAGGTCGCGCGATTCATTTTGATCAACCGCACCATGATGCATCACCCGATGCATCTGCACGGGCACTTTTTCCGGGTGCTCAACGCCCAGGGCGAGTTCTCGCCGCTCAAGCACACCGTGGATGTCGCCCCCATGACGACCACCGTTATCGAGTTTGCGGCGGAAGAGTTCGGCGACTGGTTTTTCCACTGCCACCTCCTCTATCACATGATGAGCGGCATGGCGCGCGTGGTGCATTATCAGGAGTTCGCACCCGACCCGGCCACCGCCGCGGTCCGCCCGCAGCTCTACCATGACCCGTTCTACCTGTATGGCCGGGTAGACGCGCTGTCCCAGATGGCGCAGGGAGCATTGGTTTTCGCCAACACCCGGCACCTATTCTCCGCTGAATGGCAGGCCGGATGGCAGCGCGTGGACGACGTGGAGTGGGAGGTCACTCCCACCTACGATTACTACCTGAACCGTTTTGCCAGCGTCTTCGCTGGGGCTGACCTCGAAGGCGCGGGCGATCACTTCGACAAGCACGAGGGCATCTTCGGCCTGCGCTATCTGCTGCCGCTCAATATCACGTCCCGCGTCTGGGTGGACACGGCCGGTGAATTTCAATTCGCCGTCGGCAAACGCCTGGAACTTACCCCGCGATTGGCGGTGTTCTCGGAGGCCGAATATGACACCAGGGAACATTGGGAAATCCGCGCGGGCACCAGCTACCTGCTGACCAAGCACTTTTCCCTGATCGGTCAATGGCATTCCCAGTTTGGTTGGGGCGGCGGTCTGCGCTGGCAGTTCTGAAATGACGAGGATCGAAAATGGATAACACCTGGCTTTCAATTTTTCAGCATCGTGGTCCTGTTCATCACTTTCTTCTCCATATTATTTCAGTGGAGAAAGCCTTCTGAAGTTGGTTGAATTGTTGGGGAAACAATCGGGCGTCAGTGCCGTCACCGCCATCGGCCATGGCGTCGTGCATGGCGACCCGCGTTATCGCGATTCCCAGCGCGTTGATGAGGCAATGCTGGAAGGAACTGCGGCGCATCAGCTCGTTTGCCCCGAACCATCTCCCGTCCGCCAAATGTGAGGGACTCGGTTTTCTCGGCCTCGAACTGAACGAGGCGCGAAATGCAGGGACGGCGGCGGTGATTTCCACGGATGGCAACGGGGTCACGGTTCGCGTCATTCGCACGGATGAAGAATTGATGATTGCGCGCTCGGTGTGCCGGGTTCGTGGAATCTCCCCGGCCATTTAAGCTAAACTTCGGCACCGCAATTAACGCGACTTTCCTTGGATCCGGTTTGGCATCGCGTTCCCCCCTGTGAACAGTGGGGGTTACACCCCATAGCGCCGCCGAGCCGGTCGGCGCATAAGAATGGTTGGCCTCAGTGCCGATCGCGGGCCGACTGCTTTCTCACCCACCCTGTTTGCCCGATGCTCACCGAGCGAAACTATAACAACAAAGCCAATCGAACATGAATGACAAGAACCATGCAGACGGATGGATGGGCGGCCCAATGTGGATTTGGGCGGTGATCGCAGTTGTCACATTGCTGGTCCAACCCACCGATATTGACCGATATGGCTAAAGACCCCATCTGCGGAATGACGGTGGACGAAGCAACGGCCCTCCACGCTGAACGCGACGGACAGACGTTTTTCTTTTGCAGCGAGAGCTGCCGGAAGAAGTTTTTGGCAATTCCCTCCACCTCGAAGCAGAAGGAGAACCAGGAGCGGGAACCGCAGGGCAAAACCACCTACACCTGTCCGATGCATCCGGAAGTGCAGCAGGATCATCCGGGCGAATGCCCCAAATGCGGTATGGCGCTGGAACCGAAGACGGCGACCGCGGGCGCGGATGAAGAGGAGAACGCCGAACTTCATGATATGACCCGGCGTTTCTGGATCGGTGCGGCGCTGACGTTGCCGGTGTTTGTCCTGGCGATGGCTCACTTAATCCCGGCGCTGGCCAGGCAATCTTGGGCGGATAGTCACGCCGCGCGCTGGATTCAATTCGCACTTACCACGCCCGTGGTGGGGTGGGCAGCCTGGCCGTTCTTCAAACGCGGCTGGCGCTCCATCCTGACGCGACACTTGAACATGTTCACGCTGATCGCCATCGGCGTGGGCGCGGCTTTCCTCTTTAGCGCGGTGGCGATGCTCTTGCCCGGCCTTTTCCCGCACAGGATGCAACACGACGGCAAAGTGGCGATCTACTTCGAGGCGGCGGCGGTGATCGTCGTGCTCGTCCTCCTCGGACAAGTGCTCGAACTCCGCGCGCGCAGCCGTACGGGCAGCGCGATCAAGGCGTTGCTCAATCTCGCCCCGCCCACGGCGCGGCTCATCGGGGACGGCGGCGACCAGGAAGTGCCGCTCGACCAAGTGAAAGTTGGCGACAAGTTGCGCGTCGTCCCTGGCGATAAAATTCCCGTCGATGGCGAGGTCGTCGAAGGGCACTCCAGCGTGGAAGAATCCATGATCACCGGCGAACCGCTCCCGGTGGCGAAGGCCGTCGGCGACAAAGTGACGGGCGGCACCGTCAATGGCACGGGCAGTTTCGTGATGAAGGCCGAGCGAGTCGGCAGCGATACCTTGCTCGGACAAATCGTGAACATGGTCGCCGAAGCGCAGCGCAGCCGCGCGCCCATTCAGGGTCTCGCCGACAAGGTCGCGGGCATCTTCGTGCCGGTGGTGCTGGCGGTTTCGGTGGTCACCTTCGCTGTCTGGATGTGGCTCGGGCCGCAGCCAAGGCTCGCACACGCCATCGTCAACGCCGTCGCCGTTCTCATCATCGCGTGCCCGTGCGCGCTTGGCCTGGCGACGCCCATGTCCATCATGGTCGGCGTCGGACGTGGTGCGCAGGAGGGCGTGCTCGTCAAAAACGCCGAGGCGCTCGAACGGCTGGAGAAAGTGGATACACTCGTCGTGGACAAGACCGGCACGCTCACGGAGGGAAAACCCAAGCTCGTGGATGTGCTGCCGAGCGGCGGTTTCGATGCGAAGGAATTCCTCCGCCTCGCCGCCTCACTGGAACAGAACAGCGAACATCCGCTCGCCGCCGCCATTGTGCAGGGCGCGGAGGAGCAGAGCCTCACTCTTGAGGCAGTGAAAGACTTTCGTTCGGTGACGGGGGGTGGTGTTGTCGGAAGCGTCGCTGGTCGGACGGTGATGATTGGAAAACCTGATTTCCTGCGGAACGAAAAGGTCACGGGTCTGGAGTCGCTGGAAGCGTCGGCAACGAAACTTCAAGAAGACGGCAAGACCGCGATGTTCGTTGCCGTGGATGGAAAGCCTGCGGGAATTCTCGCCGTCGCCGACCCGATAAAATCCACCACCGCCGAAGCCATCAAAGAACTTCACGCGCTCGGTTTGAAACTCGTGATGCTCACCGGCGACAACCGCCGCACCGCCGACGCAGTGGCCAAGCAGCTCGGCCTTGATGCGGTGGAAGCGGAGATTGAACCCGCCGGAAAAGTCGCCCACGTCAAGAAGCTGCGCGGGGAAGGCAAACATCTGGCGATGGCCGGTGACGGCATCAACGACGCGCCCGCCCTCAGTGAGGCCGAAGTCGGCATCGCGATGGGCACCGGCACCGACGTGGCCATGCAAAGCGCGGGCATCACGCTCGTGAAAGGTGACCTGCGCGGCATTGCCAAAGCCATTCGCCTGAGTCGCGCCACGATGAGCAACATCCGACAAAATCTCGTATTTGCCTTTCTCTACAACGCGCTGGGCATCCCCGTGGCGGCGGGCGTGCTTTATCCGTTCTTTGGTTGGCTGCTCAGTCCGATCATTGCGGGCGCGGCGATGAGCTTGAGTTCCGTCTCGGTTATCGGCAACGCCCTGCGGCTGCGAAAAGTGAAACTGTGATCGAATTACGAAAGATGAAAACAAAAACTCTCTCCCCGGAACTGCTCCATCAGATGGACGCCTATTGGCGCGCGGCAAACTATTTGTCGGTCGGGCAGATTTATCTTTACGACAACCCGTTGCTGAACCAGCCGCTCAAGCTGGCGCACATCAAGCCGCGGCTGCTTGGCCACTGGGGCACGACGCCGGGGCTTAACTTCATCTATGTCCACCTGAACCGCGTCATCAAGGAATACGACCTGAACGCCATATACATCACAGGACCGGGCCACGGCGGTCCTGGCTTGGTGGCGAACGCTTACCTCGAAGGCACTTACTCTGAAGTGTATCCTAACCTCTCGCAAGACGCGGGCGGGATGAAGCGGCTGTTCAAACAGTTCTCCTTCCCCGGCGGCATTCCAAGCCATGTCGCGCCGGAGACACCCGGCTCAATTCATGAAGGAGGCGAACTGGGTTACTCGCTCTCACACGCATTCGGGGCGGCGTTTGACAATCCTGACCTGCTCGTCGCGTGCGTCGTCGGTGATGGCGAGGCGGAGACTGGCCCGCTCGCCACGGGCTGGCACTCGAACAAATTTCTCAATCCTGTGCATGACGGCGCAGTGCTGCCGATTCTGCATTTGAACGGCTACAAAATCGCCGGGCCGACGGTGCTGGCGCGCATTCCGCATGACGAATTGCATGCGCTCTTTCGCGGTTACGGTTACACGCCGTATTTCGTCGAAGGTGACGACCCGGACAAGATGCACCAACTCATGGCTGCCACGCTCGATGTGGTCGTGGCGGACATCCGGCGCATCCAACGCGAGGCGCGAGCGAACGGTTTCAAGAAACGACCAAGCTGGCCGATGATTATTCTCCGCTCACCGAAAGGCTGGACCGGCCCGAAGACGGTGGACGGCAAAAAGACCGAAGGCTCGTGGCGTTCGCATCAAGTGCCGATGGGCGACATGAGCCATCCGGGGCATGTGAGGATTTTGGAGAAATGGCTCAAGAGCTATCGTCCGCAGGAGTTGTTCGACAAGACTGGCAAGCTGCGTTCCGAACTTGCCGAACTCGCCCCGAAAGGCACGCGCCGCATGAGCGCCAATCCGCACGCCAACGGCGGCTTGTTGTTAAACGATCTCCGGCTGCCAGATTTCCGCGACTACGCGGTCAAGGTGCAAAAACCCGGCGGCGCGCTGGGCGAAGCCACCCGCGTGCAGGGAGAATTCATCCGCGACGTGATCAAACGCAACCCCGCCAATTTCCGCGTCTTCAGCCCGGATGAGACGAACTCAAACCGCTGGGGCGCGGTGTTCGAGGGGACGGATCGTTGCTCGACGGCGGAAATTTTCCCTGGCGATGATCATGTCTCCCCTGATGGTCGTGTCATGGAAGTGTTGAGCGAGCATCAGTGCGAAGGCTGGCTCGAAGGTTATTTGCTCACGGGCCGTCACGGCTTCTTCTCCTGCTACGAAGCGTTCATTCACATCGTTGATTCGATGTTCAACCAGCACGCCAAGTGGCTGGATGTGGCCGGCAAGGTTGCGTGGCGTCGGCCCATTGCCTCGCTGAACTACCTGCTGTCATCGCACGTCTGGCGGCAGGACCACAACGGTTTCAGTCATCAAGACCCCGGCTTCATTGATGTCGTGGCGAACAAGAAAGCTTCGGTCGTGCGCATCTATTTGCCGCCCGATGCGAACACGCTGCTTTCGGTGACGGCTCACTGTCTGCGCAGTCGCAATTACGTGAACGTGATCGTGGCTGGCAAACAACCCACCCCGCAATGGCTCGACATGGATGCAGCCATCAAACATTGCACCGCCGGCATCGGCATCTGGCCGTGGGCCAGCAACGATCAGGGCGGCGAGCCGGATGTCGTCATGGCGTGCTGCGGTGACGTTCCCACCCTCGAAACCCTGGCGGCTGTAGAAGTGCTGCGGAAACATTTCCCGGAACTTAAAGTCCGGGTGATCAACGTCGTTGATTTGATGAAACTCCAGCCGCAAAGCGAACATCCGCACGGGCTGAGCGACAAAGATTTTGATGTGCTCTTTACCCAAGACAAACCGATCATCTTCGCGCATCACGGCTATCCGATGCTCATCCACCGGCTCACATATCGGCGCACCAATCACAAGAATATCCATGTGCGCGGCTTCAAGGAGGAAGGCACGACCTCGACCCCGTTCGACATGGTGGTGATGAACGACCTCGACCGTTTTCATCTCGTCGCCGATGTGATTGATCGTGTGCCGTCGCTCGGTCCGCGCGCGGCCTACGCCAAGGAAGCCCTCCGGGACAAGCTTATCGAGCACAAGCAATACATCGCCGAATACGGCGAGGATATGCCGGAGATTCGGAATTGGAAATGGAGCAACCCGAAATGAACACGCAATTGCTCATGGATACCGCACGCGCCCTGGTCGCCGATGACAAGGGCCTCCTGGCGATGGATGGAAGCCATCCCACCTGCAACAAGCGCTTCGCGAAGTTCGGCATTCCGCAGACTGAGGAGGCCCGACGCGCATATCGGGTATGGCTCACCGAACAGGCAGGACACTTTTGAGGCGCACGGCTCGCCGCTGGGTGACAAGGAAGTGAAGCTGACGAAACAAGCGATGGGCTGGTCGCTCGAAAGCGGCAAGCCTGCCGAAGCGGAATGGAACGAGAGATTCTCGGATTACATGCGGCCACCGATTCGACTGGCGGCGCTGATTGAACAGAGGGTGATCTTTGTTTTCACCCACGATCCTTAGTCAAATGACCGCCCAAGTGGGCGGAACGACTGGTCGGAGAATCGGACTGGGCGCATGAACCAAGCGGAACGGGATTCTTTCGCAGTCACCCGGAAGCCGACGCTTCCGCCAGCCGAACCGGTGGGCTGGCTGCGAAAGACTTCGGGATCATTCGAATTCAGGAAGCTCACTGGGGGCGAGAATCCGGAGACCGGATTTCAGCGCGGCGTTTAGATCGTCCTCGGAAAGGACCCAGTCGCAGATCCCCACCTCCGCACCCTGGCCCCAGCGGGCGAGGCCCAGCCGCTCCCCGAAGGAATCGTCCTCCGGGGTTTCCGAAATGAAGAGCGGACTGTTGGTGAGACGGGCCATCACCGACGTCAGGCGCTGGAACTGGGCCTCCGACAGGTTCAGACCTGAGTAAAACCGGCAAAATTGGTTGGGAAGATGTGGAAGTTTAATTCCCTGAAAAGGAGCGAAAAGCGGGGTCGAGTTGAGGACCGATTGGAGGAGTTTTTGGCGGGCTCATCCGCTGAAGTTTAGCCCACCTTGGAGTGCCGCGGAGCGGGGCGCGGTTTGGGTCCGATTGAGCCTGAACTTCCTACTCGGGCGACGTTACCCTCGGGGGCTTGTTTACCGAGCCCGAGGCGCCGTCCGCGGCCAGAGACGAGCTGCCCGTCACCTCCCAACTGATTCTGGGGGCGGACAAGCGCAATCCGGTCTTCACCGTTTATCGCGACCGGGAGCGAGAACGCCTGCTTCTTGGTTTCGAGATCCTCGACGTCGTAGGTGTCCCAACCACGGCGAAAGACCTGGTAGCGCTGTTTCATCTCGATTCGCATGGATTCGAGTCTACCTCGCGAACCGAAACCCTGTGAACCGGCAGTGGGAGCGCGGTGAACGGGTAGTCGGGGTGTAGTGCCCGGGTAGCCGATTCACTGAAGAATCCACTGAAGGTTCGGCCTCCCGTTTGGCGTAACTCTCTTAATCACAGCAACTAAGATATGGAGGCGAGGGTCGGAATCGAACCGACGATGCAGCTTTTGCAGAGCCGTGCCTTACCACTTGGCTACCCCGCCCCGTTTCGTCTTAAGCTCGTTGCCCAAGACCACGCGGACCCCGGGAACGTCGGGGTTTTTTCTCCTAGGGTCAAGGGGAAGAGGCAGGCCCTGATTGGCGGATAGGAACCGCCCCCAACCGTCCTGTCCTTCCTTATCCGCGGAATTTTTGGGGCAGGGGAAGTGCCGGCGTGGCGGTCCCGTAAGGGCCTGGCCCGGCAGCAACCGCCGCTACCGCCACCACGCGGTCAGCAACGGAGCGTACACCAGGGCCGGCAGATAGTCCGCCAGAGGCACTTTGCGCAATTCCAGAATGGTGAGCGCGATTGTGGTCAGCAAGAGCCCGCCGGTTGCACTGAAGGCATCCAGTAACGCCGGATCCTGCAACCAGGGAGAAAGTTCACGGGCTGCCAGGGTGATCGTTCCCTGATAGGCAAGAACCGGTATCGCCGATAGCATCACGGGCCAGCCGAACGTCGCGACAAAGCCGAGCGTACCGAGACCGTCTAGCAGTCCTTTGATCGCCAGGGTTTTCCAGTCGCCCCGCAGCCCGTCTGCCAGTGACCCCAGGATCGCCATCGGGCCAATGCAGTAGACCAATGTGGCAGTGACAAAGCCATCCGTCGCCGATCGCCCATTGATATCGGCGGCCTGTTTGAACCGTGCCGTAGCCAGTCTTCCCAGGCGATTGATGCCTCGCTGCAATCCAATCAAGTGGCCCGTAAAGCTGCCGAGGGAAATGGACAGGAGTGAAATTCCGAATTGTTTCAGTACGTGCCAAAAGGAGCCATTGATGCCATCCCATGTCGTCTTGAGCCCGATATAGACGACGAGCACGGCCAGCACGGTCCGAAGGCGATACTGCGCGGCAGTCGAGAGGTTTCGAGCAATGGTTAGGCCCGCAATCCCGCCCACAACAATTCCGGCCACGTTAATCCAGGTGCCTGTCATGAACCGCGGGAATCGATGGGATTTCGGTCAATGTCTTGACCCTGCGAATGTGGCGGACGGTTACCGCCAATCCAAACAAAGTGAACAGTGTAAGTCCGAGCCAACGGAGGGGATTCAACACGAATATAATACCGCCATTGAAAGCCATGAAAAGAAACCACCCGCACCAAATCCGGCGAATCCACCGGGGCAGGGGTCCGAGGTAGCCCGCGATGGCATAGGTAATCCACGCTGCGGTAAACGCGTAGTTGATATATAGACCAAAAGCGGCACTCCAGCCCGTGACGTCCCGGGTCATTGCGGCCGTGTGGGCCAGGGCCTTGGAGTGACTCCAATGATGGAGAGATTGAAACACCGCAGCCACATGTATCAGGTAGGCGGCACCACCGATTAGCCACAGCGCCCGCGCCCACCGGCAAGGCGCAAGGCACGCCCACAGACCCAGGGCGATTGCCACCCAGATGGGCACTCGGACGCTTAACGGCAGATCACCCATCGGAAAGAGTTCGGAGTTCAGCTCTGCAGTGAATCCGGTTCTAAGCAGTCAAAGCGAAGGATGCTCGTGATTCGGTGCCCAGTTGCCGGTGCTGGCTACGCCCGTCATACGACTCTCACTGGCCGGCTGGCAAGGGCCGGACATCGAGGCATACCGCCTCCGTCGTGCTTCGTGCGAACACGCGGCCGCCACTCACCGCCGGAGTGGTCCAACACTTCCCAGCGAGTACATCCGCCCGTGCATTCTCCTTGTACCCGGCGGGAGTGGGCTCAATCAGCACCAACTGACCGTCGTCGGAAAGCGCCAATACCTGGTCGCCAACCAAGATGACGTTTCCGGGCCCGAAGCCAGACTGTCCCCACTTTACCTCGCCGGTGCGAATGTCCACGCATTTCACCGGACCGCCAGCGAATTCTTTGAATTGGAACATTCCGTACAGGTAACCATCCTTCAGCACCGGAGTGCTCCAGTGGTTTGCCAGCGGCGTGTTGCCTTCCTTGAAATACAACCGGGTGGCCGTCCAGGTTTCGCCCGATCGCGTGATGCGAGCCGCCGATCCCCCAACCGTGTAGCCGGCCGAACAATAAACGATATCGCCGTCGATCACTGGGGAGGCCGCCGTGGAGGTCCTATACGGGTGTGCGTAGCGCCACAATTCCTTCCCGGTCTCCGGGTCGACAGACAGCAGGCCTGATTGCACGAAAAAGACTACCTGACGGCGTCCGAGGATCGTCGTGGGGACGGCCGTAGCGTGAGTCATCTTTTCGTCAAATCCTTTCCAAGCGATGGATCCGTCACGCTTGTTGAAGGCGAGAATCGACTGCCCCGGCCCGCCGCCAGCGACGAAGAGTCGGTCGCCGTCGAGGACGGGGGATTGAGCATTCCCCCATCGAATGCTCGGGGCCCCGTGTTCCTTGACGAGATCGTGAGTCCAGAGTGTCTGCCCCGATTTTGCATCGAAGCATTGCAGGAGCAGCCGACTGGAAAGCGTGTAGACGCGGCCATCGTCGACGGCGGGAGTCGACCGCGGGCCATCGCCCCCCTTGTTTCCGTCCGCACCGGCGTCCCCGCCGCCATCATACTTTGCCACGCCGAGGATCGCCGCCCAGAGCTCCTTTCCGGTGTCCGCATCGAGCGCGGTGAGCATCTCTCGGCTGGCACCCTCGACGTCACGCAGCACAAGGGAAAAGCACCGGCCGTCGGCAATCACGAAAGAGCTGAAACCACCCGGGCTCGGGATCTTCCAGAGCTGACGAGGCCCGGTGCTGGGCCATGACCGGGCGATCTTTTCCGGGGAACGTCCATCGTGGGAAGGACCCCGATATTCGGGCCAATCCGCCCCACCGAGGGGGACGATCGTCAGAAGAAGCAACGTGGTGGCGAGTGCGTAGTTCATATGCGGCTGAACCATTCACTAACTGCTGACTGGATTCAAATGAGATTCCGAGCCCCTTCGTGGAGGGGGGCCAGGATCAGGCTGAATTCTTTTGCAGACGGGCGACGACTTCGCCGGCGAGGACTTCGTACGCGGACGATCCTGCGCTGTAGGGATCATAGTGAATGATTGGCTTCCCGAAGCTGGGCGCCTCCGCAAGGCGGGTGGTCCGGGGAATTACGGTTTCGAACACGGTATCGCCAAAGTGCTGGCGCACTTCCGCGACGACGCTTTGCGACAGCTTGGTTCGGCCGTCAAACATGGTCATGACCACCCCGAGCACATCGAGTGCGGGGTTGATACCAGTCTGGCGGACCTGGTTCAGAATACGGGTGATCATGGCGATCCCCTCGAGGGCGTAGTATTCGCATTGCAGCGGGATGATCAGATGGTCTGCTGCGGCAAAGGAATTCAACGTCAGGATTCCCAGCGACGGCGCACAATCCAGCAGGACGATTTCAAAGCGTCCTGAATCGCGGACGGGCGTCAGCACTTTCTTGAGCCGATTGATGTAATCGTCGGTTCGTGCCAATTCGATCTCGGCTCCGCAGAGATCCATTTCACTGGGCAAAATCGCCAGATTGGCGTAGGCGGTGGATTTGATCCGCTCGATCGCGGTGCCTTCACCGAGCAGGGGGCGATAGAGACTGCCGCCCTCGGTTTTTTCCAGCCCCAGGCCGCTGGTGGCATTGGCCTGCGAATCTAAATCCACCAGTAGCACGGACTTACCCTGGGCAGCCAGACAGGCGGCCAGGTTGATGGAGGTCGTGGTCTTTCCGACTCCGCCTTTTTGATTGGCGACGGCGATGACGTGAGTTGTCACGACGCTAGTCTCTGGCCGGGGAGCAGAGTTGTCCAAAGGCAAATTAAGTTCCGACGGAATTCCGGGAGGCGAGATTGAACCTTGGACTTCCGCTCGCGGTGGGCATGATTGGGCCAGTGACTGAAGTGCTTGTCATTGGACATCGGAACCCGGACGCAGATGCAATCTGCTCGGCCATTGGATATGCGGAGTTTAAACGTCGGACTGGGATGCGGAATGTGGTGGCGGCGCGCTGTGGCGAAACGAACGACCGGATTGATTTCATCCTGCGGACGTTTGGTGTGCCGGCGCCGCGTTTTGTGGCGGATGTGTCCCCGCGTGTTCGCGACGTGATGCAGACGAATGTGATTTCCGTGCCCCCGCAGACCAGCGTGGTGGAGGCATTGGCAACCATGGACGCACGCAACATCCGGGTGCTTCCCGTGCTCGATGCCGACCGCCGATGCCAAGGCCTGCTTTCGGTGTTTAAGGCCAGCAAGTTTTTCTTTCCATCGCTCAATCGCATCTTTGATTCCCGGCGGATCCTGACCTCCATTCGCAGCCTAAATCGCACGCTCAAAGGCAAAATGCTCTGCGCATTTGAGGCCGATCGGGAGGAGGATCTCGTCCTGATGGTGGGGGCAATGAAGGCCGTCACGTTTGCGGAGCGTCTGGCCACCTATTCGCCGGAAAAGCTCGTGGTCGTGGTCGGTGACCGCGATGACATTCAGCGATTAGCCATCGGAGGTCGGGTGCGAATCCTGGTGGTGACTGGCGGGCGTGAGGTTTCTCCGGATATTTGCGAACTGGCCCGCCGGAATGAGGTGTCGCTCTTGCTGTCACCCCACGACTCGGCCACCACCTGCATGTTAGCTCGGTCTGCGATTGCGGTGGAGCATCTGCTGCGCGACGACTACCTGACTTTTGGCGAGGATGAAATCTTGAGCAGCATCCAACGGCTTGCCGCGGAATCCCAGTTCCAGGCTTTTCCCGTGCTCGACGCTGACCGGCGGGTGATTGGAATCCTTTCGAAATCCGATTTTTTGAAAAAGGTGCAACGCCGACTGATTCTCGTGGATCACAATGAACTTTCCCAGGCCGTACCCGGCGCGGATCAGGTCGAGATTCTGGAGATCCTGGATCATCATCGGATCGGAGCATTCAACTCGCAGCAGCCGATCCTTTTCCGCAATGAACCGGTAGGTTCCACCAGCACGATTGTGGCGGATTGCTTTTTTCAAAGTTCGGTTGAACTGCCAACGGCCATGGGGGGATTGCTGCTCGCGGGGCTTGTCTCCGACACGTTGAACCTGACCTCGCCAACGACAACGCAGCGGGATGTCGAGGTTCTCGCCCGCTTGGAAAAGCTGACGGGCATCAATGCGACGGAGTTTACGGAAAAGTTGTTCTTGTCGGGTTCGGTGCTTACTTCCCGTCCGGCGGCGCAGGCAATTTCTGGGGATTGCAAGGAGTACGTGGAGGGGGCCAACCGTTTCAGCGTCGCCCAGATCGAGGAACTCGGATTCGAGCAGTTTTGGAAGCGCGCCGCTGAGGTTCGGTCCGCATTGGGACATTACCGTGCGGCCAATGGGTACTTTTTTAGTGCGCTCTTGATCACCGACGTGGCTTTGCAGACGTCCTTGTTGCTGGTGGCAGGCGAACCCGCGTTCACCGCGCAAATTCATTACCCGGAGAAAGAGCCCGGGATCTACGAACTGGATGGCATTGTTTCGCGGAAAAAACAATTGCTGCCTTACTTGCTAACGTGTCTCGCGGGCTGTTGAGGAGTTTCCTGCCGAGCCCTGTCTGAAAATTCAAATGGGTCCCGTTTTCGAACCGACTCGAACGGCGGCGTTCACTACAGCCGCTTGAGCAAGTTTCGCCAGTCGAAGAGTCGTTCGGCACTCTTCCTGGAGCCGGTCGCGGCGAACACGATACCGCAACCCAACCCTGTGGCCGCCGCCAGCGCTCCACAGAGGGCGTGGTGCAGCGGAGTGACCGCCCAGGGCAGCAATGCCCAGGCAACCAACCCAGTCAGCATGCCCGCCGGAATCGCTCGCATCCAGAATCCAATCACCAACTTCCCGGCCGGTCGCGAAATCTGGACGGAATAATCTCGCAACAAAGGCCAGGCTGTTCCTCCCAGGGTGCCCAGGAGAAACGCGATCGCCACGCCCATCGGCCCAAAGATCCGGGCGGCGGGAATCCCGAGGACAACCGCAATGAGCAGTTCTCGCCCCATGCTTCGCGCCAGCGTGCCGAAGCGGCCGTCGCCATAGAGATAAAAAGCGGGCTGGGATGCGAGTCCCGTGATCAGTCCGCGCGCCGCGAGCACCGCCGCAAGAATTGGAGCTGGGGTCATTTCCGGCCGCAGAAAGGCACCCAGGAAGGGTCCGATGCTTAATGCCATTCCCGCCATGGCCGCTCCGTGCAACCAGCAGTTGAGCCGGGCCAGCGCCAGAGAAAGAATCCTGCCCTCGGCCGGATCGCTGGCGACCCGTGGCCAAAGGGCTTCATCGGCCGCCTGCAGAATGATACGCACAATTACGAAAGCCCGAACGATGTACCCGTAGATGTCCGACTCGCGATCGGGTGGACAGAATTGCGAGACAATCACGAGGTCAATGCTGTAGAGCAGCGCCGTGTAGACCTGAAACCGAAGCGCCGCCAGCGAGCGAGACTGAAGTTCGTTCCAAGTGCGTCGGAAATCGGCATCTCTCGGACCCGGACCGAAGGGAAGGTCCGGCGCGAGTTGGCGAAGCCAGAATCGAACCAAGGGGCCGATGGCGATCACCCCGGCAGCAAACGCGGCGGGAAACGCCCATTCGTTCCAGCCGAATCGAAGCGCCACCGCGAGGACGGCAAAATTGACCCAGGCAGTCAGCGCCTGCACCACGAATAGCCGCCATTGCTGCCCGAGCCCAACGAGCAGATTCGCCTGCGAGTTGAGGGTAAGATTCACCGCGCCGCTAACGCCAAACATGACAAAGAACAGGAGAGACATTCCCAGAGCACGGGCATTGGGCAGAAGCCCGAGTAGGAACAATACCCCGCCGCCCCCGAGCATGGCAGCCAATCCCAGCCACCAGGTGAACGATTGTCCGAAGCGAAGATAGCGCGCCTGATCCGCCGCAAGCCCTTTGCTCAGCAGTGCTCGGTTGATCGCAACGCGAAATCCTCCGTCCAATTGGGGTAGCAAGGTGAGCACTTGCAGCGCTCCCGCAATCACCACCCATCGGCCGACTTCCAAATGCCGGTCGCACAACTTCAGCGCCAGCAAATTGGTCACGAGGGATGAACCCACTGCCAGCAACCGGATCGCCGCGGTATGAACAAGAGAGGAACTCAAGCGTCTAGACGAAGCCCGCGCTGCCGATCCGCCTCCGCGATGAAAAGGTCGGCAAGACTTGCGCCTCTCCCTGCTGACCCCGTCGCCGTATTTCTCATTTCTGATTCCCGCCCACCGGCCCGATGTCGGCTGAGGTTAATCCGGGACTTTGCAACACCCGACTGAACTCGCGGGTTGTGACCGAATATTCAAAACCCTGCCCGGTTCCGGCGGCCCCAAACCGCCCCCTCCGATCGAGGGCAATGAAATTGATCGAGAGATCGAAGCCCTTAGGATCCATCGCCGCAATCCGACGAAGGGTCTCGACGCACGCTTCCTGGGGATGCAACCCCTGGCGCATTAGTTCCACCACGAGAAAGGATCCACAATAACGCATGACGTTTTCACCGATCCCCGTCGCACCCGCGGCACCGACTTGGTTGTCAACGTAAAGTCCACCCCCAATAATCGCGGAATCCCCTACGCGGCCGGCCAATTTATACCCCCAGCCGCTGGTTGAACAGCCGCCATAGAGATTTCCGTCGGGCGCCAGCAAAATCATCGCAATCGTATCGTGGTTCTTCGGCTTCCCGGCACCGGCGGCCGCACGCGGCTGCTCCGTTCGCCATTTTTTCCAAGCGGCCTTTTGCTTGGCCGAAACGGCCGGCCCCCGCTCGAAACCATGTTGCTGGGCAAATCTTCGGGCCCCATCGCCGACCAACATCACGTGCCGTGTTGTTTCCATCACCCGCCTTGCGACTGCAATGGGATGAACGTACCCCTCCAGTGCCGCCACGCTCCCTGCTTGATGCCCCGGGCCGCTCATGATGCAGGCGTCCAGTTGGACCACACCCTCGGCGTTCGGAATGCCACCGAGCCCCACAGAACCGTTGGTCGGGTCCGATTCGGTGACGCCAATTCCCCGTTCGATGGCGTCCAAAGGAAGACCGCCCGCGGTGAGTACCGCCAGACCGGCTTCGTTGGCCGGTCTTCCGAATGGCCAGGTGGATACAAACACCGGTGCCGATGCGGAGAGTTGTGGCGCGGACAGAATTTGAGCCGCGTGCACGGAGGAGCGAGTGGCCACAACCGTGCCGGCACTCAAAGTTGAGTTCCGGAGGAAACGACGACGGGATAGGGGCGTCATCTCCCGATCATTCTCTTGGGCCGACGCAAATCAAGCAGCCTCGGTAAGGAAAAAAGCTCCGGACGATCACTCGCCGGACCCCACGGCGTCGGCGGGGGGCGTGCCAGTCGGTGCGGGGGAGGCGGTCGCGGCCTTCCCTCCGAGGATTTTGAACATGACGACGCCGCACGTCGGGCACTTGCCCTTCACGGCCTTCCTTCCGTTCTTCATCGTCTCTTCAATCGCATTGGCGATCGGCTTCTTTGCCTTGCACTTGACACAATATCCTTCGGACATACGGAACTCCATTCCTGGTGGTTGGGAGCCGGTTATCCCTGCAACCGGGAGGCGGAAGGTAGGGGGAGCACCCTCTGTGTGTCAATTTATCATGCGTAAATATCTTATTATTAGATATTAACATTTATTAAAACCACGGCGTCTCCGTTCGCAGGACTATGAACGCAGGGATGCGCGGGAATTCGGAATTCGATGGAGATCACCGATCGCGGTGGCAGGAGGACGTCGATAGTACAATACTATTGACCGACCCCATTGAAGATCTCATGGGCCTGCTGAGGATTTTCTTTGCGGTGCCTTGGCGGGCCCGTAGCGTCACGCTCATGTTCGAGTCATTGAGCGGCAAGTTGCAGAACGTTTTCCGAAACCTCCGCGGCTTAGGTAAGATTTCGGAATCGAACGTTTCGGACTCGCTGCGGGAAGTTCGGCTCGCCCTCTTGGAAGCCGATGTGCATTTCAAGGTCGCCCGCGACTTCATTGAAAACGTCAAGCAGAAGGCGCTCGGCGAGGCAGTGATTCAAAGCATCCAGCCCGGGCAGCAGATGATTAAGATCATCCACGATGAACTCGTCACGCTCCTCGGATCGGAAAACGCGGCTCTCGTGCTGACCGAAAATCCCGCGTGCATCCTCATGTGCGGTCTGCATGGATCCGGCAAGACCACCAGTTCGGGCAAGCTGGCCCGCTGGCTTCTAAAGCAGGGAAGGACCCCGCTGCTCGTCGCGGCGGACGTCTATCGCCCGGCGGCAATGGATCAGTTGGCTGTGTTGGGGGAAAAGCTCGGGATTCCGGTTCATGTACAGAAGGGCGAGACCGATGTGCTGAAAATCGCCCGCTCGGCGCTTGAGGTGGCCTCCGCCACACAACGCGACACGCTTATCTTCGACACCGCCGGCCGGCTCCAAATCGACGAACTACTGGTGCAGGAATTGGTCCACTTGCGGGATCTCATCAGACCTCAGGAAATCCTCCTCGTGCTCGATGCCGCCACCGGCCAGGAGGCGGTAAATGTCGCCACCCATTTCGACCGTTCTCTCGGTGTTACCGGTGCCATTCTCACCAAACTGGACGGCGATGCCCGCGGCGGCGCTGCACTCTCGTTTCGTACCGTGGTCGGCCGGCCGATTAAGTTCATGGGACTTGGGGAAAAACTCGAGGACTTCGAGCCGTTCCATCCCGAACGAATGGCCCAGCGGATTCTGGGCATGGGCGATGTCGTCTCGCTCGTCGAAAAAGCGGCAGCGGCCGTGGACATGGACGAGGCGATGCGCCTGGAGGAAAAGATGCGCAAGGGCCGGTTCGATCTGCAGGATTTTCTCGATCAACTTCGGGCGATGAAAAAACTTGGGCCGTTGGAGGACTTGGTGGGGATGCTGCCCGGGGGGGATCAGATGTTGAAAGGCGCGGACCTTTCGAAGGGGGAAAACGAGTTTCGCCGAATGGAGGGGATCCTTTGCTCCATGACCCAGCAGGAACGCGCCCAGCCCCAGGTCTTGAACGCCAAGCGGCGGCAGCGTATCGCCCGCGGCAGCGGCGTCACCGTCACGGAGGTCAATAATCTCATGCGCCGCTTTGACGAGATGCAGGTGATGATGCGGAAGATGAGCAAATTCTCCAAAATGTTCGGGAAAATGGGTGGCGGATTCCCGGGCATGCCGATGAGACGTTGACGCGGGGTCTCCGATCAGAGGGGAGGGGACCAGCGTTCACCCGCCCGGAGTACGGCGTGGGGTTGGTGGAGGCGATGGCACTCTGCGATAAATTCTTCCGGGGTTTCCGTATTGAAGGAAAACATCTCATAATGACAGGGGATGGCCCATCCCGCGTTAATGTCGCGGGCAAGCTGAGCCGCTTCGCGACCCCAAAGATTTCCGGCCACCCGACGCTCTGGCCGGCGCCCATTGATGGGCAGCAAGGCCACCGTGACTCGATGCGGTAATAACCAACCTTCGATTCCGGGGTATAGGATTGTGTCCCCGCTATGATACAGGCTCCACCGGCCGAAGCGAACGACGTACCCGAGATAGCAGTGACGTCCGGTGTCATCGACGTCGAGTGACTCGTGGGCTGCTGGGATTCCCTGAAATTCGAAAATCCCCAACTTCAACGACTCCCCGGAATTGATGCACCAGAGCCGTTCGGGCTTGACGCCCAGTCGCCGGGCCGCGAAGTCCTGGTTGGCCGCTGGCACCAGGATCTGGACGTCCGGATTTGCTTCGAGAATCGGCCGCAGTGTTGCCGAGTCCAAATGGTCGCTATGATTGTGGCTCGAGCTGATGACCTCGACGAATCCGAGGTGTTCCGGCGCGATCACCCGATCGGTCATCCGGATGTGCGGCTTGTCGGTGTGGGCATATTTTTCAGTCAGTGAGTCGGACAGATACGGATCCAAAAGGCAGAAATGTCCCTGCCAGTGCAGGAGGAATCCGCTTTGGCCCAACCACCAGAGGTCGAACGGCGTGTCCGATCCACGGACCGCCGCGACGTCCGCGAGAAAGGCGGCCCCGTGAAGCGCAGGCTGAATCATGGGTAGCAAGGTTTTCCAATGTTGGACATCAATTAAGACCCTGAACCAAAGCACCACCTCACCCGCCCTTCGGGCACCCTCTCCCCCACTGAGAGTGGCGGAGCGGGCGAAGCAATGGCCGGTTCATGGTGAAGGCAGGGTGAGGGGGTAGATCATGGACGAGTGGGCGAGTTCTATGTCAACCATTCGGCAGTCCCAGTTCCCGCCGGACAAGCCGGACTCCGTCCCCGAGGGCTTGAAGTTTTTTCCGCGCCGCCCACCGCGCCGTCTGACTCAATCCGCAATCGGGTGCCAATACCAGCCGATCCGGGGGGGCGAGCGTCAGGCAGTGACGGACCCGTCGTGCCACGTCCTCCTCGGTTTCGATATGGTAGTTTTTGACGTCGATCACTCCTACGGCGGCATCCATCCGTTTCGTGATCGCCGTGATCACCTCCAGTTCGGCAAATTCACGACTGGCCATTTCCACATGCATCTCGTCGCAATGGAAATCGAGGAAGGCAGGGAACATCGGGGCGATCTGGCGCGGACCAATCGCCCGGGCCTTGTAGTTGCCAAAGCACAGATGCGTGCAGACGCGCGTCCGTCCCACGATGGGTTCAACCGTGCGATTGAAAATGTCCACAAACCGGCGTGGATCTTCCCGGTGCGCGTAACAGCTCATGCTGGGTTCATCGACCGAGATTTCCCGGCAACCCGACGCCACCAGATCGATCAGTTCCTGTCGTACCCAGGGCAGCAACGCTTCCGTGAGTGCCCAGCGATCGGGATACTGAGCGTTCGGCAGCAGCCGTCCGCTGAGCGTGTACGGCCCGGGCACAGAGGCCTTGAGGGTTGCGTTCGCCCCGCCGGCGATGCGCTGCAAACGCTGAAACTCGACGACCGCTCCGAGGCCGTTCGGCGCGGTCAATGTGTCTAGGATCCGATGCTTTCCGCGCTGATCATGCGCTGGCGGGCCAAACCGTCGACGGGACGAGGCTTCGAGCTCAATGCCGCGGAGATAGCCGTAAAAGGAGAGATTGAAATCGAGCCGCGTCTGTTCGCCATCGGTTACCACATCCAAACCCGCCGTGAGTTGATCGTGGAGCGCGGTCGTCACCGCGTCGTCCTGTAATTCCGCTCGATCATCCGGACCGAATTGTTCGAGATGGGCGACGGAAAACTCGAGCCAACCGGGAAACGGATACGATCCAATGACCGAGGTGCGTAAGGGGGACGATTTCATGCGGATTGACGAGATTGAGCCGAAGATCAACGAGGATCTGGGCGGGCCCGCCGGCGAGCCTTGCCACCCGAAATGGATTTCGCCCGTGGCATGCCGGCGGCGACCTTCGGCGGCCCGACGTGCTCATACAATTTGGCCAAACGGTGCGCGTGTTCATCGTAGGCGGACTCGAACAGCTCGCGAGCCCGATCGGCGCCCACGAGCGCCGCCGCCGTCAGCACACGGGGCGGTGCGCCGGCTGCGGTCAGACGCAACGCGACTTCCGTCTTGATGCAATTCACCAGCAGACACCCACCGACCGTGGATCCGGGCGCGACAGGAGTGTCGAGCCCCCGGATCTTCACCATCGCATCACCGACGGGAGCGCCGGTGTCGAAGACGAGGTCGGCAAAATCCTGAAGCTTCCGGCCATCGTCACGAGCGCTGCGGCTGGCCTGGGAATGAAGGCGGGAAATAATAGCCACCACGCGCACGCCGCGCCGCTGAAATTCCTCGGCCATTTCGATCGGCACTCGATTGCATCCGCTGGACGAAATCACCAGAGCCGAATCAAGGGGTGACAGGTCGTAATTTCGGAGAATCCGCTCCGCCAATCCGGTCACATTCTCGAGGAACATCGCCTGACGTTGACCGTTCGCACCGACGACGAGATTGTGGAAACTGAGGGAGAGCTCAACAATCGGATTGAACCCGGGGAAGGAGCCGTAGCGCGGCCACATCTCTTCGACGAGAATTCGACTGTGGCCGGATCCAAAGCAATGGACCATCCGGCCGGCTAGAATTGTTTGGGCGAACCAGTCGGCGGCCTGCTGAATCGAAGTCTCTTGCGATGAGACTGCCTTCAACAATTTCGCACATCGGCTGAGATACTCGGCGCTAGGAGTCACGAGGTCGTAGCGTAGTGACAACCGCTGCGAGGAGGAAGTCGCAATCCAAGACGGGCAGGGAGGCCGGAGGAAAAATGAAAACGGGCTCGAAAACCGCAGAAAAGAGAAATTGGCGGAGAGAGAGGGATTCGAACCCACGGTGGGGATTAGCCACGCACGCTTTCCAGGCGTGTGCCTTAAACCACTCAGCCATCTCTCCGCCCTGAGGCGTCAATGTGGGAAACGCGCTCGACGGTGGCAACTGGATTTTGCATCAATGTCGGCGGCAGGCAAAGGGACCGGCCAACTGTGATTCCCGATCTGCGTGAATCCGTGTCCCTCTGCGGTTCAACTCCACGACGGACTGGAACCGCGGATGGACACCGATGAACGCGGATCCCGGTCCTGCGGTGCGCTACGCAGGATCGGGACTCCAGACATGGACGGGCACGTTCGAAACCATGTACGAGAGGGCTGCGGTCGGAGCCAGATTCAGGCCCAGGGATTCCCCAAGGTTGCCCGGCTTCGCCGACCACTCCGTAGGCTGGAACTGAAGTGGCGGATGATCCAATTCGATCCGGCGCGGCCGAGCATCGACGCCGCGGGTGTAACAGCAATACCGATGCGCGACCCAGTGCTCGAGTGTGCCTTTTCGAGGCAGGAACGGGGTCCCCGCCGGGCGGTAGCGCAGTCGTATCGTCCTGCCTGCGTCGCTCCTCCGATCCACCTCACGAAATTCGTCCGGCATCTGCATCCGCCCCTGAATATCGGCCACCGTAAACGGTGCGTGAAAAAACATCTGCGCCACGGATGAAGCGATTCGACTCGAAACGTCCATCTCAAAGTAAAATAACCCCGGCTTCAGACCGGCCGTCACATACGTGCGCAGATCAATCTCGAAAAAATTGCGCAACCCGGGAACTGAGGGGCCAAGCCGATGTCGCACACCACAGGTCTGATGAACGAGCATTCCAACCCAGGCCGAACGATCCCACGTGTCGAGTGTCAGCCCCCGCGGGATCCGAGAGGCGATGGCCTCTGGGTCTACTCGCCAGTGGCAGAACAACACGTCGTGCATCTGGAAACAAATGGACCAGTTTCGCACCGGAACCGGCCACGGTCGGAAATTCTTTTCCAGGGTAGTCTGTAAGTAGGATAAGATCCGCGAATGATCCGCTTGTTTTGACTACAGATCAAGCCCAAGGTGACGAGGTTCCGTTTGCGGAAGGAGCATCACTCAAACAGGCGATGGAAGTTGGTTGCAAGCTCGAGAGTAAGCGTTTCCAGGGACTCTTCGAGGTCGTTGGCCAACCCCAAAACGATATTCGGCAGATTTGCCGGGTGGTTGATGGGCGCTCCGTCCGACTGAAGGCCGAGGTGTGAGTTGTACTTCAGGGGCGGCAGTTGATCGGGTGCGTCCGTCTCGACCAGCAGCCGATGGCGAGGGATTTGCCGGAATATCTTCCGCTGTTGCTCTTTTCGTGGGTGAAGGAAATAGCCTGGGAAGCTGAAGTAGGCACCCATCTTTGCTAAAGGAAGCACCAGTTCGGCGGGGCCTCCATAGCTGTGGAGGAGAAATCCGCGCGCAGGGCGAGCGTGCAGCTCGAGCAGTTCAACGAGGCGCCCCCAGGCCTTCAGACAGTGGATGCTGACCGGAAGGTTACGTTCCGCTGCAATCCTGAGTTGTTCCAGGAACACACACTCTTGGGGTTCGTAGGGCAACCCTGGTTTCCAGCGGTCCAGTCCGATTTCGCCGACGGCACTGGGCAAGGAGTCCACGTGCTCGATGAGGATCTCCCGCCAGCGCGCCGTCCGCTCGCCGAGATACCAGGGATGATATCCAAAACTCGGAATCACCTCGGGAAACTTCGAGGCCAACTCGCGGACTGACTGCCAATCGCTCTCTCGCGTCCCGTTGATGACCATCCGCGTGACACCGACGGCCCGCGTGCCACGGATCAATTCTTCCTGCCGTCCGTTAAATCGCGCGTCTTGCAGGTGATTGTGTGCGTCGCAGAATTGCAGTCCGCTGGCTAGGACCGGTTGCACCTGGGCGCCTCGGGTCGCATCCGGCTGAACGCTGCGGAAGGGGGGATTCACGGTCCGTCATTCAACAACGATTGGGCGAAAGCACCGATCTTTTCGCGTATTCGCCAGAGAGTGCGCCGACGGTTTTCAGCCAGGTGCGGCATCAATCCCAATTCGGTCAGCACGTCCGGGGCCTCGCGCACGACCACATCTGGAGTTTTGCCGCTGTAGAAATCGCACAGCAATCCGCCGATCGCCTTCAAAGAAATCGCGTCGGAATCCACTCGAAACCAGCAACGGCCCTCGTGGTATTCAGGCACCAGCCAGGTGCGGACTTGACATCCCTCCACCCGAAACGTGCCGATTCGAAACTCATCCCCGAGCATCGGGCGTGCCGTCGCCGCATCGACCACCGCGGCGAATCGAGCCTGAGCATCAGGAATCGCGCGATACCGCTCGATCAACTGCTTCGGTGGCTCCGCAAGATTCATGACGCGCAGACTCTGCCGCTACGCGCACGGCCGCTGTCAATCTCTGGAGACCTGACCCACCGAAGCGGCTCGCGGCATTCCCGCACCGTTCGGGCGCGGCACGAACCGCGCTGCGGCCCTGTCCGCCCGCTGTGCGCGGGCGGGGTTGTCGCAGCGCGACAACCCCTACCAACAACTTTGAGATGCACTCTCCGTCCTCCGTTCCCAGAGAAAGTCTTCGCGTTCTTTCCCGGAATGAGGCTAGGATGATCGCCTTCGATGAGTCCGCGACTTTTTTCTGAACTAGGCCTTTCCCCCGAAGTGCTACGAGCGATCAAGCAGATCGGGTTTGAACAGGCAACCCCAATCCAGGCTGAAGCGATCCCCGTGCTCTTGACGGGCAGGGATGCGGTGGGACAATCCCAGACCGGATCCGGCAAGACCGCGGCATTCGCGGTCCCAGCGATTGAAAAGGTGGATGCGAAGTCACGGGAGGTGCAGGTCCTTATTCTTTGTCCCACTCGCGAATTGGCGGTTCAGGTGTCGGAGGAGGTCCATAAACTTTCGGTCTTCAAGACGGGCGTCCGCGCCCTGCCGATTTATGGCGGACAGAGCTACGAACGGCAGTTCGCCGGACTCAAGGCTGGATCCCAGATCATTATCGGTACCCCTGGCCGGGTCATCGACCACATCAAGCGTGGAACTCTCCGGCTCGCCGGTGTGAAAATGGTGATCCTTGACGAAGCGGACAAGATGCTGGACATGGGGTTCCGCGAAGACATCGAGGAAATTCTTGGGCAGGTGCCCAAGGAGCGGCAAACCGTGTTGTTTTCCGCAACAGTGCCCCGCGCGATTCAGGATCTGATTAGTAACTACACCCGGGATCCGCAGTGGGTCCGGATTGAACAGAAGGCGATGACGGTTCCCACCGTAGAGCAGGTATACTACGAAGTGGATCGGCGATGGAAATTCGAAGCCCTGACCCGCCTTATTGATCTCCACAACGCCCGGTTGGGGATCGTCTTCTGCAACACCCAACGCATGGTGGATGAACTCACCGGCCATATGAATGCGGCCGGCTACGAAGCCGATGCGCTTCACGGAGGCATGACGCAAGGGCAGCGGGACCGGGTGATGAACAAATTCCGAAAGAGTGGGCTGGAGTTTCTCGTCGCGACGGATATCGCCGCCCGCGGGTTGGATGTGGACGATATCCAGGTCGTGTTCAATTATGACATGCCTTACGACGGCGAAGACTATGTCCATCGTATTGGGCGAACGGGCCGGGCGGGCCGGAGTGGGCTGGCCATCTCATTTGCCTCGGGCCGCGAGGTGTTTGCGATCCGTCAGATCGAGCGATTCACCCTCCAACGAATCCGGCGTGGACAGGTGCCGACCGACAGCGAAATCGAGTCGGCCCGCGTCAACCAAGTGGTGCAGCGCCTAAGGGATCTGCTGCAGCGGAAGGATTTCCCCAAACGAGAGCACATCATTGAGGCGCTCTTGGAGGAAGGATTCGATTCGATGGACCTGATTTCGGCTCTTCTCCATCAGGCATTCACAGGAGAGGAAGGCCGCTGGGAGGCTCCGGACGGCGCCAAGGGTGCGAAACCGGCGGGTTCCCTCCCGACATCGGCTCCGGCAACGCCCCTGCCAAGAGCGGCTTCGGCGGCTCCGGTGGTGGCACCGACTCCGGCGATCGGGTCGGCGCCAAAGGCAACGACGAATGAAGTTCCTCGGGTGTCCGTTCGAAGAATCGAAAAGTCCTCGACCCAGGCTGAAACCGTACCGCTGGAAACTGCGGACGAGGATTCAGCTCGGCCGGAGATCGCACCGGTAGGAGAAGTTGCCCCCGCCGTTCGGCCAGCGACGGCGACCCCTCGCAAGAGTTCGGTATCTGCCGAGGCCGCAGCCCCCCGAGCGACCCGGGCTGCGCCCGCTTCCACTCCGGCCCCGATCAAAACGGAGCGGTCGGCCCCGCGTTCGTTTGCTCCTCCGGCGCGCCCGGTCCCCGAACGCCCTGCACGCGATTTCAGTTCGCGTGGAAATTTCGACCAATCGGCGCCCCGAGCCCCCTATCGTGGCGCTGAAGGTCCGTCCGACCGACGCCGACCCGCTTACACCGACCGCCCGCCCGGGCCGCGGCGCGATGATCGTCCTCCGGTGTCTGCACCGGCCGGACAGCGTCCCTATCGTGAAACTCCCGCCCCGGTCACCCGGCCTGTCCGGCCGCCACAGCCCGAGGCGGAGCAACCCGCCAGCGACGGTCCGATAAAATCCCGGCCGACGGCGCGTCCCGACGACGACAAGCGGCGTCCCTGGCAGAAATTTCAACGCCTGCAGGGTGAATCCCGATTTCAGGCCCCCATTGCAACGGTGCAATTGCGATTGAACGTCGGTTCAAAGGTGGGAATTGAACCCAGCGATATCGTCGGTTCCATCCTCGGGGAGACCGGACTTGAGGCCATCAACGTGGGGCAGATCGAAGTTGGCGAGCGGACCAGCACCGTGGAGGTTGCGTCGCAGCATTCGCGTGCGATTGTGGCCAAATTGAACCGTGCGAAAATCAAGGGACAGTCCGTAAAGGCGCGAATCGGGTAGGGTTAAGGGGTCTTTACGGAATCTTCAACAACTCGGGCTCCGTCCAGGCATCCTCGCGTTTTGCATGGAGGGCGCGGATGGCGGTCACTGTTTCGACCGCGACCGGTGCGGCGGTGTGTCCCCATTCCCGACGAATGTAGGTCAGGACATCGGCCACCTGCTGATCGTTGAAGGCCTCGGCCAGGGTTGGCATGCTGAGTTCCCATTTCTCGCCCTTCACCGTGACTGCGTCTCGCATTCCGTGCAGTGCGATTCGAATGAGCCGTTGTTCTGAACCGAGAGCCCATTCCGAATCCCGCAGGGGGGGCGCCAAACCGGGCTGTCCATTCCCATGCGGTTGATGACACGCGCCACAGACGACCGCATAGAGCTCTTTTCCACGCAGCTGACTGTCCTTTTGAACCCCGGTCAATTCGGCCACCGCGAGTGGTGGAGGATTGGTGGAGGCGGCTTTGCCAGGCCACGAGAAGAGTGCGCTCAGACGGGTGACGCGTTCCTGCAGTCGCGGGTCGCCTGATCCGGCGATTACGGCAAGCGAACGGGGTTCCGACTGCAGAGCGAGGGGCCTGATGGAGGTTCCACTCTTGGGCGCGATAGGTTGGGAGGCGATGGCCCCATCCAGGATTGCAATCTGCTGCCAGCCACCCGGATTTAGGTTCGCTACCCGATCCAGCAATCGTTCGATGCGCTCCGGGATTCCTTCATGGGTGACACATTTTGCCAGTCCGAAAAGCAGCGGCGCATGCTCCGGCTTCGTCGTTGCACAAACTGGATCCCCAACCAAGCTCTCGATGAATTCCAGTTCGCGCCCTTTCAACCCGCTGATCGTGGCGTCAAAGCGGAGCAGGGATGCAGGTCCGTTCATTAATAGAATCCTGGAAATCGTGTCCGCAGCCGGTGTGGCCATCTCGCCGAGAGTCAGCAGCAACTGAAGTTGCTCGTCCTGGGGCACAAATCCGGCGCGGCTCAGGACCATTTGAATGGATTCGTCACGGTGCTCTGTCTTTAAGAATGCTTCACTCAATCGCAACGCGGCATTGCGAACCTGCGGGATGGGATCCTGAGCGGCGGCTTCAAGCGTCGGGAGATCCACTTGATCCAATCCTTCCAAGGTCCAGAGCGCATGAAGGCGTCCCAGCGGCGCTGGATGATGCTGTGCGATTGCCAGTTTCCGCAGTTGGGGCACCGCAGCGACATCCCGTCCCTCAATCAACTGTTGTTGGGCGATGTCGCGCCAGAACCCGTTCGGGTGCGAGAGGCGCTCGATCAATTGTTCCGTCGTGGGTTTTACCGGGAGGAAGTCTTTTCGCCTTACCGGACGGTCTGCTTGGACGATACGGTAGATTCGGCCGAGGTTGACAGGTGTTTGCAGATTGCGGCTCTCGGTTTGCTTTCGGAGATAACTCGTCAGGTAGATTCGATGCTGGATCAAGCCCCGCGCGATATCGACGACGTAGAGCGCGCCGTCGGGGCCATTGAATAGATTCACCGGCCGAAATCGCTCGTCCGTTGAGGCCAAAAATTCGGCCCGGTCGTAGGCATTAGTGGCCGTGAGGGATCCGGCTTGATCGAGGATACGATTGCGTCGGATAAGGTTGGCCGTTGGCTCGCACAGGAAAACATCCCCACGAAACTCCTTTGGAAATTGGTCGCCGCGGTAGACAACGGGTCCACACGCTCCCGTGAAAGTTGCCAAGCGGCCCTCGGGGGTCAGTTGATTGGGTTGGTACCCACGATTGACGCCGGGATTGACGCGAATGGGCCAGACGCGCTGGTCTTTCACCAATTGAATATTGGCACCGTGCGGCTGGCGAAGGTTGGGGTTGCGAGCGAGATAGTGTGAAGGCACCGGATCGGCCCGGAGTTGGTCGGAATTGGAATTGTAATACAGCCGGCCATAGTCATCTTGGCTCAGCCCCCATTGACCGCGAAAAATTGTCCCCTCCTTTTGCAGCGCCGCTGCGGATACGCCCCGGGTCAGACGATATCGGGTGGTGTGATTGGCCGAGTAAATCCAGTTATCCAAAGCCCACACCAACGAATTGCTGGAATGCTCCGGATTGGCTCTGTCACCCAGCTTCGGGTCGTCCTCGACGGCGTACGCGCCGGTCAGAAGCTCCTTCTGATCGCAGCGATCATCGCCATTGATGTCCCGACAAAACCAAAGATTTGGCGGCTCGGCGACGATAACTCCGTCGCCCGCAAGCACCAGGGCGCGGGGCATTACGAGGCGATCAAGAAAGAGCGTTCTGCGATCCATTCGACCGTCGCCATCGGTGTCCTCCAAAATCACC
This sequence comes from Akkermansia muciniphila, assembly GCA_945861565.1. Lineage (GTDB taxonomy): Bacteria > Verrucomicrobiota > Verrucomicrobiia > Limisphaerales > UBA9464 > SIBK01. The sequence goes on from CAMAUY010000040.1 coordinate 29,834, forward strand.
ACGTTACCCGCGGGCTCCAATTCATCCCGGCCTTCCGGAGTTCTCATGTAGCCATTCATCTCGAGCACCCACAGTCGGCCCCGATGATCGAACTGGATCGTGACGGGAGTCGTCACCAGCGGCTCGCTGGCGACGATCTCGGCTCGGAATCCCGGAGGTAATCGAAAGGTTTTGAGCTGATCTTCGGCCGACAATACCGGGGCGGGCGGTATCAGCTCGCGGGGCACGGTCTCCCGTTGCACCTCGTTCGTTTTGTCACCGCGTTGGGCCAGAATTACACCCGCCGTGCAAAGCAGGACCGCAACCGAGCATCGACAAATCCGATGAAAGGGGATCAGCATTAAGCCGTAAAGAAGCCACGGAAAACGCCGGTCGGCAAGTCGGCAGGCAAATCCTGGACGCTTCTTCACTTCTTAAGGTCGTCGAAGTAATCCCGGACCGCGTTTTGATAGGCGCGTGGAACCCGCTCCTGGCTGAGTGCTGCCTGCGCGTCCGTTTGAGCAGAGGCCACGGCCTCGGTGTAGGCAATCTTGCTGTCTCCTTTGATGCTGACGCCCCGCAGGGTTATCGACGGCATAGGTCCGCCCGGTTGCATTTGGCCTTTCACTTTGGTGGGAGAAAGGTTGTCCGGCACCGAAGAATCGCGATCCGTGAGGCCTTTGGATTTCTTTTCCGTACGATCGGGCAGACCGCCGTTGTCCCAGGTGTCCGCGATCGAATCTGGCATGGCCCACGGATCCTCGTTTGACCAATCGCCATAGCCGCGGCGACTCTTGCCGCTGGGCTTTCCCGATTTGCCGCCGGCACCTCCGGGGCACTGCCCCCAAGCCAAGCCGTTGCCAACACACATCTGCGCCTTTTGCAGATTCTGCATGGCGGCCATCAGCCCTTGCATGTCGTTCATGTCGTTGAGCATTTTTTCGAGCTCTGCCTGAGCGGCCGCCATTTCCTTGCCGGCCGCGGCTTTGTTACCGCTCTGGCACTCACCGGCCGCCTTCTCCAGCAACTTCCCCACTTCCCCATACTGCTCGCCCGGTTTGGCTGCTTCCTTCAGTTCTTGAATCATCTTCTGCATCTGCGCGGAGCTCAGCGAAGCCTTTGTGAGCATGTCGCGCATTTTCTGCAGAGATTCAATCGCGGCCTGGGCTTGGGCGTTCTTGAGTTGTTCCGCCAAATCTTTGCCCAGACGTTCTGCCTGCTGCTGGAGTTGGGCCAACGTCTTGGCCAGATCCGTCATTTTTTGCAAATCCTGGTCCGCCCGGTTCAGGTCCTTCAAGAATTGCTCCGCCTGGGCTGAATTCAGAGCGGCGATCGCTTCATCCAGGCTGGGCAATGGCATGCCCAGCGATTCGGCTTTCCGCGCCAGTGCGGATGCCATCTGCGCCAACTGCTGGCGACTCGCGGCTCCCTGCGAACCGTCCTGATTGGCCATTCCCTTGGCGGCATCCTTGAGCGCCTGCATGTCCTTTTGCAATCGATCGACGGCTTCCGGACTCTGAGCGGCCTTATCTCCCAGTTGCTTCGAGATGGCCTCCATCTGCTTCTGGAGGCTTTGTGCGGTTTGATTGGGCGTGTTTCCGGGTGTTCGCGCCGCCCGTTCGAGTCGACGGATGGCCGGGTCCTTTGCCATGTCGCTCAGATCCTGCTTTAACTTGTCGGTGGCGCTCGCCAGATCTTTGAGGGCATTGCCGCGCGTCAGCTTCGCCTGCTGGAGGCGGTCGCCAAGTTCAGCCACCTTTTCAAGAGTCTTTTCGGTCGGTTCGAGGGCAGGCTTTCGGTCCGCCAGGGAACGTCGCGTCAGGTTCGCGAGCTGCTGTCCAACTTCCTTGATCACTTCCGCATCTTTCTTCTTCTCGACGTAGGCCTTCGATCGGTACTCGGGAATAAACCCAACGCCAACGACGACCACCGTCGCAAGGGCCACCCATCGCGCTACGCGAGGCATTTTCCAGGGCATCAGTTTGGCCGGATCAATCGTCGCCGCAGCGGCCGTGGCGTCGGCCAGGACCAGGTCATTCCATCGATCCGTCCGGCCAGACTTTGAAAATTCAAGTGCCGTGCTCAACCGCTCTTCGAGGTGTTGCTTCTGGTCCAGAAACCTTGCGGCCGACTCGGGCGTTATCCGTCGCAACCAGCCGATCAGGAATCCGCCCATGGCGCATGCCATGCTCGCCGTCGCTGCCCACCGGAGGGTTTCCTTTGGAATTGGGGCGAGCTTAAAAAGGATCACCGCCAAAAAGTATACCGAAATACCCACCAACGCTCCGCGCCACAACCCTTGCCAGCCCCGTTGCAAGCGTTGGCGTGCCGCGGTTCGTCGGAGGACATCCTGGATTTGATGTAATTCGCTCATAATGGCCCCTTGAACCCGTCAATGATCGTTGGACAGAGGATAGAAAGAAATGTTCTACCGCGAAACGCAAGGCGGCTATGCGTAGCGAGTTCACTGCCGTTCATACTCGCCCTTGCTCACGCGCTTAAGCACGGTAAATCCGGCCTTTTTCGCATCCGAGACGCTGACCGGGCGGGTCAACGTCGGGGTGCTGAACCCGCTGAATACCTTCCGGATGGGCTTGCGGCACGCTGGACAGTGTTCGAGGGGGGGCGCGCTCATCGGCCGCCGGAGCGTGAATTTGCCCCCGCAGGCGACACATTTTCCATCGCAAATCTCGTACTCGTAAAGTGGCATAACTCCGGCCGACAACATGGCCGACAGGCGCTTCGGTGCAAGCAATCCTTCGACGTTACCGCCTGGATTCCCTAGCCTGCCGGGGTACTCAATTCGATCATGAAAATTGTGGAGAAAATCGGGGTCATGCAACGCCTGGTTCAACGCGCCCGCAAGAGCGGACGGCGGATTGGATTTGTTCCGACGATGGGTTATTTGCACGCTGGCCATATGAGCCTCGTTGCCGAGGCGCGCCGGCGGGTAGGAGCCAAAGGTTTGGTGGTCGTTAGCATTTACGTGAATCCCACCCAGTTCGCCCCGACCGAAGATCTCGAGAAGTACCCGCGAAACCTGGAGCGCGACCGACGGTTGTGCCGCACCGCCGGTGTCGATGTCCTCTTTCTCCCGTCCGACGCGGACATGTACCCAGGTCGAGCCGCGGGACACTACAGCACGTATGTCGTCGAAGAATGTCTGTCGCAAGGCATGGAAGGGGCTTGCCGCACGACGCATTTTCGGGGAGTGACGACGGTGGTTGCGAAGCTGTTTAACTGCGTGCTTCCCGACGTCACGGTGTTTGGGGCCAAGGACTGGCAGCAGGCGGCGGTTGTGAGGCGGATGGTGGCTGACTTAAACTTTCCCATCGAAATGGTGGTCGCACCGACGCACCGCGAAGCGGACGGCTTGGCGATGAGTTCGCGCAACGCCTACCTCTCTGCCCAGGAACGACGGCAAGCAACCGTGCTTTGGCGCGTTCTCGTTGAAGCGCGGGCCTTGGTGCGGCGAAGCGCGAATGGCGTGGCGGCGGGTTCGCTCAAGAAAACCTTGGCCAAGCGGGTGGCGGCGGAACCGGACGCCCGGTTGGATTACATCGAGTGTTTCGACACGGGAACCCTGGTGCCGGTCGGACGCGTGCGGCGCGGCACTCATGTTGCGCTCGCCGTCTATATCGGGAAGACGCGCCTGATTGATAATGCGGTGCTCTAGGCAATCCCACTCGGAAGGCTCACCGGGCGAGCGGTTCCGGGGTCGGGCTCGGAGTCGGATTCGGGCGTTGGGAATAAATCTCCTGGAGGATTCTCCGGGCAATGTGCGGACGATAGTGGGAGGTTTCGTAGTAATTGCGACGATCGGCCGTGATGTCGTTGGTTCCGGAATAGTCAAAAACCCGATTCACCCCAAAGAGGTGGACTAGGAATTGGAGATCCGTCGCGTTGAATTTCTGTTGATCATAGAGCGGATTGATAATCAACCGGTGCTCGGTGCGCTGCGATTGGAGCACCTTCTGGATGGCTTCCAGCATTTCCTTCTGTCGGGCGCGGAGGACGGGCGATGACATGCGTTCACGGGAAGGGCGGTCGTAAAAGAGATGGGTCCGTTGTGCGTAGAAACTTTCCGGATCACGAGTGATTCGGGACTCCATTTCTGAAAACCGAATTTCATTGCTGTGCAGATCGTACTCCATCACGCGGTCATCGAGCATGAAATCCTCGACCATGTAGGGCCGGATCTGCCGGGTGAGCAGGTAGGGAAGGTAGGATTTCAAAAACACACGGTTGTAGAATGATTTGAAGAATTCGAGTTGGAATTCGAACGGCGATTGCCCCGTGAGAATTGGGTGCTTGGTAAAGATGTGTCCCTGCCGCGCCTCGGTCGTTTCGAGTAACTCGGCATCGAGAATCAGCAGGACGTTTCGCAGGGGCATTTTCAGCCTGTCCAGCAGGCGAATCTTGGCGTGGATCCCATACAAGGATTCGCCGGAAGCATCAAAATGGAAAGACTGGGTGGATCCGGTGATTTGTTGCCAATCGGCGACCTCGTAAAATAGCGACCGGGAATTGCCGAGGATAAAGGAGTCGTAGGGGGTATTCCGGAGGTTTTGGAGCAACGTCTGGACCGATACAAAATCCCGGTTCAGGGAGATGACGCAGGGCTTTCCGGACTCATAATAAGAGTCATACCGACGCAGCACCTTGAATGGATCGCTGACCAGGTAGATCGCGGCGAGGACGAGCAATGGAGCCACCGCGAGCGCAATCTTCAGGAGAAGCTCAATGTGCCTGGGCTTCGTCATCAAAACTGAAAATAGATAAACTGCCGATCCCCGTGCACTCCCAGGAAGAGGATGGTGAAGACCGCCGCATAATACAATGGCCAGCGAATGTAAGCGGGTTTTTGGGACACCCATCGCGTGACACTTCCCCGGTACTGCGCCCAGTGAACGAATTCCATCACGGCGACGGCCGCCACCGCGATCAGCAGGTCTGTTCGGTCAAGGCCCAGGTTGAAGCCCAGATCGAGTCTGCGGTGGAGGAATAGATTGCGGAGGTCCTGGCCGAGTCCCTGGGTTAGGTGGGTGAGCACATAGAGAGCGTCGCCCACGGTGTTGGCCCGGAAGAAAACCCACGCCAGTGTGACGAGCGAAAAGGTGCAGAACATCTGCAGGCCGGAGGCTAGAGTGGGCCGGGCGGAAAGCCCGGACACCCGGCGCAGAGCATCACGAATGGGTTGAGTGGCAAGGCCGAAGATAAGATAGAAGGCGTGCAGGAGGCCCCAAATGACGTAGGTCCAGTTGGGACCGTGCCAGAGCCCGCTCATCACGAATACAATCACCAGATTCAAATACCAGCGGGGGACGGACACACGGCTGCCGCCGAGGGGAATGTACAGGTAGTCCTTGAACCAGGTCGAAAGCGAGATGTGCCAGCGCCTCCAGAATTCAGCGATGGTGCGGGCGTGGTAGGGTCGATCAAAATTGGTCATCAACCTGAAACCCATCACCCGAGCCGCGCCGATGGCGATGTCCGAGTATCCCGAGAAGTCGCAATAAATCTGAATGGCAAACGCAGTGATAGCGAGGGCGAGTGCCAGGCCGTGATACTGCTGGACGTCGCTGAAGACCGCGTCGGGCAAAGGAGCCAGGCGGTCGGCGATCACGACCTTCTTGAAGAGGCCCCAAGCCATGAGCTTCAGGCCATCCACGATTCGTTGATAATCGAACTCGTGCTTTTCACGGAATTGATGCAGGAGATTCTGAGGACGTTCGATCGGGCCCGCCACCAACTGCGGATAGAACATCACGTAGAGCGAATAGATTAGAAAATTGCGTTCGGGCGGCTGGTTCCCTCGATAGACTTCGATGGTGTAGCTCATCGCCTGAAACGTATGGAACGACAGGCCGATCGGGAGCAGGATCGAGAGCATCGGAAATGGGCTGCGTGCCTCCCAGAGAGTTAAGACGCCACCGAGACTTTCGTTGAGGAAGTTGTAGTACTTAAAGACGGCCAGAACTCCGATGTTCGCGATGAGGCTGGCGATCAACAGCCATTTGCGTCGCGTTCCTTTCGTCTGGCCCAGCAAGAGTCCCGCCCCGTAGTCAATCAGGATGGTGAAGCCGAGGATCAGGATGTAGACCGGCACAAACACCATGTAAAAATAGCAACTGCTAATGAGCAGAAGGGGTGCCCGAGACCGGTGCGGAAGCAAAAAATATAATGGCGTCACCACGCTGAAAAACGCCAGAAAATGGAGGGAATTGAACAGCATGGGCGCGATCCTATCCGTTCGACGAGTGTCGAACTCTCACGGGATGATCGGCAGGCTGGCGGCCGCAATGGCTTGTCCATGCCGCTTCTCTTTTTCGTCGGGCATGTGCAGGGCGATCTGCCCGACCAATTCGGGGAATTCGGTGCGAAACACTTCTCGGGCCTGGGAAAGGATGATGTCGCCTCCAATCCCCGAGGTAACCCGGCCGAGCACGAGCACATGGCGCAGCGTGTGGAAATCCGCCAGGTGAGCAACGCCATAGCCGAGATAGGTTCCGATGGTTTCGTAGATCATTCGGGCACGCGGGTCGCCCGCGGCCATGAGTTGTTGCACATGCTTGAGTTTCTCCGGGAGCGGCAGTTCGGCAACCACCGTGATGCCCGCCGGGGCGAGGAGCTTGCCCACCGCCTGCTGGGAAAAGCACTGCACCCCGCAACCAAAATCTCCGGACCATTCGTCCCGACGTGCCGCGGGCGAATAGTCAAATGGCGTAAAGGCCAGCTCATTCAGCCAACTCGTAATGGTACCCTCCGGTGTGACGTAGCCTCCCGCGGTACTCGTCCCCATGGACAGGCCTAAAACGGCATTGTCACCCAGGGACATGGATCCGGCGAGGGCGGTGACTTCTCCATCATTGACGACATCAAACGGAATGCCGTCCCAAGCGCGACGCAGTTCCAGGAAAAGATCCTTCACCCGCGAGTTAAAAAGATCCTTGGAAACGCCGCGAAATAGCGACGCCACCTTGACACGATTGTTGACGTAAACGCCGGCGGCACTGCCGCCGATCGCATCCACTCTGGGAAGGTGAGCGGCAGCCTGGCGCAGGGATTCCTGGATGCCGTCGATGTGATACTGGGGATCGGCTTGGAAATACGGATCCCAAACCGTTTCCTCGCTGAAAACGACTTCGCCATTGCGTACGGCCGCCACTTTGCGATCGCTGCCCCCCAAATCAAATCCGATCCGGCAGCCATCGAGATGTCGACCGAGCGGAGCCGTGGAGGATTTCGCCGGGGGAAGCTCGCGGGCCGTTTCAATCTGGATAGGGCGGTCGTAAATTCGTTCGCCAATGATTTCGGAATCAAACCGCCCAGTGGCATCTTCCGAGTAATGCTGCCGCAGAGAATCGCCAAGCTCGGCCGGGCCGTCGACCCAGATTCGCCACCCACCGCGGCTCCAGAGGAGGAACTTCACCAATCGTTCGACAAAGAAATTGTTCACCGCAGCGTGCGGGTGTCCCGCCGGGAGAATCGCGGTGGATTGATGGAAAACGGATCCATCCGCTTGCTCGATCGCCAGTCGCACGGGAACCTGGGCCTGGATTGCAAACGCACGGCGGGCCAGAACTGCCGGGCGAAAACCGGGATCCAGGACGGCGGCCACGCGCGGGACAGGAAGAAACACATCGAGTGAATTCACCGGTTCAATCTCCTGGAACTGGGCGACCGCTGGCAATCGCGAATTACAGAACGGCGGACGAATGGAGTCGGTTGAATATCGCGCCCCGCCCACCGCCCACCGCCCACTGATCACTGACTACTGATCACTGACTACTGATCACTGCCCCCTGACCCCCGAACCCTCACTCCGACCTTCGCAGGCGGTGGAGATGAAATTGGCCGTCGCCGAGGGACTGGCGACAGAGGTCGACGAGATGCTCGTGATGGGTGAAGACGAAGATCTGCGTGCGTTTGGCCAAGGCGCCCAGTTGCGGGAGAATCGCTTTGGCGCGTTCGTCATCGAAGGTGATCAGCAAATCGTCCAAAATAAGTGGCATGGCATCATGCTCTTCGAGATACCGATCAAGCGCCGCCAGTCGGAGAGCTAGGTATAATTGATCGCGAGAACCATCGCTCATGCCCTCGACCGGGACCTTCGTCTGGTCGGGTCGGACGCCGACGAGGACGGGGAGATCATCGGCATTGAATTCTGCCGCCAGTCCGCTGAATGCGCCCCGGGTGATGGCCTGGAAAATGGCGCCCGACTTTTGCAGGAGCGGGCCTTGATTCTCCTTTCGGAACCGCTCGATCTGCGCTTCCAGGAGATGTGTGGCGAGGCGAAGTCGCAGAAAGCGAGCGGCATCCTGTCGCAGGGTTGCCGCATAGGACTCCGCTTGCTGGCGAAAATCGGCGGCTGCGTCGCCGGCTCTCTCCAAAGTATTTTTTTCATTCCCGAGCCGGAACAGCGTTTCGCGGATTCTGGGGAAAGCCGATTCCTTCTCTCCTTTCTCCCGGGTCGCGGTCAATTTGCCCTCGGCGAGTGCATCCGGGCTTTCGGCGCAAACTTTGTCGACAAATTCGTCCACCGCTTGGCCACGGGCGAGGCCGCTGAGGGTGTGACGTAGATTTTCGATACGAGCGTGCGCGGCATCGCGCTGTTCGAGGTGCGCCAGCAAAGGCTCCAACTCTTCGATCGTGTTTAGGTTCGCCAATTGGATCAATTCTTGGAGGGATTGGTCCGACTGGCGGGCGCGTATTCGAGCATCCTCGAGCTCACTGCTCGCTTGTCGGATCTGTTCGGACACTTGGTCGTGGCGTTCCTGAGCATTGCGGGCTTCACTGAGTCTTCTCCATAACGCGGACTCGAGGGCTTCGGTGGTGTCGCACGAGACGCCCAAAGCGAGGGCCTTCTCGCCGACTTCCTGCTCGTATTGGCGAATCGCAGCCGCTTTGGACTGAGATGTATCGGATAATTCGCGCCATTCATCGAATCTTGCCAGCAGATCCTTCCGTTGCCGCAAGAGAACCACGCCGGCATCAGGCGAAGTTCCTTTGGGCAACCCGACCGCCGTGCATTGGAATTCCCATTTCTTAGTTGCGGTCTCGACTGCGGCGGCGAGGCGGGCGCGGCTTTGGTCAAACTTGGCCATTTCACTCGTCAGCCCTTTAAGCTGGTTCGTCATCTCAATGCGCCGACCGGCCGCTTGCTCACCGTCCTGAACAAGCTTTCGGGCGGCGGCGAACAGCAATGAAAATTCCTTTTCTGCCGACTGGTTGAGAATGGCGGCGAGCCGACTCCGGGCGTGCTGAATCTGATGGTTCTTCTTTTGGAACGACTCCTGAGCCGTCCGAAGTCGCCCGAGTCGCTCACGGAACTCGCTCCAACGCTCGCGCCATTCCTGCATTTCAAGGGGTGGCTGCGCGATGATTCCGCAGGCCGACCACTCGGCTTGCCAGGACTGTTGGCATGCATCCAAGGCGGCCTGGAGTTCCAGCCTCTTCATTTGGGCCACCGTGATCTGCGTCTCGATTTCGCTCAGTTGAAATCGTTTTTCCTCGGCTTGGGCCACCGCCTCCGCACGAAGCCGCAATTGATCCGCAATGCCGTCGGCGTTGGCGATCACCTGAGGGAAAGCCTCCTCGAGAGGGGAACCCGGGATAAGCTCTCCCTGGGCGCCGTCTCCTTTCCACTCAGCCAGTACCAGACTCCAACCATGGTCCCGATGTTTCCTCGCGGCGCGGAGAGCGTCTTCCGAAGGCAATTCTCCTTGCCGATGCAGTCGACCTAGTTCACCGCGAATTGTGGCGATTCGGCTGTTGGCGTCGATAATTTTACCCTCCTGGCTCGCGCTCTCTCGGCGGGCGGATTCCATTTGTTCCTGATAGCGGCGAATGGTCGCAAGGGAGGGGATAGCCAAGCGGAGGGTGGCATCGAAATCCTCCGGTGCACCGGCGAGTAGGCAGTGCTGGGCGGCCGCCTCACGGGTCAAGCGTTGGACGTCGGATTCGCTCGTGGAAAACGTTCGATCCGCTTCTGTGGCCTCGGCGGCGACCGCCAGCGCTTCGCGGAGACCCGTCAGGTCGGTTTCCGGCAAAGACTGCAACTGCGTTTCCTGGGCGCGGATCTGATGCTTGAGTTCTTCCACCCTGCCTGAATTGTCGGCGGATTCGGCCAAAGCCTGCTTGAGCTCAGCGGCCGCTTCGTCGCAGGCGATTCCGACCGGACTGCTGAGGCGGTAGCGCTCCAGTGATTCTAATTCACCGATGAGCTGCAGGTTGTTCATGCCGGCCCGAATGAGCGGATCGAGTCCCGCCAGTCTGGCCTGCAAATCAGCCTGGGAATTTTTGCGATCTCGATAGGCGCCCAAATCCGAGTGCAAGTGGTCCAGGATGTCCGCTTCCGCCAGGACAGCGGGGGCCGTTTGACACGGTTGCAATTGGGTTTGGAATTTGGCGATCTGAGCGTCGAGGCGCTGAACTTCGGCGTGCGTTTCGCTGACCGCTTGGCGGGCCGCTTGCACTCGGGGTACGAAGTCGCTGGCCAATTCTGGCAGGCGCGGAAGCTGGGCGAGTTTTTGTCTCTCTTCACGGAGGCGGGCGACCGTGGGCAGCGCGTCTTCACAACGTGCAATCCATTGAAGATCTCGCTCCAGTTTGGAAATTTCCTCTTCGAGGCGTTTCTTGTCCGCCTCGGTTTCTGTCCGCTCTTTTTCGATCGTATCCCACGCCTCCGGGTTAACCATTACGTCGCGGCTTTGCTTAAGCAGATCTTTGTAACGATTGGCTGCTGGGCGGATCGACACGTTGGCTGTCGCGCGGCCTTTGAAGAGTTGCTCGGCTTCTTGTTGCAGCGCCGCGACGACCCTCTGGACGGGCGTTCCACCCAGGCTGGCCGAGAAGAGCGCATGACCCAGGTTCCCCTCGCCGCGGAGGAGTTGCTGGGCTCCCTCGTGAAGTTCCCGAGCGCCCAGGCCGAACATGGCCGAAAAGTAGGACGAATCCACACCCCCCAGAAATGGAACCAGGGCCGCTTC
>CAMAUY010000041.1 GCA_945861565.1 Akkermansia muciniphila
GCGGATGAGCCCGCCAAAAACTCCTCCAATCGGTCCTCGACCCGACCCCGCTTTTCGCTCCTTTTCAGGGAATTGAACTTCCACATCTTCTCAACCAATTTTGCCGGTTTTACTGAGGTCTGAAGATACTGTTTGCCAACAAATGAACCAATCTATGGCCTGACCCCATCATCGTGGAGCAAGCTGATGGCAGAACGGCTGATCGCCGAGTACTGCCGCGCATACGGCATGCGGGCCCTGGCGCTGCGGTACTTCAACGTCGCCGGTGCCGATGCGGATGGCGAGATCGGCGAGTGCCACGAGCCCGAGACCCACCTTGTGCCGAATCTCGTACGGGCGGCGCTGGATCCGGCCTCGCCGGCGGCCGACGTCTTCGGCGACGATTTCCCGACCCGCGACGGCACTTGCCTGCGCGACTACGTGCATGTCGAGGACCTCTGCGACGCGCACCTGCGCGCGCTTGACCACCTGCGCGACCACGACGGCTTCCGCGCGCTCAACCTCGGCACCGGCAGCGGCCACACGGTGGCCGAGGTCGTCGCGGCCGTGCGCCGGCACCATGGAGGTCGTCCGGCGATCCGGTCGTGCGATCGGCGCCCGGGTGATCCACCCAGCCTGGTGGCGAGCCACGACGAAGCGACTCGACAGCTGGATTGGCGCCCGCGGCGGACGCTGGACGACATCGTCGCCAGCGCGTCGGCGTGGCACGCTCAGGCGCGCTGAGCGGCCAGGGAAAGCATCTCGGCGGCGGTGGCCAGCACGCCGCTTTCGCGCAGCGCGGCACGGCCGGCGGCATCGGTCAGCTGGCACGCGTATTCCTCTTCGACGCGCCCCTCCAGCGCAAGCTGGTGCAGGCGTTTCCAGTGCCAGCCCTGTGCTCCGACCAGATAGCCGGGATTGAGCCGCATGAACTCGCAGATGTTGTCCGCCCGGCGCTGGAACCGTTCGGCGCTCGACACCGGAACGTGCGCGATCAGCATGTCGTTGGCGACCACGCGGCGTACGGGGCGGCCGGCGGCGGCCTCCACGTTGTGCGAGCCCATCGTGACCTCGTCGATGCAATCTGCGCGGGCGATCACCTTCGCGGCCGGCACGCCGGCGATCCACGGCGTATCCGGGTTCTCGGCCATGTGCCTGCGGAAGTCGGCGATCTTCCGCGTGTACATCTCGATGCCCGGATAGTGCTCCGGCGCCGGCGGGACCGGCATCCGGACGCCATCCACGGCGTCGACGGCGACGTTGTAGCGCGGCACCTGCACGATGTCCGCGCGCGCCAGCGAGTCGCAAGCCCGCAGCGAGCCGCCCGCGGGAAGCCAGAACTCGTCGGCATCCTGGAACAGCACCCAGTCCGCCGGCCGCGCACGGATCGCCTCCACCGTCCGCACTCGCAACTCGTCCCACGGCAGATCGTTGCGCAGCCGGTGCAGCTCCACGGCCGGACCCTCGCGTGCCTCCACGGCGGCGAGCGTCCCGTCGGTGGACCCCATGTCGAACACGATGACGCGGTCCACGCCGATGTGGAACAGGTGTTCGATCGCCGGGCCGACCAGCTCGACCTCGTCCAGGACACCCATGTGCGCGATTATCCGCATTCGTCGAATCCCCAACTGGTCTCAGGCCGCGTCCGCGGACTGCAGCGCGAGCGCGAGCTGCTGGATGTCGACCAGCACGTCGCCGCCGTGCAGGTACGGCATCAGCGGCGTGTTGGTGGCGGCGATCAGCGCGCTGCGGTGGCGAAGCACTCGGTAGATCTCCACGTACGTCGGGTTCAGGTAAAGCGGCGAGAAGCATTCGATCACCAGCGAGCCCCTCGGCATCAGCTGGCTGTGCACGAACTGCGACCCGTGCAGCCCGGCGAGCACGCGCATGTGCCGCGCCGCGTCGACCTGCGCCGGCAGCGGCAGGGAACCCATGTCGACGCGCACGAAGTCGTGGGCCTCGAGCAGGCGCTGCACTTCCTCGCCGTTGACGAGGCTGCGGCCGAGCCGCGTCTGCGCGCCGCGGTCGAGCCAGAGTCGCGGTCCGGGCGCCGGTGTCCCGGCCGGTACGGGGCAGGCCAGCACGCGTTCGCGCAGTTCATCGAGCACGGCCGGGTAGTCGGCGACGTTGCGATAGCTGACGGGCGTCGAATGGAGCGCGGCCGCGAATCGGGTAGGGCGATCGACCTCCAGGATGCGTTCGGCCGGGATGCCGACGATCGCCAGCAACGCCCGGGCGAAATCGGGCAGGGCCGAGACGACGTAGCGGCAGTCGCGTCCGGTGCGCTCGACCGCGACGACCTTCATCAGTTCCTCGTGCCAATGGGTGAAATTGCGCGAGAAGACATTGCCGAGGATGCAGACGTCGCCAACGTCGCCCGCATCGACGAACCCCTCGAAACGCTCGACCCCGGCGCGGGCGAGCCGCTGCCGGACGAAACCGGCGGTGAAGTCGTCGAACACCGCTTCCATCGCCAGGTTGCGGCCACCGACGATCTGCAGGCTCTGGCCGCGCTCGAGCGCGCTCGGCACGTAAAGCACGTCGGCGACCCGCGCCAGCTCCAGCGTGGTGCCGTCCGGGAACCGCACGGCATCGACACGGTCGCCGCGTTCGCGGGCCAGCGCCAAGGCCGACGCCGTGCCGAGTTCGTCGACCCGCACGACCGCGTCGATGACCGTGTTCATGTCGTTCCCACCAGCCGGCGGCCGTGCGGTGGAGCCCCCGGGCCGGGTTCGCGGTAGACGTAGACCGTGTATTCGTACAGGCCGTAGTCGGCACGAACGACCACGTGCCGGCTCACCTCGCGCGACAGGAACGAAACCAGCGGGTCCAGCGCTGCATGGAACAGGTCGTCGCGCCGCCAGTCGACCTGGGTGCTCATCACGTTGAACGCGACGCCGACGCGGGCGTGTGCGAATACACGGCGCAACAGGTCACGGAGGTAATCCCACATCTGCTCGTCGGTCAGCGGGCCCTTCCAGGTGAAGATGCCGTTCATGAGGATGTAGTCGTACGCCGGCCATGCGTCGTCGGCCGCCGTGAGGACGTCCAGGCATTCGAACGATGCATCGGGGTGCTTGCGCCGGCACAGCGCGATCGCGTCTTCAGACACGTCGATGCCGTGGTAGTCGACGCTGCCCGGGGCATGTGCCTGCAGGTGGTCCAAGAGATGGGCGGCACCGCAGCCGAAGTCGAGCACGCTGGGCCGCGCCGTACCGGGGCGGATCGCCTCGAGCATCGTTCGGTAGCGCAGGGGTGCATCGGCGTCGGTCCAGCCCACGCCGTCGGCGCTGTCGCCGTGTTCGGCGGGCAGGCGCGAATAGAAATCGATGATCGGCTGGAACGGCTTGTCGGCCACGCGGCAGTTATTGATAGGATTTTCCTTTTTGACGCTCCGCGATTATTCTTGCGTTGTGCGCACCTCCGGCCAACCCGCCAATAGTCTCGCCTACGGCAGACACCATAATGGGAGAGGCAGAGACGTTGGCGACGTCGGATTCGTTAAGCTGACCCGCAATCCCGCCGGTGCCCTCAAGTCCTGAGACTTCTCCGGAGACGGCAACGCCAGAAATGTTGTTATAGAAGGCGCGACCAACAAGAATTCCGACATAGGACTTCCCGCTGACTTTAGCGTTGGTGATGCGCACGTTTCTTAAGAATTCGGCGTGATTTCCGGAGAGCCCGCAGTCGGTCCAGGTGCCCGAGTCATGACAAGTCGTCCCGAAAAGACCAATGAAGTTTGTCACCGGTCGGAAAATGTAAAGACCGTCGATGGTATAGCTGTTGCCATCAAATGATCCGAGGAAACTCAGCGCATTTGTTTCTCCTACAGGATTCCAGCCGGCGCCGGCGTTCATAGTCCTGGTCGAAGAAGCATCGATGTTTGCCGCCAGTTTGAAGTGTTTGTTGAGCGCGGTGCGCATTGCATCAAGCTGGGTCAATGTGCAGATCCTGAAAGGGTTTGCCGAGCTGTCGCCCGCGCCGGCGTCCCCCGAGTTGGAAAACGGTGTATTAGCGCGCCGCGGAGTCGTGCAATAGGTCGATTCAAATGAAAGAGCGGGAACCGACTCGGGGTAGTCGCTGCTCGGGTATTGGCCTGCCACCGCGGCAATCGTCACACCCTTCTTAATGTTGCCGGCTGACAACTGCGCGGCGTCGACCGCCCGAAATGTCGCATTGGCGACGCAGCCGATTTCTCCATCTTCATGGCAGGTGGCCGGGACAGTCAATTGACCGGCCACGCCGGCAATGATCACTCCGGAGACGACGCGATCTGCTGCCAACGAACTCAGATCCCATGCCGCCATGAGGCCGGTAGCTAGCGTGCCGTCACAGCGCGTGAAAGAGACATCGATGCCGACAAGGGTCAATTCGGGGTCAACGCAATCGCTATTGTTCAACTTGACCGCTTCAGTGACGGGAATTTCCGTCGGACCAGGAGTGGGGACGTCGGTCGGACTAGGAGTTGCGACGCTGGTTGCTGCGGTAGCCGGATTTTTCGCTGCCCGGTCTTTTGCGGTGACGTCGAGATAGGCATCACAGCCCGTTAAGCTAAGGGTGAATGACGTGAGAACGCCCAATGTCATTGTAACTCTCATTTCAAATCCCTCCTTGCAGGGCGGTCCGTGCAGCAACATCCCAATCTTCGCAATCCAGCACAGCGCCGAAGGCAGCGGGGCACCTCAAAGCTGGCAACCGACCGCTGCGCGCCAGCCACACGCTATTGAAATCCCAATCGCTGAAGATCTCTCCCGCACCGTTGTTTGCTGCGGAGTTTGACCCGTAGAAATAGCTTTCTGGTTTCGCCGCAGCGAACGGCGTTTGGTCAAGCGTGGCCACAGCACCGTGATTGGTATTTGCACCGGAGTAGAAATTGTTTGTCGATGAGGAAAGCGCCAATCCGGTGAACACACCCATTCCATTGACGAGCCATTGTTCGCCTTTGACATGACCGGCATAGAACGAATCTTGCGCTGAAACAGTCCCCTGGCTCTTGGCAACGAGCCCGCCCACATTGCCGTTACTGATGAAGGCGGAGACTTCGCCGGCGGCATAGCTTTTGGTGATCGCCACATCCATCGCGATACCAATGAATCCTGCGAGATGCTCCCGGCCGGTAATCTGCGCAACGGCGTAGGAATTGCTGACGGTGGCAGTGCCACTGAGGGCGGTGGTACCAATTAACCCACCGATGCCGAGGCCAGATCCGACGACCGAGCCGACGAAAAGGCATTTGTCGACCGACCCTTTGCCAAGTTGTCCAACGACTCCACCAACGTAACTGGAAAACGGCGTGGGGCCGGTTCCGCCGAAGACCCGACCGGTCGCATAGCAATTGGTGAAATGGGCATTCTCGCCATTTCCAGCGACGCCACCCACCAGGCTGCCGATCGCACTAACAACAACTTCAGCACCGACATTGGCGATATCGGCTTCTCCGGCTTGCCCGACGATGCCACCGACCCGTTGCCAGCCCGCGACCTTGCCCGAAACCCGGACGCCTGAAATCTGGTTGTAGAAGGCGATTCCGGCGAGAATGCCGACGTCCGAGCTCCCGTTGATATTCGCATGAGTGAAGCGTACATTTTTCAGAAAAGTGGCGTGGCTGGACTGACATTCCGTCCAGACAGAGCTGTAGGCACAAGTTACGCCGAACAATCCAATGTTGTCAGTGGATGGGCGAGCGATAGACAGTCCGTCGATGGTTTTCCCGTCTCCGTCAAACGACCCAAGAAAGGGCGCTGACTTCGTGGCGCCGACCGGATCCCACCCCGCCCCGGCATTGCTCGACTTGGTGGGAGAAGCATCGATGTTGGCGGCTAGCCTGAAGTTTGCGGACAGCGCTGTGCGCATTGCATCGAGCTGATCAAGAGTGCAGATGGTAAATGGTGTTGCGGACGAGGCACCGGCCCCGGCGTCGCCGGAATTGGCAAACGGGCTGTTCGTCCGACGCTCCGTCGTGCAGTATTCTGAGGTGAAGGCGATTGCCGGTGTGATCAACGGATAGGTGGCGCTGGGATAGTCACCCGTAACGCCACCGATGGTTACTCCACTTCGAATATTTCCCGCTGTTAGGTGCGAGGCTGCTGCGGCAGGAAAGGCTGAGCTGGCGACGCACCCCACCCCGGTGCCTCCGTCGCTGCATGCACTGGGCATGACAACCTGTCCAATGACGCCCGCGATGGTGGTGCCCGCTGCCAGATTTTGCGGTTGCAACATGCTCAGGTCGGGCAAAACGAGACGACCAGAAGCGATGGTCCCATCGCAGAGCATCAGACTGGTCGTTTTACTGACACGATCCAGATCTGGATCGATGCACGCTGCGATAGCGGCGGCACCTTCCAGTGAAAAAAGCCAAATTGCGATTACAGCCAAATTCGATGTAGTTGAAATCTGCATGGTTTGTCTTTCAGTCTTTATTCAATGAAGTTATTCGGGATTTTCATTTGTTTTCTTTAACTATATTTTGAGGGGGGGATAACAAGATGATGCCCTGCGCCGCCTCAGGACATTCCCCAATTAAATCAGCGAATTTTCGCTCGGAAACTATTGGGATTATTGCGACTGTCCGATAGGGTGATCAACTTCGATCTCTGTGCCGACACCATGTACCGTGCTTTGCCCGGTTACGAAGTAGGCCATCACGATGTCTCTCACGGCAATGACTTGCCGTCGGTCAACATGATCTTGAAAATTCAGCAGCATATTTTCAGCTATGTCGGCTACTTTAAGACGCGCCTACGTGATGAGGCGCTATTGGATTCCACGCTTGGATTCGTCACTAACGAGATTGGCAGCCAGTGCGCAGGTTCCTACGGCACCCCAGAAAATCCGAGCGTGGACGGCAATCACGGTGCATATAACATGCAGACGATGCTCTTCGGCCTGCCGGGGATACTCAATGGCGGCCATGTCGTCAGCTTTGTCGTCGGTCCACGTCGTGGTGGCCGGTGGTCAACAATTCAAGGTCGCGCGTACAATGATCTGCTCGTGACGATAATGCATGCGTTGGGCGTTCCGTCAAATGCGTATGAAAAACCAGGGGTCAAAGGATACGGAGACTATCGAGGCGACATCTTTGGTTTAGTGCAACCGAACATCGTGTCACCGCCAGATCAACGTGGGAAGCCATTGGCTGGCATTCTGAAGATCGCTTGAACACCTGGCTCGCCGCCAATAACAAACTGCTCAGTAAAATAAATAAAATTGCCACGAGCGAGATCGGCAAGTTTTACGCGAGAAAGGCCAGAGCCGAGGGCGTTTTGGAGCAGCTTCCAGCGGCCATTACCTTCATCCAGCGCAGCGGGTCAGCTTTGAACGCGGCATTGCACTTTCATATATGATCACTCGACGGGGCCTACTCGACCCCCGAGGCCCAAGGGCTAAAACCTCACTTTCGCGCACTTGCCGGACCAAGCGATGACGACGTCGGTGTTGTCGTGGAAAAGACTGCTATGCGCGCCATCAAGCTCCTACGCCGCCACGGTTATCTCGAAAGCGACCCCGGCTTTGTCATGCGTCCTGATGCCGACGTGTCGACGATCACCCCCAAGCACGGCGAAGTTCAGGGTAGCGACAGCCACTGTGCCTGAGTTGTCCGGAAAAAGGTTAAATTGATAGGATTTTCCTTTTTGACGCTCCGCGATTAGGGAGATTTGGTTTATTGAATCTGGCGAATTTCGATGACTCTCCCCCGTCTGTGGGCGGTAGCAAGTGAATTGAGTGGCTGGGGGCCGACAAACGGTGGGCTGGAGAGGGGATTGAGGCCGATAGAGGGGAAAATGGAGGCTTGTGGAGGAGTTTTCGGCAATATTGAGACGCGATGGTGCCTGTCGACCCTGTTCAATATCAGTCGGTTATCACGTTTTCGTAGTCTGGCATCGGGTCGGAGTCGATCGGGAATTGGGGGTCCGGCTCTGGGGGATCCACCGATGGAGGCGGGCGAGCTGGGGCGAACTTCGCCGGCCCGCACCAGAGGTTGAGATGGCGCAGGATCTTCTCGATGACGTTTGAATCGTCGATAACGGCGATCAGGCGCATCTCTTTCTGGCAGACTGGGCATTCCAAGGGGTCGGTGTGCCAGGCTTGCCGGATCAAGTCGCGCCATTTGCGGGAAGGAAACTTGGCCGGAGGTGGGGGTGATGATTTCGGCCACGGGGCTCCGCCGCCAGCCCCGCTTGCCTTCCGGGCACAACCGCGTCCCGCGCCTGCGGGATTGGAGTACAGTCCGTAGTACCGAACCATTTGGAAATTTTTGTCGGGTATGTGCTGGGAAAGTACCGCCAGGAAATCGACGGGATCGAAGACTTCAAAATTGCGGTTGATCTTGGGATTCAGCTTCGAACGATAAATGATGGTGTCGGTGGGGGATTCGAGGGTGATCTTCTCCACGGAGAAGGGATTGCGGAGGACGTATTGGCAGAGTTGTTCGCGTTCGGCTCGGTTTTCTGGTGGCACGGAACGGCCGGAGTGAACGTTGAAGCCGGAATGTTTCCAGGTCTTCATGCGGGCAACCAGTTCTGGAGAGATGAGTTTGTGGGTGAGCAGTTCCTTGAAAACTCGGTTACGAAAGAGTTCGGACAGAACGTTATCCGGGATCTCCGGTGCGAGTTGGAAGGTGCCGTCGGAATCGAGCAGACCGTCGGCGACCAGTGCGTGAACATGAGGATGAAAATCGAGGTATTCGTTTTCGCAGTGATCGCATCGGACCCGGGCGAAGCCACGTTCCAGTGTGCCGCAGTCGAGGAATTTCCCGAAGACATCGGTCACTACGGGGCGAAGGGGGCCGTGTTTGTGTTCATAGGCGTCGGGATAAATGGCTACGAACGTGTCATGGTGGCGATGAACACATTGCCACAGGGGAGATTTTCGCGGATTTCGAGTCTTGTAGGTCCTCACATGTGACACGAGGTCGCAGGGTAAAGAACCGTATGAAGATCAGGATTTCAGGGTTTCTGCGGAAGTTATAGATGCCGCGTTTCAGCGGCGGCATGAACCGCGGTGACTTGGAATTAGCGCTTTAGCCAGCCGACGGATGCCGGCTCTTCCTCTGGGTTCAGCTGAACCATGCGCAGCCAAGCCAGGTTTCGCAGTTGGCAATGCTGCTTCTGGTAGACTTGTTTACCCATCGAGATGATAACCCCGAGCTTTTCGGCACCGGCGCCCGTAAACAGTTGGGCACCGTTTGAGAACTTGATCCTGCCCGAGGTCGAGTTTTGGATCTGGATGCTCCCACCGCGTCCGCCCTCGGGCGCCGCGTTGGTCTTGATTGACGACTTCGCACCGATTCCACCGATGGTCAGGATCCCACGCTCGAATCGGGAAATGTTGGCGGACCACAGTCTGGTTGTGCTCGATATTTCGCGGCCTATGGCAAGCCGCTCATTTGCCACCGGGCGCAGATACGGAGACGTGGCAGTGGGAATACCCGGCACTGGGCAAGTACCCGACGCAGTCGACCTGGCGCGGATAACAGGCATGAAATTGTACGGGGGTGGCGTCGGGAGAACGTCGGGAAGGCCATTGGTCGCCGGCGTATCCGTCGCGGCCTGCTTGTGCCCCTCAAAGAAGAAATTCACCGGTGCGCCCGCGGCATTGGGGGGTGCGATGACATGGACCATTCCCCCCTGCCCTCCGGCGAAATCCGTCGCCGAGCTGGCGTCGTCGGCGTCGCCACCTCGCGTGACAATCGTCGGAACCCAGACGGGCCCCGGTGCGGCAGTGCGAAACTCGAATTTTCCGCCGTTACCTCCTCGGCCCGGGCCAGAACCGGCCGCGGGGAACGGTGATTGATTGAAGGGCGCAAGCTCGATCGCACCGAGCTTGTCGGTCCCGTTTAACAGGATGCGCCCCAGGATGAGAGCGAAACCGTCGCCGGCAATCGTCAGGTCGCGCCCGTCAGCGCCGTCGAAGCCGCCGCGCAAGTCCAAGGTTCCGTTCGGCGCAACGTAGAGGACGCCGTCGAGGTCGAGAGTCGTCGAGCCGCCAAAGGTCAATACTCCGCCGTCATCGACGAAAAGGTTAAAGCGGATCTAAGTCTTGAATCTCGCCTTCTGAACTACTCCACGCGAATACGGTAGAAGTAATGTCACCGCACTGCAGCCAGCGAGCGCGGTCAAGAAAGTGATAATCTGCGAGCAACAACCGTAAGCACTTCGCAACATAAATCAGAACGAGTTACCCCTGCATTCCTTTGACAGATGGCCTGAGAACAAGCGGACGCACAGAAGGGTTCGTACGTCCTCCACCCTATAAAAACCAGCAACGAACTTTTACGGCTCGGGCCTCGGGAGCACAAGTCGCAAGTGGCGCCGAGCGTCACCTTTGGCCGGGATGATGAAGTGGGGTTCGGGATCAACGACACGATCCGGCTTTTTGGCAAGCTGCGGGCGCAATCGCTGTTTTGCTTCGTCCTCGCCGTGGCAACAGGGGCCGGTGATCGGCGGCGCGCTGCCGGACCTGTTGCAGACGAGAATCCCTTTTGGACGATTGCCAACCCACGCAGGGCTCCCCTAACCTCTCTCCTCTGACAGGCGATGCCCTCCCCGTTCCATGAGTAATTACCGGGTTCAGTTCGAGGTCTTTGAAGGCCCGCTCGATCTCCTTCTTCACTTGGTGAAGAAGGAGGAGGTGGACATTTACCAGGTCAATCTGACCCGCATCGCCAACGAATTCATCGCTTACCTCAACCAGATGCAGGAGCTCGATCTGGAAGTGGCCGGAGAGTTCGTGGTGATGGCCGCCACCCTGATCTACATCAAAAGCCGGGAGCTGCTACCCCGGGATCAACAGGTGGCCGCACCGGGACCCGAAGAGGAGGACGGGGATGATCCCCGGTTCGAGCTCATTCGGCGCCTGGTCGAGTACAAAAAGTTCAAGGATGCCGCCGCCCAACTTCAATCCCGCGAGACGGAGATGGGCTTCATCTACGAACACCGGCCCGGCTCGCTCGAGTTCGCTGCTCAAACCAGCCCCCGACGGCCCGAAGTCTCCCTTTTCGACCTCATCGGTGCCGTCAGCTCCATTCTCAAGCGCTACAATACCCGAGACGCCGTCGGTGAAATTTCCGCGGACCCCTACACCGTCAGCGAGAAGATGGAGGAACTGCGAACCCTCATCACAACGCGGTCGTCCTTCCGGTTTTCTGAACTTTTTGCGGCGGCTCGAAGCCGAACCGAAGTGGTGGTGATATTTCTGGCGATGCTGGAGATGATCCGACTCAAACAATTTTTCTGCTTCCAGTCCGCCGATTTCGGTGAGATTGAGGTCTCCACTCGGCCGGAACCCGTGGAAAATCCGCCCACTCCGCCGGACGAATCCATCCCGCCATCCGCCTGATTTCATCGGTTCCAACCGCCCGCTTCCATGGATCTGAAACTTGTCATCGAATCCCTGCTCTTTACTGCGCAAAAACCGTTATCCCCCGGCGAATTGCGCGACGTCCTGAACAAGGCGGCCGACGAGGATGGCGCCGAAGAACTTGTCCGGGCGTTCAAGAAGACCCCGGTGGAGAAGATCGAAGAGGCCCTGCATGAGCTGTCAAAGGAGCACGAGGCGGCCAACCGCACCTACCGGCTCGTTTGCATTGCCGGTTCCTGGCAGTTTGTCACCCAACCCGAGTTTGCCCCATGGTTACGCGCGTTTTTAGGCGTCAAGAACCGACCTGCCCGGCTGTCGCAACCCGGGCTCGAAACCCTCGCCATCATCGCTTACCGCCAGCCGATCACGCGCACGGAAATTGAACAAATCCGAGGCGTCGCGGTGGATGGTGTGGTTGCCACCCTCCTGGAGCGAAACCTGATCACCCAAGCCGGACGTGCCGAGGTCGTGGGACGCCCCATGACCTACGCCACCACGCCGGCATTCCTCGAATATTTCGGCCTGGCCGGTCTCGATGCGCTTCCCGATGCCGACGAACTCCGTCGAATCCCAGTCCAACGCCCCGATTCACTGCTCACCGTCGATCCCAACCTGGCCACCGCCCCGCCGGATCTGGCCAGTACGCCACCGGTTCCGATGGAATTCGGCAATCCTGAAGTGCCCTCGGCCACCCCAACGACGGCCCCTGAGGAACCCCCAATCGTCGCGTGAAGCGTCATCCCATGGCAGGAAGAATTTTTCCGATCCGGGTACGCGACACGACTCCTCCCATTCGCTCCGACGATTTCAGGCGTGCCTCGAAAGGTTCTTTCGCGTCTCCTCTCCATTAAACCTATGTCGCTGCAAAAACATCGTAAAGCGATCGACAAGTTGGATGCCGAAATCGTCCGACTCCTCAATGACCGCACCCGTCATGTTCTCGAAATTGGTGCCATCAAACTTCGATCCGGCCAGGAAATCTACGCGCCCCATCGGGAAAAAGCGGTGTTCGACCGATTGCTCAAGCTGAACCGCGGGCCAATTACCAACGATTCCCTCCAGTCCATTTATCGCGAAATCATGTCGAGCGCCCTCGCGCTCGAGAAGCCCATGACGATTGCCTACCTCGGTCCGGAGGCAACGTACAGTCACCAGGCCGCGCTCAAGCGCTTCGGCAACAGCCTCGTCTATTGCGGACAGAAAACCATCGCCGAGGTCTTCGGCGAGGTCAGTAAGGGCCGGGCCGACTACGGCGTCGTGCCCGTCGAGAACTCGACCGAAGGGGCCGTCACTCCGACCCTTGATCTTCTGGTCGACAGTGACCTGAAGATCGTCGCCCAGATTGTGCTCCGGATTCAGCATTGCCTGATCAGTCAGGCGGCGAACCGGACCACCCTTCGCAAGCTCTACGTCCATCCGCAGACGCTTGCCCAGTGCCGTCTTTGGCTCCAACGCTATCTCCCCGACGTGGAGATCATTGAAACGACCTCGAACGCGCGATCCGCCGAACTCGCTGCCGAGGACAAGACTTCGGCCGCCATTGCTGGCCTGCTCGCCGCCGAAAAATATCACGTGCCCGTCCTCGAACATGACATTCAGGACAACTCCGCCAACGCCACGCGGTTCCTGGTTCTCGGCCGCACCTGCCCTCCCGCCTCCGGCTCGGACCGAACAAGCCTCCTCTTCAGCATCAACGACAAGGCCGGCGCCCTGCACTCGTCGCTCGCTCCCTTCCGCCGTTTTAAAATCAATATGACCAAGATCGAGTCACGCCCCAGCAAGCGAAAGGCGTGGGAGTATTTCTTCTTTGTCGATTGTGACGGTCACACGGATGATCCGAAGGTTACCCAAGCGATTCTTGAACTCGGGCGTCATTGCAGCTTTGTCAAAGTGCTCGGTTCCTATCCCAATGCCGCCTAGCTGCGACTTCCGCCGATTTCCTCCGAGCGACTCGCCGGGCTTTGGGATCAAGGGAGATCGCTAGGCAACGGAAGGGCCGCCTGCACCCGCTTGAGATCCTCCCGATCGCCGTCGTCTCGGGCCGCCTGATTCCATTGGAGAAATATCTTCTTCGCCTTCCAGCGCCAACGCTCCGCATGGCCATCGAGAAAGGATAGATTGCCCGCCCGATCATGACGGTCCGACGGAAGATCGATCCAATACGCCGCCCAGCTCCCTTGATCGCCGTAGTACATGCCAAACGTGGGATCCAGGATGCAGAGCTCATCCACTTCGATGAACGCAAAGATCCCGTCCACATTTCGCCGTGCCGCCGCCGACAACGTCGTCACACCCCGCGGCTGCCACAGTGAATTCAAAGACAGACTGAGATTATAACTCCGGGTGCGAGGCACCGGTCGCGGCGGGTCCGCCTCCGTCCAGGCAAGTGCGCGGTCCGCCGGGCATCGATACACCTTCGGGGTTGGGACGTAGGCAAACAGTGCGCCACTCTGGATGTTCGAAGGCGTGGTGTCCCGGCGAGCATCCCCCGGACACCAGGAGTATGCCGTCTGGTATGGCGTGTTGGAATCGGTCGTCCCGTACACATAGTGATTCGGCAATAAACCGTCATTGTGTTCGTGGGAATAGTTCAGGGAACCGATCTGAAGCTGACGAAGGTGATTCAGGCATTGCGTTGACAAGCCGGCCCGCCGTGCTCGGTCCACCGATGGGAGCAGGAGCCCAGCCAGGATCGCAATGATGGCGATCACAACCAGCAACTCGATCAGAGTGAACGCCGCAACGCGAAGCGGTTTACATAAACAGCCGCCATACCCCTGCTTTCCCAATGGCCGTCCGTACATTCTCAATGTATGCCACAATTCCACCCGGAAGGCGAGGCACGCGGCGGAAATAAAGATTGCCATTGACTTCAAACGCTCTTCAAATCCGCCCATACCGCTTGTATGAATTTTTATTTTAACCCGAAAGGGAAGGACGCGGCCACCCCGGCGTCGAAATCGGCGTTTACATTGATCGAATTATTGGTCGTGATCGCCATCATCGCCATCCTCGCCGGCATGTTGCTGCCCGCACTTTCGAAGGCCAAAACAAAGGCCCAGGGAATTCAGTGCATGAGCAATACGAAGCAGATCACCCTGGCTTGGTTGCTCTACGCCGATGAGAACAGGGACGCCATTCTCAATGCCTCGGAGTGGATGGGCGGCGATGTCTACAATGGCTCCCCGAGTACGGATTGGACTAACGTCAACATCCTCCAAAAAAGCAAGCTTAGCGCAACTCTCGGAAGGAACGTTCAGGTATACAAGTGTCCCGGCGATACCCGCCGTTATAAACAGAGCTTCCCGGTGGTTCGTAGCGTTTCGATGGGCAGCTACATGGGGGTCGGATGGACGGCTGGCTTTTTTACTTACAACAAGCTCTCGGACATGGTTCGCCCGAGTCCCTCCGGCCTGTGGGTGATCCTCGATGAAAGCAAGAACACCATCAATGACGCCTTCTTCGCCGTTCCCATGGACACATACGATCCGAAGCGCCCGTCCGCGGCTGCGTTTGTC
Source organism: Akkermansia muciniphila (assembly GCA_945861565.1). Taxonomy (GTDB): domain Bacteria; phylum Verrucomicrobiota; class Verrucomicrobiia; order Limisphaerales; family UBA9464; genus SIBK01. Next base: position 14,856 of record CAMAUY010000041.1, read on the forward strand.
GATGTGCCCGGCACCTTCCACAATAATGCCGGCAGCCTCTCCTTCGCCGATGGCCATTCCGAAATCCACAGGTGGCTGGATCCGCGCACGGCCAAGGCCGTGCTCTTTCAGGCTTCCCCCAATAACCTGGATCTGGATTGGATCCAGGCAAGAAGCAGCGCAAAAATAAACAACCCCACACGATAACGATTCTACAGATCATGACCGTATGGAAGGATTTGCCCGGCTGCCGTGTCGACACGAATACTCCGGCTTTACGGGTGGCAGTGTGGGCAGACGGAAGAGTCGTCTTTGCTCGCGATCCCGATATTTGGAATCATGATCTCATGATCGGTCAGATATCCAAAGAAGGCATGGTGGGAGGTCAACCAGCTGGCCCTGTCCGCCCGCTGTGCGCGAGCGGGGTTGTCGCAGCGCGACAACCTCTACCAACAACTTCGGGATGCACCGGTTGGTGATCCGAGGCGTTCGCCGAGCTTGCAGGGACACCCACGGTCTGCCATCCATTGAAGATGAGAAAGACCGGGAAACAGGAGTTCAGTGTCATCGTCGAGCGCGACGATGAGGGCTATTACATAGCTAGCGTGCCTGCGTTGCTGGGTTGCCACACCCAGGCGCGTTCTCTCGACAAACTGGTCGTGAGGGTCCGCGAGGCCATTGAGCTTTGTCTGGAGGTCGACGGCTCGGGTCCCGCAAGTTTCGAGTTCGTCGGAGTCCAGCGGATCACGGTGTGACCATGTCGCGGCTTTCCCGATTACGAGGGCGCGAAGTGATTGCCGCTTTGAGGCGGGCAGGTTTCGGAGTGCTTCGCATCAAGGGCAGCCATCATTTTCTGCAGCATCGGGACGGGCGTCGAACGGTTGTTCCGGTTCATGCCGGGGAAACCATCGGACCCGGTCTAATGAGCAAGATTCTCGCCGACGCTGATATCGATGCCGAAGCCTTCACTAAATGGATATGAAATGATTGCCCCACAAAATAGCCCGCGATGGCATCTTTAATTTAGTGGGAGCCAGCCGTTTCGCTCGGGATGGGATTCAAATTTGCTCGGCGGCTGTCTTCCTCCCAAACTATTGTTTCGACATCCGATCCCCTGTTCACTCCATCGAAAACCAAGCTGCGTCACGGGTACAATCGAACGGACTCCCTCCGCTGTCGAAAACTCGCCAGCCCTGGCTCCCATCGGCGTCGGATCGTCGCGACGTCGTCGCCCCGCTTGATCGCTTCCAATGTGGGTAAATCGCCCAGGAGTTTCTGCATCAAATCAACCCGGAATTCCTTGGGATACAGATGATGCAGCACCTTCGCCAGCGCGATTCCCAGGTCGCACGGATGCAGGACTTCACGGTCCAGCAAGACGATACGCACGCCACCGCACTCTTTTCCGGCATATTTGCTCGCAGTCGGCGTAAAGCGAACCGGCTCGAATCGAATTCCTGCGATCGCCTCCTTCGACAGGGCCTTTGCCAACGGGCTCTCATCCACATAGGGCGCTCCAACGAGCTCGAAGGGGGTTGCCGTCCCCCGCCCCACCGAGACCGAGCAAAACTCAATCAAACCCACCCCCGGATAGACCGTAGCCGCAGTCAAGCTCCGCATGTTGGGCGATGGATTCACCCAAGGAAGGCCCGTCCCATCAAACCAGGTCTGCCGCGTCCACCCCGCAACCGGCACCACTGTCAGGTTCACACCGAGATGACGCTCTTGATTAAATAATCGGGCCAACTCTCCCACCGTCATCCCGTGCCGCACCGGTATCTCATGCCACGCTACAAAGCTTCGTTCTGCCGACAGGACGGGCCCATCGAGCTGGTCTCCTCCGATGGGATTCACCCGGTCGAGCACATAAAACGCCAGCGAGTTCCGGCCCGCAGCCTCCAGACAATGCCCCAGGGTGGACGTGTAGGTATAGAATCGGCATCCAATATCCTGAATATCGAAGACCAGCGCATCCAGTCCGGACAACTGCCCCGGCTCTGGCGCATACTGATCGCCATAAAGACTGTAAACGGGCAATCCGGTGGCGGCGTCAACGCTGTTGCCGACCTTTTCATCCGCCTGGCCCCGAATGCCATGCTCCGGGCTGAACAATACGCGCAGGTCAACTCCCGGCGCCGATTTCAAGAGATCAATCGTCATCCGACCCGCACGGTCGCGTCCGGTATGGTTGGTGATCAAACCCACCCGACGCCCCCGCAAGAGACGAAACTCATCCCGTTCCAGAACGTCGATGCCATTGAGAGCTCCCCTCAGCACGCCTCCGTTGACCAGCGCCGTCTCGTTCGTGAGGCGGCCCGCGACGTGCTCCCAATCAAATCCCGCCACCGCCTCGGCCGCCAACGTGCCCAGCTCCCGGCGCAGCGCCAGGATGTTGCCCTCTTCACTCGGGTGATTTCGATTCGACATGAAGACGACGAACGTTTTCGAAAAGGGATCGATCCAGAGCGATGTGCCTGTCCACCCGGTATGCCCGTAGGAACCCACTGGAAACAGTCGACCTCGCGGTCCCGCGTAGGGTGAGTCAATGTCCCAGCCAAGCCCGCGCCGGGGAATTCCGGGCCCCGTTTGCACCGAGACCATCTGGCGAATTGTCTCGGGCTTGAAAACACGCACCCGATCGAGCACGCCCTCCTGCAAGAACATTCTGGCAAATCGCGCCGTATCGGCCGCCGTCGTGAACAGCCCGGCGTGTCCCGCTACGCCCCCCATCCGACGCGAGGTCGGATCGTGCACCACTCCCCGAAGCACGGTGCCGTTCGCAAGCTGTTCGGTCGGTGCAATTCGTCCCGCCGCTATCACATGCTTGCGCCGGGAAAGTGGAAGGAAGCCTGTATCCGACATTCGCAAGGGCCGGTAGAGCTCGCGCGAGCAGAATTCGGCCAGCGATACCCCGCTTACCCGGCGAACCAGTTCGCCCAACAGGATGTAATTGATGTCGCTATAGACAAATTTTGATCCTGGCGGGTTCTGCAATCGTTCACGGTACGCCAGGGCAATCGCCGCCTCCGTTCCAGTCCAGTCTCCTGTTTGGGGAAGACCGGGCCGCAGCCCCGACGTGTGGGTGAGCAGGTGCCGGATTGTGACCAATTCCCGACCCTCTCCGCGGAACCCAGCGAGATACCTCGCCACCGGGGCATCGAGCTCTAGCCGCCCCTGCTCCCATAATTTAAGAATGGCCGGAGCCGTGGCGAGGACCTTGGTCAGCGAGGCCGCGTCAAAGACGGTGTCGTCCGTCATCAACTCTCGACGTGGAACCACCGCACGATCCCCGTAGGCCCGAACGTGGCGCTGCGTGTCACGCTCCAGCCAGAGTACTCCACCGGGACAACGGTGTTCAGCCACCGCCCGCACCACGGCACGATCCATCGCATCCAGACGGTCCGGAACGAACATCCGCGGTGCGGTCGGAGACACACAGCCTCCCATCCCGAGAGCGACAGCCAGGCCAGCAACGGCGAACCAGCCGACCGAACGGCGCAGCAACTGTCGCACCGGAGGAATCAAGGTACCGAGGGAGGCTCGCGCGAAATCCATGGGCCGACTCTGATCGAACCGCCGATCACACGGCGATGCCAAATCCGACTCATGTGGGCGGTGGTTTGATTGGTGAATCAGGTTGCCGCCGGTGGCGGCGAAGCTCCGAGTGCATCGGATGGTTCAAGTTTGCTGCGCACCATCAATAAGAGCAACGCGGCGGTGGCTGCGAGGAGCGCGCCGGTGGTGAAGGCGACGGCCGCGCCCCATCGCTGCCAGAGCAGCCCGAAGAGCAGGCTGGCAGGTAAGGTGGCGAGGCCGATGACGGCTTTTGGAATGCGCCGGGCGACGGAGTGGGTGGAATCCATCCGCGCAGACTAATCTCTTTTGAAAAGTTGGGGCAACATCTCCGCAACGAGCCATAAAGGGGCCAGTAACGGGGTCGCAGGATCGTCCTGGCAATGATTGATGCGACTGCCCGTTGTCTGGTATCATGCATGGGCATCGGGTGAATACCGAAACCTCTACACAACGACCGTGCAACGCCACGACGCTCTCATCCTTGCCAAATCCCCTCCGCTTCTCGACTCACGAAAATGAAAGGGCGCATCCTGGCAACCCTTCCCTTAGCCCATTTGTTGCTTGCCCTGGCCGTTGTGGCCGTCTGGGGAACAAACTTCGTCGTCATCAAATTCGCGCTCGGCCACCTGCCGCCGCTCTCGTTCGCCGCGCTGCGCTTTGGCATCGCGTTCCTGCCCGCCGCACTGTTTTTGCCACGCCCGGCGGTATCGTGGCGCAACATGTCGCTCTACGGCGTACTGATCGGCGTCGGCCAGTTTGGTCTGCTGTATCTTGCTATGGGCGGCAACATTTCCCCCGGCCTGGCCTCGCTGGTGATTCAAACCCAAGTTTTTTTCACCATCGGTATCGCCCTGTGGCAAACGCGCGAGCGCATACAGCGCTATCAATGGCTTGCCTTGTTGCTCGCCACCTCCGGCATGGGCGTAATCGCGAAGCATACCGATGGCGACACCACCGTCCTTGGCTTGGTGATGGTATTGACGGCGGGGCTCTCGTGGGCCGGAGGCAATATCACCGCCAAACAAGCCGGCACAATCAACATGTTGGCGTATGTGGTTTGGTCAAGCGCAATTGCCGCGCCGATATTATTGCTGCTATCGCTGCTGTTTGAAGGCTGGCAGGTGGTGCGCACCAGTTGGGTGGAAGCGAGTCCGGCTACCTGGATTGCGGTGGTTTGGCAGTCGTGGGGTAATACCCTGTTTGGCTATGCGGCGTGGGGCTGGTTGCTGGCGCGCCATCCCGCCGCGACAATCTCGCCGTTGGCATTACTGGTACCGGTATTTGGCATGGCGGCGTCGGCACTATTTTTGTCCGAGCCGCTGCCAGCGTGGAAATGGCTGGCGGGTTTCTTGGTGTTATCCGGTTTGGCGCTCAATTTGCTGTGGCCGCTGCGGTTGGCCTGTCGGCGAGACGTTCGGGTGCGACCCTGAACGCGAACAACGTTCCGTCCGTCAGGTGCCGCAAAAGGTGCGGCAGGGCGGAGTGCCGGGAGGCGGCGGATTCAGTAGTCCGGCGGGTTGACCCGCCGCGTCGTAAGGGGTGGTCAGGGCGGCGAGTAGGCGCTCCAGCGGCGCGAGATCGTTTCCGTTGGAGGCGGCAGCTAGGGCAGCTTCCACCGCGTGATTTCGGGGAATCACCGCCGGGTTGTGGGCGTTCATGAGTCGGATAACTTCCGCCGAGGTCTGGGGTTGCCGGGCAAGACGTTCGGTCCAGCGCCGGTGCCAGGCGGCAAACGTGACCTCCGCTGCCGAAGCCGGTTCCGAGGGAGCGCCGGGCCGCAGGTTCCGGTACGTGTGGGTGAAGTCAGCACCCGCCTCGTGCATCGTGCGAAGCAGCTCGTCAGCAAGGGAGGCATCCTCCGGTTCCGCGGTGAACAGTCCCAGCTTCGCGCGTAGAGCGACGAGCCAGTGCCGTTGAAAACGCTCCGGAAACGATTCGACCACACCCCGGGCGAGGTCGAGCGCGATTTCCGGTTCCGGGTGGAGCAGGGGCAGCAGGGCCTCGGCGAGGCGGGCAAGATTCCAGGCAGCAATCTGGGGTTGCTGCCCGAAGGCGTAACGGCCCAGAAGGTCGATGGAGCTGAACACCGCCCCCGGATCGTACGAATCGACGAACGCGCAAGGACCGAAGTCCAGGGTTTCGCCGGACAACGCCATGTTGTCCGTGTTCATGACCCCATGCACGAATCCGACCCGCATCCATTGGGCAATGAGCGAGGCCTGACGTTCCATCGCCGCTTCCAGGAGTCCAAGCGCCGGGCATTCGGACGCCGCCAAGTCCGGGAAGTGGCGTCGAAGGGTATGGTCGGCCAGAAGGCGCAGTCCGTCGGTGTCGCCCAGTGCGGCGAAGTGTTCAAAGGTACCGACACGGATGTGGCTGGCGGCGACGCGGGTGAGGACCGCACCGAGCAAGGGCTGCTCGCGGAAGACGGGTTCGCCCGTGGTGACCACGGCGAGGCTCCGGGTGGTTGGGATCCCGAGGGCGTACATCGCCTCGCTAATGATGTACTCGCGCAGCATGGGGCCGAGGCCGGCCCGGCCGTCGCCACGACGTGAATAGGGTGTGGGGCCGGCGCCCTTCAACTGGATATCGAACCGATCGCCCGCGGGCGTCCGGTGTTCGCCCAGGAGAATGGCGCGACCGTCACCCAGCCGAGCCAGATTTCCGAACTGGTGCCCGGCATACGCCTGCGCGATGGGCTCAGCGCCGTGGGGAATCCGGTTTCCGGCGAACAGGGCAGCCGCATCCGCGCCCGCGAAGGCCGCCGGATCGAGTCCCAGCGATCTCGCCAACGAGCGATTGAGGCAAACGAGGCGTGGCTCGATGACCGGGGTGGGATTCACCCGGGTATAGAACGATTCCGGCAGGCGGGCATAGGAGTTGTCGAAGTGCCAGCCGGCGAGGAGCGAGATAGGTTCAGAAGACATGAGCTTGATACGCCAATATTCGCTTCCACAGCATCGCGGCTAGAGTTCGTCGAGGCAATGGTCTTCGAGCCATCCAGGGATCACTCGGCAAATCTGCAAAGATCGGTATGCTTGCTCGCGGTTTCCGCCCCAACGACAGCCGTTCGCACTCCGGCAATCCAGACGGCGTCGGCCGGCAGAGTTTCCATCCTCCTCCCAAGGACGGGAGAAATTGACCCGCGGGCGACTCTTTGAGACCGTCCACCCCCGTGACCCCTTGTACCTTCCCTTCCACCCTCGCCTGTCTTTCATTGCTGTGCGCCGTCACCCTCACACATGGCGTCGACCTGACCATCACGACGGCACAGCGGGACTCCGGCGATGTCATCCCGGCCCGCATCCATCTCGCCGGTCCGGATGGCCGGCCCGTGCGCGCGGCCGGCAACCTGCCCTTCTGGAACGATCACATTTCGTCCCCGGGGAAGGCAGTGTTCAACGTGTCCCCCGGCAGATATACCCTGACGGTTGAGCGTGGGCCGGAATGGTCGTCGGAGTCCTCCGCGGTGGAAATTACTCCGGAACAGACCTCCACTCATTTGCCCATAGCACTCAAGCGACTGGCCAATCTGTCGTCTGAAGGATGGTGGGCCAGCGAGATGCACATTCATCGGCCAATCGGCCAGGTTGAACTGCTGATGCGCACCGAAGACCTGCACTTCGGCCAGCTGATCTCGTGGTGGAACGCCGCCAATCCGTGGACGAACACACCCTTGCCCTCGCCCGTGTTCAAGCGATTCGACGGCAATCGTTTCGTCCACCAACTCGGCGGTGAGGACGAACGCGATGGAGGTGCGCTGCTCTTCCTCAATCTCGACCGCCCCATCAACATCACAGCCGGGCAACGCCATCACCCGTCGTCGCTGGACTACGCGCAACAAGCGAAGGCCGCTGGGGCATGGATTGACATCGAGAAGCCGTTTTGGTGGGACGTCCCGATGTGGATCGCGAACGGGATCGGCGATTCGATCGGGATCGCGAACAATCACATGTATCGCACCGGAGTCTATCCGAACGAAGCCTGGGGCCGGCCGCGTGACGTCACGCAATTTCCCGGTGCACACGGCAACGGCTGGTGGACGCAGGAAATTTACTATCACCTGCTCAACGCCGGCATCCGCCTTCCGCCGTCAGCGGGCGCAGCGAGCGGTGTGTTGCCCAACCCGGTCGGTTACAATCGCGTTTATGTCCAGTTCGACGGCGAGCCGACGAGGGCGAAATGGCTGGCGGGCCTGAAGGCCGGTCGCGTGTTCGTATCAAATGGCCCGTTGCTGCGCGTGAAAGCGGACGGTCAACTGCCCGGCCACGTCTTCAAGTCGGCGATGAGTTTGATTGAGCTGACGCTCGACGGACAGCTCGAATCCCGTGACGCGATCGAGCGGGTTGAATTGGTGCGCAACGGTCGTGCGGAGGAGGTCAAGCTGCCGGCGAAAGTGAAGCTGACCGAGAGCGGTTGGTTCCTGGTCCGCGCGGTTACGACTTTGACCAACACGCTGCGGTTCGCGAGCACGGGACCCTTTTATGTCGAGTTGCGGGGCAACCGGCCGTCGCCCCGACAGCGCGAATCGTCCGAGTTCTTCATCCGCTGGTGCGACGAACGGCTCGCCACGCTCCGCGCGAACACGCATCTCACCGCCGAGCAGACGTCACGGGTCATCAAACCGTGGATCGATGCGCGAGAGTTTTGGTCGAAGGTAGCCGGCCATTAGCTCCATCGCCGCCGGAATGAGCCCCTACGCGCTGTAGGTATAATCGTAAGGCTTGCGCATTTCGCGAGCGAGGTGGGTGTTGGCTTCTTTCGAGCCGTCGCCGGTGAATACTTCCTTCGCCGGATCCCACTGAAGTTTGCGTCCCACGTGCATGGCGATAATAATGAGATGACCCACAATGGCGGAACGATGGCCGTGTTCCGCATGCGCAACGGGATCTTTGCGCGAGCGAACACAGTCGAAGAAATTTGCCATGTGGTGGTTGCTCTCTTCGAGACGGATAGCGTTGGGCGGCAACGGGGTCGTAAAAATCTCGTCGTTATTCGCACTGATATCGCCACGGTTCACCCAAATCCAACCTTCCGTGCCCGTAAAACGGATGCCGTTGCGTTGGCCTTTGGGATCCAGAATTCCACCGAACGGACTGTCCGCGGTCGTCGTCTTGACGATTTGCCGAATGTCATTGGCATACTGCAGGGTCGCCTCAAACTCCTTGCAGGTCGTGAAGCCACCCGCGATCGGACCCACCGTGGCTTTGGCCTCGACTCCGATCGGGCCGTCCTGCCCGATGGCCCAGCGTGCAATGTCGTTGTGATGGGCACCCCAGTCCGTGACGGGGCCGCCGGCATAGTCCCACCACCAACGGAAGGTGTTGTCCGCCCGCTCTTTCATATATTCCACCTTGGGCGCCTGGCCGAGCCAGAGGTCCCAATTCAGCCCCCCAGGCACGCTCTGTTCGGTCGTGAACGGACCGTCGCGCAGTCCGGCCGGCACGAACACCTCCACGGTCTGAAGTTTGCCGATCCGTTGGTTGCGAACAAGTTCGCAGGCCAAACGGAAGCGCCGGTCGCTGCGCTGCTGGGTCCCAGTCTGGAAGACGATCTTGTTATCGCGCACGGCCCGAACCACATGCTTGCCTTCGTCGATGGTAAGGGTCAGCGGTTTCTCTCCGTACACATCCTTTTTCGCCCGGGCCGCTCCGATGTTGATCAGGGAATGCCAGTGATCCGGCGTGCCGTTGATGATGATGTCGACGTCCTTTCGATCGAGGATCTTTCGGAAATCGGTGAATGTGGCGGGCGCTTTCCCGTCCTGGGTGTAGCGGCGAGCCAGACTGTTCATCGAATTCTCCTTCACATCGCACAGGGCAATCACGTTGCCAAATTTGGCGGCCCCGGCCAGATCCCCACTGCCCTGCCCACCGCAGCCGATCAGGGCCAAGCCCGGCCGGTTGTTGGGTGAAGTCGATGGCGCAATGACCGACTCCGCCGCCCGCGCGAGATCGCGCTCCACAAACCACAGCGGTAGTCCGGTGGCAGCGGCGGTGAGATGGCATCGTTTGATGAAGGAACGACGGGAAATCTGGAATGCGTTGGACATCCAGAGATTGAAATCGCCCGGGGATCCCCGGTCAAGGTGAAGTCCGTCCCCACACTTCCCCGGTCGGTACGCCCAGCTCGATCCCGATTGGTTTGCCGGGTAAAACCCCTGCGCTGATTTTCTTGATGGACCCGTAGCTCAAGCGCGTCAAGATGTGTGCCATGAAGAATCTGTTTTCATCCATTCTTGGACTGTCCGTCGGGGTCGTTCTAGCAGCTCCCGCTCTTCGCGCCCAAACGCTCGCGGAATTGCTCCAGTCCATCAAGCCGGGCCAGCCCGTTCCGGCATCCGTCGCTCCGGCGGCGGCGCCCGTTCCGAATGCTGGCCCCGCCGCCACCGCGCCGCCCGTGGTCCTGGACACAAAACCGGCATTTATGCAGGTGATCACCAACGACTTCCGAGTGACCAATGCGGTCGTCGTTACCAATCTCGTCGTCGTGACCAACTATAGCTACACGACCAATCTCTTCAATTCGAGCGGTCAATTGTTGCAGCCCGTCGCTCCAACCCTGGCCGGTGTTCCGGGGGCGGTTCCGATTGCTCAGGCACCCGCTCAGCCGCTCAAACCCGCCGCGCTCGCCCAGAATCCAGCGGCGTTAAAAGCGACGCAGGCGAAAACGGTTATGGAGTTATTGACCCAAAGTGCCACGGCCGCGTCGCAAGTGCTCGGGTCGGCCGGTTCCTTTGCGGAAGGCAAACCGCGTTCCATTCTCATGCCGGAGGGAGTGACGTCGTTCGACCGCAAAAAGGGGCAGATACTCCTCGTTGCGATGAATAGCGCCGCGGAAAAAGCCATCCCGGAAGCGATGACGGCGTTGGCCGAATCCGCTCAGCGGGTCGCACCCCCCGATCCAGCAAGTGTGCTCAAGGGTCCCGGGGACGCAGCGACCACTTATCTACTGAAGACCGAAGGCCAGGAACTGTCGAATCGCATTCTGGCAGTCGTGCGAAGAACGGCGGGTGAAACCGGAGTCCGCGATGCCTATCGCAACGTCATGCTTCGCGGCGGTGGGTTGCTCGGCGCCGTCCTCGGTACCGCGCCGGCGGTTGATACCGATGCCCACATTACCCGAGGAGTCGTTGCCGCCGTATTCTCGGAGCTAGCGGCACAAGAAGCCAAAATCCGGACGGACCCAGCCGCGCGGAAAACGAAAGCGCTCGAAGACGCATTCTCACGTTAGAGTCCAGGCACCGGCTCCGCCGGTGCCTACTGCTGAACGGGAAAGGCTGCGCCGCCCATCTCGGTCCAGGCCTTCTCGATCTGCGCATTAATGTACTGGCCGATGTAGATCGCAATGCGGTCATTCTTGCGCAGGGATTCCTTGATGACGTCGGCCGCGGCCTGCACTTCCGAGGCAGTCTTGCCGGCGTCTTTGAGCTGCCGAACCTCGGACAGGAGCGACTTGAAATACAACTGCTGATTCGCCAGCACCTCGGGGCCACCGCTGGGTCCGTGCGCGGGGCAGACTTTCAGCGGCTTCAGGGCAATGACATGGTCGATGGTCTTGACCCATTCGTGGAGGTTGCCGTCGCCGGTGTAGTTGTAGGGGCCGTTCACGCAGGCATCGCCGGTGAAGACAATGCGCTCGTTGGGCAGCCACGCCCAGCCGTCGCCGTGGGTGTGCGCGACGCCGAAGTGCAGCAACTCGACGCGGTGCGTGCCATCATCAAAAGTGAGCTGCTTATCGAAAAGTACACTCGGTGGGCGAAGCTTGCTGGCGGCGACGTCCTTGCGGTTTTTCGCGGCGTCTTCCCAACGACCCGGGCCTTTGCCACCAAAGTAGTTGGTCTCGTGTCTCTTCATTTCGGCCAGCACGCCAGCGTGCCCAACGATGGTGGCCCCAGCCTCATGCATGACCTCGTTACCGTAGGCGTGGTCGCCGTGGTGATGGGTGTCGAAGGCGAAGCGGATGGGCTTATCCGTGACCGCTTTGATCTTGGGGAGAATGACCTGCGCGCCGGAGGGGAAATTGGCGTCAATGACCAGCACATAGTCATTGAAGACAATCCAACCGTTGTTGCAGTGACCGAAGCGCCCGATGTCGCCCTCGTGGAAGTAAACGTCGGTGGCGACCTTTTCGACGACATTAACCTCACCCTGGACGAAAGGAGCAGCCACGAGTGCGCCCAGGGCAAGGACAAGGACGGAGCCGCGCAGGGGATTCATGGCGTCGGCTTAGGCAAAAAGGGACGAGGCGTCAAAAGAATATTTCGAGGGGCAGCCGGTCTGCAGGACGCGGGACCGCTATGGACGCATCGCCTGGGGCCACTCCACACGGATGGCGCGACGCCCGTGGAGGCAGGGGTTAGTTTCGTGACGGTGGATACCCCGCCCCTGCCTCGTTTTTCCCGCTTCAGTGCGGCTGAACGTCCGTCACGACGCCGCTCACCACGACCCCCGTACAGTGGGTTGTGTATTCAAAGGGGTCACCGTCGTAGAGGGCGAGGTCTGCGTCCTTACCGATTTCAAGCGACCCGGTGCGTTGCTGGATCCCCAGCAATTTCGCGGCGTCAATAGTGATCGCGGCGAGCGCGTCGCTTTGCGAGAGGCCGTTGGCGGCGGCGATGGCCGCTTCGAAAAGCACGATGCGGGTTTTTGGCACATAGTTCTCGAAACCGCTTTGGAGCGCGAAGGGAATGCCAGCCTTCCGCAATTTCGACGCCGTTTCGACGCTCAGATTTTCGGTTTCGTTGTTCGCGCGATACATGGTCGGGTGCAGGAAGACGGGGAACCCGCTCTGCTTGATCTGGTCGAGGACGAGCGGCGCATCGGACACGCCATCGAGTACAATCTTGAGCTTGAACTCAGCCGCAAGGCGAAGCGCCGCGAGGATGTCCTGATGGCGGTGGACCGTGATGAGGAGCGGTTGCTCGCCGTCGAGCGCACGGGCGAGGACTTCGAGACGGAGGTCGCGTGCAGGACGCTTCTCGATGTCACTCTTCTTTCCTTTTGCGACGTAATCCTCGGCCTTTATCAGTTCAGCGCGCAGCATGGCCACAGCTTTGGAGGCGGTACCGGGGGCTTTGTCTTTTTCAGCCTTGGCCCCGGCGCCGAGAGTGGCCGCAGTCATGGCGGCGGGATTGATCAGCGCCAGATCCACGTTTAGTGGGTAGGTCTTGACGATCATGGTCTGACCGGAAATGAGCGCGCCCGGGCCGTGACCGGTGTGGAGCGTCGTCACGCCGAAGCTGCGGACGTATTCGACGAGGGGGTCACGGCCGTTGTAGGCATCGATCGCGCGCAGCTCGGGCTGCAGAGGCGTGGATTTTTCCAACTGCTCCTGGTCGTGCGGCTGGTTCAAAATGCCGGAGAAGCCAACGACGGTATGGGCATCGATGAGTCCCGGCGTGACGACTCGAGCTTTGAGGACGCGCCAGCCGGCCGGGATCTTCACCGAGGCGGCCTCCCCAACGGATTCGATCTTGCCATGCTGAATCAACACCACGCCGTCTCGAATGATCGCGCCCGCCATCGTATGAATGATCTCCCCGTGCACGACGATGCCTTCGGCAAGGCTGGTCGCAGCGAGCAGGCAGGCCAACGTAACGAAATACCGGGCGGATTTTTTCATCGAGCTTCCTCCCACGATCCATAACAACAAAGGTGTGCGGGGCGTGGATTGCCCGCGCCATAACCGCCGGTGGACCATCGCCGATCCTTTTCCTTTTCCCGATCGAACACTTTCACGCCGTCCACATAGGTTTCGAGGACGTGGGTATAGACACTGAACGGATCGCCCGAAAGCACGATGAAGTCGGCATCCTTGCCAACGTCGAGCGAGCCGATGCGCGCCTGAAGATCGAGCATCTCGGCCCCGGTGAGCGTGAGGGCGCGCAACGCACCGGCACGGGACATCCCAGCGCGCACTGCAAAGGCAGCGGAACGGAGAAAGAGCCGCGAGTCGGTCACGGGATCGTCCGTGTGAAAGCCGACGGGGACGCCGGCCTTCTCCAGCACGACACCATTTTTCCAATCGACGTCGCGGGCTTCGAGTTTACCGCCGGGGCTGTCGAGGAGAATGATCGAGCACGGCACGTGGGCGGCGGCGATTTCTTCCGCGACCTTCCAAGCGTCGCTGACGTGATGCAGCACGACGCGGAAGCCAAACTCCTTCTGCAGGCGCAGCACGGTGAGAATGTCATCATGTCGATGGGTGTGATGATGAACGACGCGCTGCCTCTCGAGAACTTCGACCAGAATTTCGAGAGCGAGGTCACGCGGGGGAAGTTTGTCAGCGTCCCCTTTGGCGCGGACGATCTTTTCGCGGTATTCTCGCGCGGCAATAAACTTCTCCCGCACCAGCGCGGCCGACTTGGCGCGGGTCCCGGGGAATGGAGGGTCCTTCCGCGAGTTGGTGCCGTTGGCCATTTTGAGCCCGCCTGCGACCCGGCCCGCTTTGTCGGTAATCAGCAGGTCATCGATGGTGTTGCCGTCGCGCAGCTTCACGTAAAGCGTCTGACCGCTAATGAGATGGCCGGAGCCAGGCATGATATTGGCGGTGGTCAACCCGCCAGCCTGCGCCTTCTGAATGCTGGCGTCGCGCACATCAACGGCATCGAGCACGCGCGCGTCCGGTTGGATTGGTGCGGATTGATCGCCGCCCGCCGGGCTACCGATGTGGCTGTGGGTGTCCACGAGACCCGGCATGATGATTTGACCCCGGACATCGCGCGTGGTCGCGCCTGCCGGGAGTGCCGTGCCACGCGGACCCACGATAATGATCTTTCCCCGATGTACCACGAGTACCCCCTCTTCATGAGTTTCGCCGCTAACGCAGATGAGTTGCGCGCCGATGAGGGCAAGCGGTGTCTCTTGCGCGGGTGCAAGGACGGCCCAGCCGAATACGGCGGCCAGGAACGCAGGGAACGCGGGGCAAAATCGGATCATGCTCGGAACGACTATAGCGGGCTGGGTGCGCGAATTGACAGGAGTTTGCTTCCAGGACTGAGTCGAAAATCCACGCCTGCCAAGAAACTCCAGGCCGAAGTTGTTGGTAGAGGGTTGTCGCGCGGCGACAACTTCTGGAGGTTGGACATTTCTGTGCGCGCTTTGGCCGACCTTTGTCGGTAACTTTTTCGGAAAATTTGTCGAGTCCGTCCCGCAGGGAAATGGATGCTCACCCATGATCGAAAACCGCTCATAAACGCGAATCGACAAAGTTTCCGACGAAGGAAAGCCAGAGGGGGCCAACAAATGGCCAATCTCCAGGGGACGCCGCAGCGCGGCGTCCGCTACCGTCTCCAAATGTCCTCACCAGGCCCTCTGCCTGGATATTCCAACAATCCAATGAACCGGAGTTTGGAACCACGGATGAACGCCGATAAACGCTGATTCCGCGCGCTCACTCAGACGGTGAGAGGCAACGCCTTTCCCCTATTCGCGTCAATCCGTGTGAATCCGCGGTTCTCCCCCCGGCAATTTGCGTTTCTCCTCGAATCTCTCCGGAACTCCGTGCCCTCCATTGCCCGTTTGCAGGAGTAACGGGGGTGATGCTGGAACTCGTGAAGATTTTTGTCGTCCACCCGCTTCTCGGGCTGCCCGGACAGGAAGCTTGCCAGACGGGCGCTCCTGGGAGCATCGTGCAGACTTGCGCCACTGGCCGACCCTCGACGCACCGGCTGAAATGCTTATTAATACCTGGCTTCGCTTCAGCATCCTGCTCCTCGCGCTGCGCGGATCGGCGGCGCCCATAGACGACGCATTCTTTCGTGATCGAATTGAACCGATCCTTCAGCAGCGTTGCTTCGAATGCCATTCGCACACCGCCGGCAAGATGAAGGGGAGTCTCACGCTCGATTCCCGCTCGGGCTGGGTGAACGGCGGCAAATCGGGCGCGGCCCTTGTCCCCGGTCAACCCGAAGCAAGTCGGTTGATACAGGCCATTCGTCGCGGAGATCCCGACACCGCGATGCCACCCAAAAATCCGTTGTCGGCCGGTGAGATTCAACTGCTGGAGGACTGGATTCTCGGGGGGGCTCCGGATCCCCGGATCGCCGTCGTGAGCAAATTGTCGAGCACCGATTGGTGGTCCCTGCGGCCGCTCCGGACCGGTGTTGTCCCGAAAACTGCCGGCCAGGCTCACACCCATCCCATCGATGGGTTCTTGTCCGTCCCCGCAAACCAGTCCGGACTGAGGCCCGGGCGTTCTGCCACGGCGCGCACCGTCCTGCGCCGGCTTTACTTCGATCTCCATGGCCTGGCTCCGCTGCCGGAGGAACTGCGGGCGTTTCAGGGGGAATGGGACGCTACGCCCGCCGATTCGAGCGATGCTCGTGAACAACATGAACAACGCGTCATGGAACGTTGGGCGGATCGGTTGCTCGCCCATCCCCGGTACGGCGAACGGTGGGCTCGGCATTGGTTCGACACGATCCACTTCGCGGACACCCACGGATTCGAGCACGATCGCATCCGTCAAAACGCCTGGCGCTACCGCGACTATGTCATCGCCGCCTTCAACGCGGATATCCCATGGGATCGATTCGTCCGCGAACAGCTCGCGGTGGATGTGTTCTATCCGGATCAACCGCAGCGGACTCCGGCGCTCGGGTTTCTGGGCGCGGGACCGTACGATCAAAGCGCTGCCGGCACGGCACCCATGGCGTTTGAAGTGACGGATCGTGACGATCTAATTGTGCAGACCATGGCGGCCTTCACAAGCACCACCGCAGGTTGCGCGCGGTGTCACGACCACAAGTTCGACCCGATTCCGCAGCGCGATTACTATGCACTGGCTGCGGTATTTGCCGGCGTCGGCAAGGGGGATATCGCGTTCGATTCCGATCCCGCGGTCGGCCGGGCCCGTGCTCGCTGGCAACTTCTCGCCGTAGCCGCCGAGAAGACGAACCGAGTCGTCCTGGAGAGCGCTGAGGCCGCCGAGATCACCGCCGCGTGGATGGCCACCCAGATTGAACCCGCCGTGTGGAAGATTCTCTCGCCCACCGAATTCACGTCGGCGGGTGGTGCCACACTGACCGCTCGGGACGACGGTTCGGTGCTCTCCGGCGGGAAACGCCCGGAGAAGGAAACGTTGACCCTCTTCTTCAAGGACACGGCGACCCAACTCACTGCAATCCGTCTGGAAGTAATGACCGACGATTCCCTACCTCACCGGGGTCCGGGTCGATACGACAATGGCAACCTGCACTTGAGTGAGTTTGAGTTGTGGTTGACGGAAGGGAAACTGGATCCTCGGCGGATCGCCCTGCGCCGCGCGTTCTCTGATTTCGATCAGGAGGGTTGGACCATTTCCCACAGCCTGGATGGCAGTGAAGGCACGGCTTGGGGCATTCACCCCCGGGTGGGAGAGGCGCACCGCGCCGTGTTTGTGCTGACGGAAACGTTGACCGTCCCAGCGACGGCCCGGCTCAAGGTGGTGGTAAAACAATTGCACGGCCGCGGTCACGTCATTGGACGGGCTCGTATCGCCGTGACGCCCGATGACGCCGAACGTGCCGTCATCCTACCGGACGCGGTTGTCGCGGCATTATCGATTCCGGAGGCGCAACGGAACGAGAGCCAGCGCCTCGCACTCGCGACTCATGCGGTGCGGACGCGGGCCAGGGTTGAACTAAGTCGGCTACCTCCAATCCAGCAGGTTTACGCCGCCGGCCGGGACGTTTCGCGCCACGGCGAAAGAGCCTCGGTGCCGACGCCCCGTGAAATTCGCGTGCTGCGTCGGGGTGAACTCAGTCTGCCCGGGGAAATAGCCCAACCCGGCGCGTTGGAATGTGTCACAGCCTTGCCGCCACGTTTCGCCGGAGAGGCAATGCCGGAGGAATCCCAACGGCGTGCGGCGCTGGCCGATTGGATCGCGTCGCCCGACAATCCACTCACTTGGCGAAGCATTGCCAATCGCGTCTGGCATTATCATTTTGGTCGCGGACTCGCGGACTCCCCCAACGATCTCGGCCGGATGGGAAATCCGCCCGCCTATCCGGAGTTGCTGGACTGGCTGGCGGCGGATTTCCGCGACCATGGAGGTTCGCTGAAGCGGTTGCACCGCATGATTGTCACCAGCGCAACGTTCCGTACAGCCGAGGCGACACCGCCCCGCCGCAACCGGCTCGACGCGGAATCCTTCCGCGACACCGTGCTGAACTGCGCCGGCCGGCTCGACTCAACCATGGGCGGACCCGCCGTCATGCATTTCACACTGGGCCCGGGGATCCAAGTGACGCCGACGGTCGATTATTCCGCTCACGACTGGGACAACCCGGGGGCGGGCCGGCGCAGCATTTATCGGATGGTCTACCGCAACATCGAGGATCCGTTCATGGCTGCACTGGATTTTCCTGATGCGGCTCAGCTCGCCCCGACGCGCCCATTTAGCACGTCACCGCTGCAGGCATTGGCGCTTTGGAATGACGATTTTGTGCTGCGACTGAGCGAGCGCTTCGGTGACCGTTTGGCGTCGATGGCAGCGGACTCGGCGGATCGGGTTCGTGCGGCGGTCCGACTGGTCTGGCTCCGGGACCCGACGGAGGAAGAACTGCACGATCTCACCTCCTACTCTGCCCAACACGGGCTGGCGGCGCTGGGCCGGGTACTCTTTAATAGCGATGAATTCCTTTTTGTAGATTGAGAGAATTGCATGAACGCGATGCCCTTCGCCTTGGGTCGACGTAGTTTCCTCCGCCAACTCGGTGGCGGATTCGGAGCGGTCGCACTGACCGATCTCCTCGCACGGGGCGGTGAACTGGCCCCTGGATCGGCGCCTGCGGGGCGGCGGGTACACCGACCCAAAGCGCGGCGTGTGATCCAACTTTTCATGAACGGCGGGGTCAGTCCAATGGACACGTTCGATCCCAAGCCGGAACTTTCACGGTTACACGGACAAAAGCTCGGACCGAAAGAAAAGCCCGAAGGCCAGACCGGCGACTGCGGTGCGCTGATGAAATCGCCTTTCGAGTTCCGTCAATACGGGCAGTGCGGGCGATGGGTGAGCAGTCTCTTTCCGCATGTGGCGCAACGGGTGGATGACTTGGCGTTCCTGATGGCGATGACCACCAAGACCAGTGTCCACGGACCCGGGAGCTATATGATGAATACGGGATTTCTGCTGCCGGGATTTCCCTGTCTCGGGGCTTGGGTGAGCTATGCACTGGGCAATCTCGCTGATAATTTGCCGACGTTCGTTGTGCTGCCCGACCCCCGCGGGCTGCCGTATAATCAGCGCGGCAACTTTTCCGCCGGCTTTCTGCCTGCGGTCCATCAGGCAACCGTGTACGAGGGTGCCATTCACGATTTATTTCCGAAAGAACGCTTCGGATTTGCGCGCACCTCGGAGACCGATGGTCTGGCCTTGCTGCAAAAACTTAATCGCAGCCATGCGGCGCAGGATCCGACGGATTCGCGACTGGAAGCGCGTGTGACGGCCAGTGAACTCGCAGCGAAAATGCAATTGAGTGCACCCGAGGCGTTCGACCTCTCGCGGGAAAGCGCAACCCTGCGGGCCCTCTACGGCTTGGATCAAAAGCACACCGAAGATTTCGGCCGTCGCTGCCTTTTGGCGCGACGACTCGCGGAACGTGGAGTGCGTTTCGTCCAGGTTTGGAGCGGTCCCCAGGGTGCGGTGAACAACTGGGACAATCACGGGAGCATTCCAAAGGAACTTCCTCCCATGGCGGCCAGCGTGGATCAGCCAATCGCGGGACTCCTGCTCGACCTCAAGCAACGCGGAATGCTGGACGACACACTCGTGATCTGGACCACCGAATTTGGCCGCACTCCGTTTGCTCAGGGCGGAGATGGCCGCGATCACAACGGCGGCACCTTCGTGACTTGGTTGGCCGGCGGCGGCGTACAGGGCGGCAGCACCCACGGTCACAGCGACGCGTGGGGCTGGAAAACCGCATCGGGAACGACCTGGTGCTATGATCTCCACGCCACGATCCTGCATTTGTTGGGCCTGGATCACACCCAACTCACCTGGCGTCATAACGGGTTGGACCGCCGCCTCACGGACGTCCATGGACGGGTCCTTCACGAGATCCTGGCCTAAGGGCCGGTTTGAAACTTTTTTGAACAGGTTCTAAGAGCCGAGGCTCCGGGCGAGTAACTCTTTCTCGAGATCGTCCACCCACCTCGGACCGACAACGATCCGCGAGATCGCACCGATACACGGCCGATTCCCCCGCGAGTTTGAAGCGCTGCATTCTCGTAACGCCTCTCTCTAACGACGGACGAGGACGAGGACGAAAGCGCCGCAAATGGGTCCTTAAAATCGTCCTCGTCCTCGTCCTCGTTCTTCGTCCTCGAATTGCGAAATGGAGGCGGTTCATGGGTGAGTAATTTTCAGAGTGCGAGTGCTCTTATCCCGGCGGGTGATGCCGGCAACTGGGTGCATTTGGCCGGCGCATACACCGGCAATTATTAACAGATTGAGCGTTCACAAGAAAACAGATATATGAGGGGCATTATGTCCAAAACAACAAGTATCGGCGTCCGCTTCGCTCTGCTGTGCGCCTCGCTGCTCAGTTGCTCGGCCCAAGGGCAGAACGAACTTGGGGCCATGGTGGACAACGCGCTGTCCCCTCTGGTCGCCCGACACGACGTTTCCGGCGCTGTCTTGATCGCGCACGGGGATCACACTAAGATGTTTCGCGCCTATGGCTTAGCCAATCGCGAATGGCAAATTCCTGTGTCACGAGACACACGATTCCTGATTGGATCGATCAGCAAGTCCTTTACTTCCGCGGCAATATTGCGGCTTCATGACCGGGGAAAACTCTCCCTGGATCAGTCGATAATGGCTTGGTTCCCTGCCTTCCCTTCCGCGGAAACAATCACTGTGCGACTGCTCCTGGAGCATCGGGCAGGTCTTTCGCGTGATTTGCCGAACATTGAGAAGACACGAGTTCAGGAATTGACGACCGCGGAGACTGTCGCGTTGATTCAATCCGTTCCGCTGCTTGCGGATCCAGGGACCAAGACGCAGTACAGCAATAACGGATACCGGGTCTTAGCCCGAATCATCGAGCTGGTTTCGGGTATGGATTACCCGGACTTCGTTGAGTCAGAGGTGATTGCTGCAGCCGGCATGACGCAAAGCGGAGTTCTCCGGCCGCAAACGGGCGTGCCAAAATTGGCGGTCGGCTATTGCCCATTCCCGGGCGTTGATCAATTAGGTCCGGCCCCATCGGTCTCCGCCAGGTCGAGTTGGGGCCCCGGCGCAGTATTTTCAACTGTCGATGACCTAGCAAAGTGGTCGAAAGCATTGCGCGGGAATGCCTTCCTGTCGGAGGCCTCTCGACGCGCGATGCTGACTGCGAATGCAGATGGCCGCAGCTTGGGTCTGGGAGTAACCTCACTCTATGGAAGGTTGAAAGCGGGTCATGACGGCGTATACTACGGGTTCAACGCGTCGTTCGACATTTTCTTGGATGATGGACTTACGATCGTGTATCTCGGCAATATTGAGACCGGAGCTCTCAGCCAGGTTCGCAGCGCGTTGTTGGCGATTGCCACCGGAAATCCGTTGGATCCCCCAAAGCCGCGCCTTCCGCGCACCGGGAACCTGACAATTCATCCTCAGGAGTACGCGGGAGATTATGAAGTTTTTCCTGGATTTAATCTGACCGTGCGAAGTCGTCGAGACGCCCTCTTGTTGGGCGCCGGCGAGGGCGATTTTCTCCTCGAACCCGTCGCTCGCGACACCTTCGAATACCGATTAAAATACGCTGCCGTGGTTTTTCAGCGCGACGGGCAGGGGCGCGTGACCGGATTGACTTGGCGGGAAGGTGAACAAGCATTTAACTGTCGCAGGATTGGCGAAGGCTCAAGCCCCAAAAAATAGACCGTCGATCAGCGCGCGCCTCCAGAGCGCGGCTGTAGCAGGGCCTTGCTGGGTCGATGCTCTCGAGCAAATCGGCGGTCCTTTCCAGGTTGCGATGAACAATTACCTTCCAAGGCCTTCGAATCAATTGGGGCGGAACTTTCGCATTGGCGCTGCGCGGCAGACCTTCCGACGACATTCTCAAGCACTGCCAGCGATCCCTTGGAGAGTTATCCGCGCACTTCTTGCTTCCTTCCTGTCGGTATTTCCTGTCGGTTCCGTCGCTGTTTGGGCCGAAGGCGACGTGGCCGCCCGGATCGCTCCCATTACGGAAACGGCTCGATACCGTGAGTCTCACTGGGGTGCCGTTTTCGTCGATCAGGCGACCGGCGAGGAAGTCTATGAAAAAAACCAGGACAAGTTGTTCGCGCCCGCGTCAGTGGCCAAAACGTTTTCAGTCGCCGCCGCGCTGGATGGTCTAGGTGCCGACTTCTGCTTTGAGACGACCGTGGTCCGCCGCGGCGAGGTGGATCCTTTGGGCACGCTGTCGGGCGACCTAGTATTGATTGCGTCGGGCGACCTTACTCTGGGGGGACGGACTACGGAGACGGGAGAAATTGCCTTTAGCCGCAGCGACCATACCTACGCCGCCTACTTTGATGACGCGACCCTCACGGCTCCAGATCCCCTCGCCGGATTAAACTCGCTGGCCAATCAGGTGGCCGCCGCCGGAATCAAACGCATCGCCGGCCGCGTCTTGATCGACGACCGGCTTTTCGAACGGGACGAAGGGAGTGGAAGCGGCCCCTCGATAACTACACCAATCATCGTCAATGACAATGTGATCGATTTCTTGATTGAGCCCACGACGAATGGCCAGCTAGCAAGAGTTACTTGGCGGCCGCAGACAACCCTGTGGACCGTGGAATCCAAGATTGAAACTTCGGTTGGGGCTAGCGCGACGGCAATCGCAATTCGCGAACAGGGCCGAATCCTGACTTTGACGGGCAAAATCGCCGAGGGGCGTGCGCCGTTCACGCAGATTTTCGAAGTGCCGGACCCCACGGAGTTTGCCCGATGCCTTTTTGCTGAAGCGCTCCGCCGTGCCAGCATCGCCACTCCGGGTGCGGAAAATCCCGGGTCCGGTGCTGCGCAGGCTATTCTGCCTCCTCGGGAAACGACCCTAGCATTGCCACGCGTCGCCTTGCTTCGCTCGCCGCCGTTTGCCGAGAATATTCGACTGATCCTCAAAGTTAGCCACAACCTTCATGCCAACATCCTTCCATACTTGCTTGCCGCCAAAAACGGCCAACGAACCCTTGCCGATGGATTGTCGCGCGAAAGAGATTTTCTGATCAAAGTCGGCGTGGACGCGGATTCGATCGCGTTGAACGGCGGTAGCGGTGGGACACGCTCCGATTTCGTCACGCCTGCTGCGACCGTAAAACTTCTCCGCGCAATGTGTAAGCGACGAGATTTTGAGGTCTATCGTCGCGGTCTGCCGATAATGGGTGTGGACGGAACGCTCGCGCAAACGGTTCCGATCGATAGCCCGATCCGGGGGCAGGTTCACGCCAAGACCGGCACCCTGACGTGGTTTAATGGTTTGCGTGGTCAACCGTTGGTGCTGAGCAAGACTCTGGCCGGCTATCTGACGACTCGATCCGGCCGGCAGCTAGTTTTTGCCTTGTTCGTGAACAACGTGCATGCCCGCCCAGGCTTCGGTTCGAAGGAGATTGGCGAGGATCTTGCCAAAGTGTGCGAGGTCCTCTACGAAGTGAAGTGACCAGCCTGATTTGCGGGTAGATGGGTTGGACTGATGGGGCGTTACTTGCGACGTGTGCTGCGCAAGCCTGAGCCGTAGAGTTACCTTGTTCGTTTTTCCTAGGCTGGTGGACGTTGCAATTTTTTGCGCGTCCGCCAGTCTTCTCCCCATCTATCAATGACCTATGCTTTCTTCCCTTCTTCTAACTAGCGCTCGCTGGAGCGTGGCAGTCTCTCTGCTCGTGGCGGTCTCGCGACCGACCGCGGCGCAGGACGGGAATGTCACCCACGATGCCAGCGGCAACCGGACCACCAGAGCGGGCGCAGCCACGCTGACCGCACCGCAGATCGTCAAAGATCCGGTCGACCCGGTGGTCGCGCCCGGCGATGTGGCATCGTTTTCCGTCGTCGTCGCAGACACGCGCGATGTGACCCGCGTCACCAGCAACAGCGCCTCGCTCCTGATTGACACGGATGATGACGAAATGGGGGACTCCTGGGAGATCGCAAACTTTGGAAACCTGGCGCAGAGGGGAAGCGGTGACTTGGATGGGGATACGCGAGACAACCTGACCGAGTTTCTCGAGGGGACCAATCCCACCCACCACGACAGTCTGCCCGCGGACACTAACATCGTGAACATCGATGCCAAGGTGCATGGAGCGGGCTCCTTTTTGTCGGATGCCACCCAGTCCCTTTGGTATCAGCCTCCGGCCACAGCACCTTCGCTGCTGCTGCCGGCCGGGACATATGGTTTCCGGCTCGTGAATCCAACGGATACCGCGGCCCTGTTTCCGGCGCTGACCGCCCCGCAGCTTGCCAGGATTTACTCGGGTTGGACCTACAATTCGCCGTGGATTGAAAATTACCTGGTGTTCAAGTCCACGGCTCTTAGCAACCCGTCCGAGCATCAGATTTTCGACGGCGGGCTGGATCCGATTGGCTACGGTTCCGCAGCGGCCGCCTACAGCGCCAGCATTGCCAATGTTTCCTACAACAAAATTCGTCCCGCTCCGCCGGGACGTGCGGGTGTGCCGGGCACTTATCTGACGGAGTGGACCTTCACGGCACCGACCCGACTCGTCTTCGCCACTCCGGATAGTGGTATGTTCGACAACAATGGCGGTGTTTCCGTCCTTGTCACCCCTGTGGCTCCCGGTCCGCTGGCGGCCAATCCGCTGCCTGGTTTCCCGCAAGCCGTGCTCAGGGCCGGGCCGGTGGCCTATTGGCGCTTTGACGAAACCGGAGGCAACATTGCAGCCGACAGTGCGGGCACTTTCCCCGGCACCCTGACCGCCAATGGCGCCTCGTTTGCAAGGGGCGGTATTTCCGGAAATGCGATCAGTCTTGTCCGCTCGGCGGGCGGGTTGGTGAACATGGGCACTTCCGTGCCCGGCTTCACGAGTGGAGACTACTCGATCATGTTCTGGGTGAAAAACACGGAGACGGGGCGCGACACCCTCCCGCTGGGCAAACACACGGCAAACTCCGAGAATGGCTACTATGTTGCGATCAATCAGAACGACAATGGCGGCGTTCTAAATAAGGCGACCTTCGTTACGGGAGGGGAGCGGGTGGCCCAGGCCCCCGTCTCCACATCGAACGTCAACGACGGCCAGTGGCATCAGATCGTGGCGGTTTATCGTGCGGGCGGCACGCATTCCATCCATGTGGACGGGAGTATGGCGCAGGCCAGCAGGGCCGGTCTCGCCACGCCGGGGAATAGCGCCCCTTTTCTCATCGGAGGTATAGCTCAGAGCGGAGTGCCCACGGCCTACTACACGGGTCTGGTGGATGAAGTGGCCCTCTTCAGTCGCGCCCTGAGCAATGCGGAGATCGCGATACTTTATCAGGCGGCCTGCGAGTCGGTCATCTGGGATTTGAGGGCTGGCTGGAGCGACGCGGCCAATCCCAATGGCGTCTGGAGATACAACCAGGGCAACAACGCCTTGCCCCATGTCAATGCATGGCAGCAAACCCTGGGCGGATGGACCGCAGCGCAGCCAGGATGGGCCATGTCGCAGGACGGAAATAATCGGTTGCCCTTCTGGTACCGCAGCAATGGAGCTGAGAACTTCGGGCGGGATTACGCGGCCGGCGACGTGGTGGTGCATGTGACCGATCCGGCCAACGGCGTCGGCAATGGGGAGGGAAACGTCACCTGGACCAGCCCCTTCTCAGGCGCCATCTCCATCAACGGGGGCGTCTGGATGGGGCGTGACATCGGCCGAGGAGTTTCATGGACACTTTCCAAAAACAATGCCGTCCTGACCAGCGGCGCTATCTCCTCCGGCGACCAATACAACCGTGTCAGTCCGTTCACTTACTGATCAGTCTTTAGCATAGACTACACTTTCTGCCATAAAAAATGAACGCACCAACTCTGGATTATTGTTGAGGTTCATAAGATCTTCCTCCACACGGGTCCGTAACGCTTCGTTCTTCTTTAGTGGCCTCTTGGATA